>CAYFVJ010000137.1:0-7351 GCA_964346555.1 uncultured Alteromonadaceae bacterium | reverse complement strand
GCCGCAGCAGATGAGCCTAAGTCCGACAGGCTCCTGGTAATCGCCAAACATCAACAGGGAGTCACTCAATGCAATACCGAAAGCTGGGCCAGACCGATATCGACGTCAGCGTGATCTGCCTGGGCAGCATGACCTACGGTCAACAGAACACGGCCGGCGAGGCGGCGGCACAACTGGATTACGCCCTCTCTCGTGGGGTGAATTTCATCGACACCGCCGAGATGTATCCGGTACCTCCGCGGGCCGAAACCCAGGGCGAGACCGAGCGCCATATCGGTCACTGGCTGGCAAGCAGCGGCAGGCGCAACGAGATCGTACTGGCGACCAAGGTCTCGGGTCGGGGCGATGCCAACAGTGGTGTCGATCACCTGCGGGACGGGCCGCGACTCAGCCGGGAGCAGATCTTCCAGGCAATAGATGCTTCTCTTGCGCGCCTGCAGACGGATTATGTCGATCTCTACCAGGTACACTGGCCAGAGCGGAGCACCAATTTTTTCGGTCGCCTGGGTTATCGCCACAGCGAGGATGACGGTATCGCCATCGAGGAGACGCTGTCGGCACTCGGCGAACTCGTGCAGGCGGGGAAAGTCCGCCACATCGGTATTTCCAATGAAACGCCCTGGGGCGTGCTGGAATATCTCAGGCTGGCGAGGGAGAAAAATATGCCGCGCATCGTCAGCATCCAGAATCCCTACAACCTGCTCAACCGCTCCTTCGAGGTGGGGCTTGCAGAGATCGCCATCCGCGAACAGGTCGGCTTGCTCGCCTACTCACCGCTGGCCTTCGGTATGCTCAGCGGCAAGTACCTCGATGGGGCGCGGCCGGCGGATTCGCGCCTGACTCTGTTCGAGCGCTTTTCCCGCTACGGATCGGCCGAGGCCGAGGCCGCAACGCGGGCGTACGTGGAGCTGGCGCGGGAGTACGACCTGGATCCGGCGCAGATGGCCCTGGCGTTCGTGAATACGCGGCAATTCACCACGGCAAATATTATTGGAGCGACCACGCTGGAGCAGCTGCATGCGAACATCGAAAGCATCGACACTGTGCTGGAAAAACCCCTGCTGAAAGAACTTGAAGCGTTACACCACAAATACTGCATACCGGCACCGTGAGCGCCAGGACGTTCGCTGCCGCACTCAGAACACCCAGGCGATCAGCAACCAGATTACAAGAAAGAACATAAAAAAACCGCCGAGCATGAACTGCAGTTCACCGAGCAGACCGTCTCCCGCAGCGACAGCAAAAACAAGAAACAGTATCGCCGTGGTAAAGAACGCGATTACCGCGGCATCGCGCAGGCCGAGACCGGGCTCAAAGTGCACCGCGGCGATGGTGCCCAGAGAGGGCAACATCAGCAGCGCGCCAAGGCCGACCATCGCAACCAGCGCCACCAGCACGACCGCGAGCCGTCGCGACTCGGCCTTGTCCCGATCGTCGGTTTCCCCTACCACGCTCAGGCGCCCTGCTGGCCCATCTTTATCAGCTCGCGGATGCGGTTGGGGTCCGGCATACCCTTGGCGACAATCTCGGGCGTGTCGCCCGCCGTAAAGATCTCAACCGTACCAACGCCGAAGATGCGGTTGAAGAATGACTGTTTGATCCTCACAGTGCGCACAATGGTGATACTGACCTCGGAACGCTCCTTGCTCAGCAAGCCCTTCTCGAACAGGATTTCGTTCTCGAACACCGTGAGCTTTGACGACTTGGTCTGCAGATACCACCACAGGAGAATAATAATGCCTACGCCGACCACAATAAGGATAACAGCTAGGATGAAACCTAGCGGGTTGTTCTTAAACATGGCGGGGTGTTCGGCGTACAGCTCTTTCACGTGTGGTTCCTCATATGGTCTGTGAAGTGCGCATGCGTCGGGCAAGGCGCGGCATTCAATCCTCACGCGGCGGGCCGCCGGAAGTCTGCAGCAAGCGCCGCAATATTTCCAGCGCGGCATCGCCGTAACGTTCACCGGAACCGGAGCTGCCCCATACCGGGTGCAGCCAGGCGTCGTCACAGCGCCCGAGAAGGTGTTGATTGCCGACCAGGCGCGGATGCAGCTCAACACTCACGACGACAGCATCACTCCCAGCTCGGCGTGGCCGGTTCGTCGGTGATACTGAAAAAGCCCGGATCCATTGGTTCGCCGATGCGAAAGTCCGTCCAGATCGCCTCGTTCTTTTTAACGCCATTGTAGAACAGACGCACCCGTCCGGCCTGGACCCAGTCCGTGCCGGGCTTACTGAAGAAGCGCGAATAGCGTCGCTCATGCCAGCCGCGCGGCGTCTGAAAGCCGACGTACAGAATGGCAAAGTCGCGCTGGCGGATCCCGAACAGGGTCTGGCCACCACTCGGGTCGGTGAGCTCAATGAAATATGCCAGCTGACCATCGATCATGTCATCGGGACGGCGCACCTGCTGCCAGCCGGCGTCGAGGGCATTACGGATGGCGCCTAAGCCGGAATTGTTGGACCACAGCGCGTTCGCTGACTGGTCCTCGACCGGCCCGTTCAGATCAGAGGTAACCTCTCCGTCATAGGCAATGAGGAGTGCCAGCCGTCCCTCCTGCCAGGCCTCGATGCGTACCCTGCCATCGGCACTTGGCGCGCCGGTCTTGTCGTCGGCAAATACCCGCCACATGGCGTAGCGGTCCCACAGGGACTCCTCGCCATCGGCACCGCGGATAATGTTGTAGCCTTCCAGAAACAGGCTGCCGGGGCGGACAAAGGTGGCGCCGCCGGCGGCATCATGTGCGCGCTGAATAATCGCGGTAGCGCTCAGTGCGGGCTCTGTCTGGGTGGCTGCTGGCATGCCAGCCCGTTGCATCAGCGATGGCGGCGGTGCTGCCAGGGTTGGCAGGGCGACGGTAAGCAGCAGCCCGAAAACAAAGCCGGGATGGGCCAGACGGTGCACGATCACCTCGCCGTCAATGAATATTTTTGTAAAATGCCGCAAACGACGCCACGAAGCCAGACAGCTGATCCGCGGCGAGATCGTTGATGCCGGCTGCCGCCGAGCGTCCACCGCCCGTGGGATACTGCCGACAGAACACGTCGGCGCCCGTGCGATTGGAAAGCGGCGCGCGCACGCTCACCAGCAGGCCACCACCCGGCTTTTCGGTGACCACCGCGTGGGCCCGATCCGGGTATTCGTTGGCCAATACGTTGCCGTACACACCGCTGACCCGACGCGCCCAGGGTGCATCGGGAAGCAGCAGGACTGCGGCGGCTGCATCGGCGTGCTCGGGCTGAATTGCTCGCGCCGCCGCCAGATCCTCGTGATAGCCACCCTCGAGTTTTTCGAAGGTATCACGATTATCGCGCATGAACGCCTGCGGGTCGGGATAGGGCAACAACTCCCGATAGAGGTCACCCGGGTGAAAATGTAACTCGGCCAGGTCGGACCCGTAACCGTTGTAATTGATGTAGATGCCCAGATTCTCAAGCTCATCGAGAGTCGCCGAGGACAGCTGCAGCGGACGCGCAAGGCGCTGCGCACTCTCGCGCAGGTTGTCGCCGAACGTGCCAACAACCGCCCAGACACGACCGGCACCCGCGAGATAACCATTGACCAGAAGGCTGGTGCACACCGTCGGCTCGGTATTGATATGGGTTTCCAGCGCCTCTGTCGCGGGGAGCTCACCAGCGTAATGATGATCGCAGTACCAGACGGAAGCACCCGCATCCAGCACCCGGGATAGCGCATGCCGGTTCTTGTCGAGCGAGACATCCAGCACACAGACGCGATCTCCGGGGGCGGCGCTGACGCGGTCCAGCAGCGCTATGTCGCGCTTTACCCCGGTGATCAGCGTCGCATCATCGCGCGGTTCGGCCTGGCGCAGCTGCAGTAGGGCACAGATGCCATCGGCATCGCCATTGAAGACATCGAAATCGGCCATTCGCCTCCTCATTCTAGCGTAGCAGCCCGATCCGCCAACGACGCGGCCAGGGACTTTCGGATTCAACCGGTAAACAGCGGTTTCACGTTGGAATCGCCGATCTCAGGTAACGACATCACGCGACGTCCGGCGCCGCCCTGCTTCACCCAGATATGGTCATGGCGTATCTCGTGGCGGGCGAAGCCGCTGACCGCCAGCGCCAGAATTTCGATAATGCCACGGCAGTCGAGTCGCTCACAGCAGGCTGTCAGATCCCTGAGTGCCTGCATCACTGCCTCATAACTCAGGCTTTCTTCCTCTGCCCGCATGATCATCGGATGTCCTGTACCGCTGACCGAGGTACCCAGAAGCAGCTCTTCATGCAGTTTTTCGCCGGGGCGCAGGCCGATGAACTCGATATCGAGGCCGCCGCGTGAGGGCGTGCGACTACCCACCTCGTAGCCCGAGAGGCGAATCATGCGCTTGGCGAGATCGACAATCTGCACCGGCTCGCCCATATCCAGCACAAACACATCGCCACCCGTACCCATCGCACCGGCCTGCAGCACCAGCTGCGCCGCTTCCTGAATACTCATGAAGTAGCGCGACACCTCCGGATGCGTCACGGTCACCGGGCCGCCGTTCTCGATCTGTTCGCGAAACAGGGGAACCACCGACCCGGAGGACCCGAGAACGTTGCCGAAGCGGACCATGCAGAAACGCGTGTGCGTGTCTTCCTGTGCCAGTCCCTGAAGGATAAGTTCAGCGAAGCGCTTGGATGCCCCCATGATATTGATAGGCCGCACCGCCTTGTCGGTGGAGATAAGGACAAAGGTCTCGACGCGCGCCTTGCGCGCGGCCTCCGCCGCCTGCCAGGTGCCGAATACGTTGTTGGCGACTCCCTCGGCCACGTTGTACTCGACCATCGGGACATGCTTGTAGGCCGCCGCGTGATATACGGTCTGTACCGAGAAAGTGCGGAATATGGTTTCGAGGCGCCTCTGGTCGCGCACGGACCCTAGCAGACAGGCCATCTGTGTATAACGCCCGCCCTGCGTCTGGCTCTCCTTCAGCTCACGCTCAATGCGGTAGAGCGCAAATTCCGAGTTATCGAGAAGAATCAGTTCTTTCGGCCCGGCGGCAAGTATCTGCCGGCAGAGTTCGGCACCGATGGATCCGCCGGCGCCCGTGACCATCACGACCTTGTCGGTGATACAGCGGTCCATCAATTCGGGATGTGGCGGCACCGGATCGCGGCCGAGCAGGTCGTCGAGGTCGATATCCTGGATCTGGGTGACACTGGCAATGCCGGATACGAGTTCATTGATCTTGGGTACGGTGCGCACATGCACCGGCAGGCCGACCAGCGAGTTGATAATCTCGCGGCGGCGATCATGGGTGGCTGAGGGAATCGCGAGCAGAACCTGGGTAATGCTGTGTTCCTGTATCAGGCGCTCGATCTCGCCGGGCTTGACCACCTGCAGACCATTGATCACCGAGTGCTGGGCATGCGGATCATCATCGACGAATGCCACAACCCGATACTGCTCACCGTGGTGTAGCGCTGTCAGTAACTGGCGCCCCGATTCGCCGGCACCGTAGATCAATACATTCTTGGAACTGGAGCGCAGCTTGGCCTGGTAATAGGCGCGCACAACCAGACGTGAACCGCCGATGCTGAACATTGCCAGGGCCCAGTACACGAAGGGCAGGGTCCTGGGGACGTCGGCGCGGGTGAAGAATACCGCGGCGCCCAGCACAAGCGTGGAGTAACTGACGGCGGTAATGATGGCCCAGATGGCCTGCTGACCCATAAAGCGGATGACGGCGCGATACAGGCCCAAACGCAGGAATATGATGGCGCTGGCGAGGAGTGTCAGTAAAGCGCAGGCAATTTCTACCGTGCCGAGATGAACTGAGGTAATGCCCGCCGGATAGGCAACGGCCACCCACATTGAAGCCGCCACGAAACACATGTCTGCCAGCAGCACCATCGCCTGCTTGATGTTGCGTGGCAGCTCCACAAGCCTCTCCGTGGCTTCGCGCAAACTGCGCCATGTATCGGCGCCAGCCTGCAGAACGCGCATCGCTGCTTTCTTTAACAAGTTGTCACTCCGCGCTGGTTGGGGCGCCCGCCGGCATTGTTTGTTTTGGGGCCGGTCCGGTGCCGCAACACATAGCTACGCGACATTTCAGCACGTTTTTATGCGCTGCGGCACTGCCGCGGATGTTACTGCATTCGCCGCAATATGACCATGGTACCAAGCAGTGGCAGATAGGCGACGACGCAAAGGTGCGCGCCAAGCGCGGGGTGCAGGGTCGCAATAAGAGCCAGGGGTGTCAGCCAGAGCCATTGCACCAGAAGGAATACCGCGTCTACCCGACTATGGGACTGCCAGCGCAGCGCCAGGCGCTGATACAGGTGCTGGCGATGAGCCTGCGTCAGTGATTCCCGCCGACTGGCACGGAAGAGTAGCGTGGTCACAGCGTCCGAAACGAACAGCGCGACAAGAATCAACCCGATAAACGCGGGAATACCCTCAAGGTACCACCCAGCTACGACGAGGGACCCCAGCAGGTAGCCGGTGGGAATGCTGCCGGCATCTCCCATAAAAAGACGCGCCACCGGCCGGTTGAAGAAAAGAAAACCGGTAAAGCCACCCGCCAACGACCAGCACAGCGCTATATACCAGCTGTCCGCCTGCCAGACCCACGCCGACAGGGCGAGCACGCTGGCGGCACAGACTGCCTGCAGCGCCGCCAGCCCGTCGATACCGTCCATGAAATTGAAAAGGTTGCTGAAGGCGAGGATCCCGGCGGCGGCGACGCCAGCCAGTAGCCAGTTCGTGCCCCCTGCCGCCGGCTCCATCAGTACGCCGACGGTCGATACCGCGGCGACCGCGTATAGCGACAGGCGCAGACCGACGCTCAGGTGGAGAAGGTCATCGCACAGACCCAACAACGAGAGGAACGCGGCGCAAGCCAGGAGAGTCAGTGCGGGCTGCGTCAGTGGCGGGCCTGAGGCCGCGAACACCAGCAACAGGGTGGCGATGACAGCGACGCCGGCGCCGCTGACGGTGGGCTGGCGATGCGAACTGCGCGTTTCCGGTTGAGCCAGCCAGCCGGCCGCCGCGGCACAGCGACCGTAGATGGCGCACAGTGCGAGGGACACCAGCAGCGCTAGCGGAAATAGCAGCAGTGTACCCTTCACCCGGCCGCCGCGGCGTCGGCCGCCGCGGCGCGCACGATGGCCGGCGCGACATCCTCGAACCGCTGGCGCGGACGCCATCCGGTAGCGTTGCAGACTGCCTGGCTGTCGTACAGCTCTGTTCCGAGCAGTGCCGCCGACGTAGTGCCGGGCGCCGCGCCGCGACGCAAATCCGCGCAGGCTGCCAGCAGGCGCCAAACGGTGAGCGGTTGCAGTGTCATCGGGGCCGAACGCTGCATCGCCGCCGCAAGAGCAAGCATGAGGCGTCGAGT
>CAYFVJ010000136.1:0-7377 GCA_964346555.1 uncultured Alteromonadaceae bacterium | reverse complement strand
GATTATGGTGTTAAAGCGCTGGAACCTGTTCCGGCCAACTTGCGCTATACTGTTGCTTAAATTTGGCTGAAAGGGGCTGTCCCGCTCGGTTTTCTGACACTGGACTAGTGAGGAAGCAGCATTGAACGATATGGCAAAAAATCTACTTCTCTGGTTGGTGATCGCCGCAGTATTACTGTCGATCTTCAACAATTTCAATATGCAGACACCGACTGAGCGTATGGTGTACTCCGAGTTCATCGAGGAGGTCAATCGGGACCAGGTCTCGAAAGTCGTGATTGACGGCGTCACGATCATGGGGACCCGGAACGACGGGTCCCGCTTCGAGACGACGCGCCCCATGGTTGATGATCCCAAGTTGATGGATGATCTTCTGGTGCACAATGTCGAAGTCGAGGGCCGGGAGCCGGAGCAGCAGAGCGTCTGGACTCAGCTCCTGGTCGCCAGCTTCCCGATCCTGATCATCATCGCGGTGTTCATGTTTTTCATGCGTCAGATGCAGGGCGGTGCCGGTGGGCGCGGCGGCCCGATGAGTTTCGGCAAGAGCAAAGCGCGTCTGATGAGTGACGATCAGATCACGACGACCTTTGCCGATGTGGCCGGCGTCGATGAAGCCAAGGAAGACGTGCAGGAACTGGTGGAGTTCCTGCGCGATCCCAGCCGTTTCCAGAAGCTCGGCGGACGAATCCCCCGCGGTGTGCTCATGGCGGGAGAGCCCGGTTCCGGCAAGACTTTGCTGGCAAAGGCGATTGCCGGCGAGGCCAAGGTGCCGTTTTTCTCCATATCCGGCTCGGATTTCGTGGAAATGTTTGTCGGCGTCGGTGCTTCGCGCGTGCGCGATATGTTTGAGCAGGCCAAGAAGCAGGCGCCCTGCATTATCTTCATTGACGAAATTGATGCCGTCGGACGTCACCGTGGCGCCGGCATGGGCGGTGGTAACGACGAGCGCGAGCAGACGCTGAACCAGCTGCTGGTCGAGATGGACGGCTTTGAAATCAACGACGGCGTTATCGTGATCGCTGCGACCAACCGTCCCGACGTGCTCGACCCGGCACTGTTGCGCCCCGGCCGCTTTGATCGGCAGGTAGCGGTCGGCCTGCCGGACATCCGCGGTCGCGAGCAGATTCTCAAAGTGCATATGCGCAAGGTGCCCCTGGCAGAGGATGTTGAAGCCTCCAAGATTGCTCGCGGCACACCCGGTTTTTCCGGTGCAGACCTTGCAAATCTGGTCAATGAAGCCGCGCTGTTTGCCGCTCGTGCCGGGATACGTACGGTGGGCATGACCCAGTTTGAACTGGCCAAGGACAAAATCATGATGGGCGCCGAGCGCAAATCCATGGTTATGTCTGAGGCGGAAAAGCGCAACACGGCATTCCACGAATCCGGACACGCCATTGTCGGACGTCTGGTGCCCGAGCATGACCCCGTCTACAAGGTCAGTATCATCCCGCGTGGCAGGGCGCTTGGCGTTACCATGTTCCTGCCGGAAGAGGATCGTTACAGCCACAGCCGCAGACACATTATCAGTCAGATCTGCAGTCTGTTCGGCGGACGTATCGCAGAGGAGATGACTCTCGGTAAAGACGGCATCACCACCGGTGCCTCGAATGATATACAGCGTGCCACCCAGATTGCCCGCAAGATGGTTACCCAGTGGGGGCTGTCGGATAAAATGGGACCGCTGATGTATGACGAGGGTAGCGATGATCCGTACTTTGGTCGCGGCCAGTCACAGCAAGCGATGTCGGATGAAACGGCAAAAAATATTGACGCCGAAGTTCGTCGTATCATCGACGATTGCTACCAGACAGCCCAGACGCTGCTGGAAGATAACGTCAAAAAGCTGTACACGATGGCCGAAGCGCTCATGCTTTACGAAACAATCGACGCAGAGCAGATCGACGATATCATGGCGGGTCGTCAGCCGCGTGAGCCCAGGGATTGGGGAAGTAACCAGGACGGCCCCAGCGGCAAAGCCGGCGCAAGTGATGAAGTCGAGACCGATGATGCCGACAAGACTGCCAGCCCCATCGGTGGCCCAGCCGGCGAGCACTGATTCTGCTCGCACAGCTGCGCCGGTGTGAACAGCACTAGCCCTCCCCGGCCGGCACTGCAATGTGCCGGCCGTTTTCTCTCTCTTGACGCCCCCGTTATTATGGGTGTGCTCAACACTACGCCGGATTCCTTCTCGGATGGTGGCCGCGTGTATGCGGATGGCCGCCTCGATGTGTCTGCAGCCATCGCCGCAGCCGAGTCCATGGTGAAGGCAGGCGCTGCGATTATCGACGTCGGTGGTGAGTCGACCCGTCCCGGGGCGGAGCCGGTGAGTCAGCAGGCTGAACTGGATCGCGTTCTGCCGGTAGTAGAAAAACTCGCCGACTCGGTGGATGCCGTGATCTCGGTGGATACCAGCTCGCCACGTCTTATGCGTGAGGCGGCGGCTCTCGGCGCCGGCATGCTCAATGACGTGCGCGCGCTATCGCGCGACGGGGCGCTACAGGCGGCCGGCGACAGCGGGCTGCCTGTCTGCCTCATGCACATGCAGGGGACACCGATGACCATGCAGTCAGCGCCGCGGTACAACGACGTGGTGGATGAGGTCATGGCGTTTCTGCAGCAGCGTATCGCGGCCTGCGTCGAGGTGGGTATCGTACATGAGCGATTGATCCTGGATCCCGGGTTTGGCTTTGGCAAGTCGGTGGCGCACAATCTGCAGTTGCTGGCGGGCTTGCCGCGACTGGCGCAGTATGGTCTGCCATTGATGGTCGGGCTGTCCCGCAAGTCGATGATCGCGAGCCTGATAGGTCGACGTGTCGATGAGCGACTGCCGGCGAGCGTCGCGTTGGCGCTACTCGCCGTGCAGCGTGGTGCCCGCCTCGTAAGGGTGCACGACGTTGCGGCGACCGCTGATGCTTTAGCGATGTGGACGGCGCTGAAAACAATGGAGTGACGATGCAGAAACGCTACTTTGGTACCGATGGGATTCGCGGACAGGTGGGTGACACGCCTGTCACGCCGGACTTTATGCTCAAGCTCGGCTGGGCCTGCGGACAAGTATTCACGCGCCACGCCGGTTCAGCGGGCCGCTGCTCCGTCATTATCGGCAAGGACACCCGGGTCTCGGGCTACATGTTTGAATCGGCATTGGAGGCCGGTCTGGTGGCGGCAGGTGTGGATGTGAAGCTGCTGGGACCGATGCCGACCCCCGCGGTGTCCCTCATGACCCGCTCCCACAATGCTGATGCCGGTATCGTTATCAGCGCATCACACAACCCTTTCTACGATAACGGCATCAAGTTCTTTTCCGCCAGCGGTGCCAAGCTGCCGGACGCAATAGAGCTGGAAATCGAGGCGGAGCTGGAGCGTCCGCTGGTCACGGTGAACTCGCGGGATATCGGCAAAGTACAGCGTGTAGTGGACGCGGCGGGACGTTACATAGAATTCTGTAAGTCCACGGTACCCGAGGGATTCAGTCTGCGCGGCCTGCGGGTCGCAATTGACTGTGCCAACGGTGCGACTTACAGCATCGCACCTAGCGTGTTGAGTGAGCTGGGTGCAGAAGTCACTGCGATTGGTGTGCAGCCGGATGGGTTCAATATCAACGAAGCAGTGGGCTCAACTGATATGCGGGCCATCTGCAATCTCGTGCGTGAAAGTGGTGCAGATCTGGGTATAGCCTATGATGGCGATGGCGACCGCGTGCTTTTTGTGGATGAGCGCGGCGAGGTTGTCGATGGCGACGAGCTGCTTTACGTCATCGCGCAGCACCGTGTGCAGACGGGCGTCAGCGACGCGGGCGTGATAGGTACTCTCATGTCCAATCTCGGGCTGGAGCTCGCGCTCACCGAACTCGGACTGCAGTTCAAGCGCGCAAAGGTGGGCGATCGCTATGTGCGCGAGCTTATGGAAACCGAGAGGTGGCAGCTGGGGGGTGAGTCTTCGGGGCATATCATCTGCGCCGATGTGACGACGACCGGCGACGGTATTGTGTCGTCATTACAGGTGCTGCGCGCCCTCGTTCAAGCCGACATGCCTCTGTCCGAATTGGCGGCCGGCATGACCCGCATGCCCCAGACTATGCTCAATGTCCGCCTGCACGAGAAATGCGATATCGGTGATTATCCGGCGATTGCCGCGGCGGTTGCCGAGATCGAGACCGTTCTGGGCAGCGACGGACGCGTACTGCTGCGACCGTCCGGCACGGAGCCGGTCGTGCGGGTGATGGTCGAGGGTCGCGATGCCCATCACGTCGCGTCCCTGTGCAGCCGGCTCGCGAACACCGTCGAGAGCTGTATCAGCGCATGAGCTGCGCTATTGTCAGCCCCGACCGTCTTGGGTACCATTGCGGCCCTTCGCAGGCCAGGTGCTGCTAATGCGACGCAAACTGGTTGCAGGAAACTGGAAAATGCATGGCGCCCTCGCGACCAACAGGACGTTGGTCGAAAGTCTGGTCAGTGCAGGATTTCCCGGCAATATTGACGTGGCGGTGTTACCGCCGCATGCCTACCTCCAGCAGGTTCTGGCTCTGTGCGCCAACAGCGACATCAGCGTGGGTGCGCAGGATTGCAGCCATATGCCGGAAGGTGCCTACACTGGCGAGGTGGCAGCGCCGATGCTGGCGGATATCGGCTGTAAGTGGGTGGTGATCGGTCATTCGGAGCGCCGGCAGTATCACCGGGAGACTTCTTCATTGATTGCCGCCAAATTGACCGTCGCGGTGGCTGCGGGGCTCAAGCCAGTGCTCTGCATAGGCGAGACCCTCGACGAGCGCGAGTCGGGTGAGGCAGAGAGCGTGGTATTGGAGCAACTGCGCGGCGCCATTGCAGATGCACCGTCGACCTCTGATCTCGTGATTGCCTACGAGCCGGTCTGGGCAATCGGCACCGGGCGTACCGCCACGCCGGATGAAGCGCAGGAAATGCACGCCTTTATTCGATCACAGCTGAAGGGACTAAACGCCGCTGACGACAAGATACGTGTTGTTTACGGTGGGAGTGTCAAGGCAGACAACGCGCACGCGCTGTTCGCCTGTGAAGATATTGATGGTGCTCTAGTCGGGGGTGCCTCGCTACAGGCCGACGAGTTCGCTGCCATTGTTGGTGCCGCGGCGGCGGCCTGAATAACCAATGCCCCAAGAGTAGAGGAAGTATGGAACAGATTGTTCTGATCGTGCATTTGATTCTGGCGCTCACCATCATCGGTTTGATTCTCCTGCAACAGGGAAAGGGCGCCGACATGGGCGCATCATTTGGAGCCGGTGCATCGCAGACTCTGTTTGGCAGTGACGGCAGCGGCAACGTCCTGACCCGTGCTACAGCCTGGCTGGCAGCGCTGTTTTTTGCGACGAGTTTCGGGCTGGCGATGATCGCGACCCAGAACACGCGCGTCAATGATGAAATGGACCTGGTGATTCCGCAGCAGTCGCAGCAGCAGCCGGCCGAGGAGCAGGCGCCGGCTTCCGATATTCCCGCGGTGGAAGAGGAAGAGCCGGCGATGATGGAATCGGGAAATTCTTCGTCGGGAGACATTCCCCAACTGTAGTCGGCGCTGTATCATGCGTTTCCGCAGCCGAAGTGGTGGAATTGGTAGACACGCTATCTTGAGGGGGTAGTGAGCTATGCTCGTGCGGGTTCAAGTCCCGCCTTCGGCACCATGTACATAGTAGAATCAATAACTTAAGATTAATATATAGTAAGCCCCCACATAAGCACCTACTAAGCGAAAACAGTACGTCAAGCTCACGCATGACAGAGCGGTACATAAATCCGCGCCAGTAGGCGTCTGGATTTGTCGTTCTGCCCTAACCGAAGACACTGCAGAATAACGTCACGCAACGACCCATAGGGGAGCGCGACGTGGGAACTCAGCAGACATCCTTCAATCCGACGTGGACAACAGACGTGGAACTGAGCAAGGAATTGCAGGTGCATCGCTGCACCATCTGGGCCTGGGCCCGCGACGGCCGCATTCCAAAACCAGTAAAAATCGGCCCCAACACAACGCGCTGGAACCGCTCGGCGGTGATGCATGCATTGCTGAATGATGATTCTACCTGATTCATTGTTCATTCACGGAACGCTACACATCAGATTGACGCCACCGCGATCGCACACCTGTCCCCAGTCACCCTGGTCTGTCGTGCCTAGGCACTCTTGTTGAGGCCGGTTCGGAGCATGCGACTTCCTACCTCTGAGTCGGCGACTTAAGCTACCGGTCTAAACGCACGCGGCGGACAGACACGCATCGAGACCTTTCGCACTTACGCAATGGCGCCGGCCGACTGCGTCCACGATCACTTCATTTGCCAGCGAGCGGAACCTGATAGGCTTGGATTAGCCTCGCATCGATTACTGAAACCGAACCCAAGCTGGAGCTGGTTATCGTTGGCTCGCGCAAGTATTGCGAGGTTTCATTGGCTCTCCGCTCACAAGAGCAATCAAGGAGAGGCCATGAAAGGCAATCACACTCCCGCGCAGGGCGACCTCGCGGCACAACTCACGGACCGCTTCGGGCTGCTGCTGACGCAGACCCAGCTCGCCGAACTGCTTGGACGCAGCACTGGCGGACTGCGCTATAGCCTGTGTGCACCGAGCGATGCCCGGACCCGGGCGCTCAAAGCCTGCGGCTGCCGGATCGGCCGGCGCGTCTACTACCCCGCTATCGAGGTCGCCCGCATCATCAGCGGCGCGGATGACGCATGAGCCAGACGATTCGCCGAGCCGCCCGGCGCCGGCAGTTCGTCATTGTCGACCAACGCGCTGTCGAGGACAGCCGCCTGTCCTGGGCGGCACGCGGGCTGCTGGCCTACCTGCTGTCGCGGCCCGATGACTGGCGCGTGCTGGTGAATGACCTGAAGAAGCGCGGTGATCTGAAGCGTGACGGCATCTACAAACTTCTGCGGGAACTGCGCACCGCCGGCTACGTATCATTCGAGCCCACACGTGATTCCCGCGGGCGCATGCGGGGTGGGACCTACATCGTTTCAGAGATACCGCATACGGCTTTGCCGGAAGCGGTCGAGCCGGATACGGCATCGCCGCGTCCGGCAGATCCGGAAGCATTACCTACTACAGACTTACACTCAGTAACTACTACAACTAAACAGACAACCACCCAGCCGCAGGACAACGAACACTCAACGCACGCGCCACTGCTGTTCCCCGACTGGCTGCAGGAAGAGACACAGTCAAAAGCGCTGCGCCTGCTCAGCAAGCTCGATCCAGAGGATGCACAGCGCGTCATCGACGAGTGGATCGGCGCCTGGGTGGCAGGAGAGGTCAGGGTGTCAGCGCTCGGATACCTCAAGGCGCTGGCAAAGAGCTGCCGGGACGGTGCCATGAGCACCCGCTATGCGGGCGAGATCGGGGAGCGCCAGCC
>CAYFVJ010000135.1:0-7480 GCA_964346555.1 uncultured Alteromonadaceae bacterium | reverse complement strand
GCTATGGTGGTATGGGTCTTGCGGCGCAGTTCGCGCTGTGCCGCGCCGAGCGCGCCGACGTCCAGCGCCGGCGCGACGCCCCGGTCTACATGCTCGTTGACCAGTCGCCAGAGTCGATTGAGAAAGCGATTTGCACCCTCTACGGCGGAATCCGACCACTCCAGGGACTGCTCGGGTGGCGCCGCAAACATGCTGAACAGGCGCACGGTATCGGCGCCGTAGGCGTCGATCAGGGCCTGCGGATCCACGGTGTTGCCCTTGGACTTGGACATCTTGGCGCCGTCTTTCAACACCATGCCCTGGGTGAGCAGTCGCGTGAACGGTTCGCTGGAGCTGATCAGTCCCTCGTCGCGCATCAGCTTGTGGAAGAAGCGCGCATAGAGCAGGTGCAGAATGGCGTGTTCAATGCCACCGACATACTGGTCCACCGGCAGCCAGTAGTTGGCGCGTTCGCTGTCCAGCATGCCGGTTTCATGGTCGGGGCAGGTGAAGCGGGCGTAATACCAGGACGACTCCATGAAGGTGTCGAAGGTGTCGGTCTCGCGTTCGCAGGTGACGCCGTCGAGATCGAACTGACGCCATTCGAGGTCCGACTTCAGGGGTGAGGAGACGCCATCCATCACCACGTCTTCCGGCAGGAGCGCCGGCAGGCGATCGTCCGGGACAGGAATCTCGCCGCCGTCCGGCAGGTTGAGCATGGGAATCGGTGCACCCCAATAGCGCTGGCGTGAAACGCCCCAGTCGCGCAGCCGGTACTGTGTGGTGGCTTCTCCGGCGCCGCGCGCCTGCAGAGCCGCGGCGATGGCGTCGAAGGCCGCGTCAAAATCCAGACCGTCGTACTCCCCTGAGTTGATCAGCCGCCCGCGCCCGGTATAACTCCCGGCGCTTATATCCGGTGCATTGCCCTCGGCGTCGCTGACCACGACGCGCAGTGGCAGACCGTAGCGCGTCGCGAATTCCCAGTCGCGCTGGTCATGAGCGGGCACGGCCATGATGGCTCCAGAGCCGTATTCCATGAGCACGTAGTTCGCTACCCACACGGGCAGCCGATCACCGGTCAGCGGATGAACGGCCATGAGACCCGTTGCCATGCCGCGCTTTTCCTGCTGTGCGAGATCGGCCTCGGCGACCGGGCCGCGCTGACATTCCTGGATAAATGCGGCCAGGTCCGGATCCTTCTCCGCCATGGCCAGGGATACCGGGTGGCTGGCGGCGAGGCTGAGGTAGGTCGCACCCATCAGCGTATCCGGGCGGGTGGTGTAGACCTCGAGTGCGTCGACACCCGCAACGGGCGATTCGAGGACGAAGCGCAGGTTGGCGCCGCGGCTCTTGCCGATCCAATTGCGCTGCATTGTGCGCACCTGCTCCGGCCAGTGCTCGAGCTTTTCCAGATCCTCCAGGAGTTCTTCGGCGTAGGCGGTTATGCGGATGAACCATTGGGGAATGTCGCGTCGCTCGATCGGGGCGCCGGAGCGCCAGCCGCAGCCGTCGATGACCTGCTCGTTGGCGAGCACTGTCTGGTCCACCGGGTCCCAGTTCACCGTGGCCATTTTCTTGTACACCAGGCCTTTTTCGTATAGCCGGGTAAAGAACCACTGCTCCCAGCGGTAGTATTCGGGGTGGCAGGTGGCGATTTCCCGCGACCAGTCAAAGCTGAAACCGAGCGCCTGCAGCTGACGTCGCATGTCGTCGATGTTGGCGTAAGTCCAGGTCGCCGGCGCCGTTCTGTTGGCGATGGCCGCATTCTCGGCGGGCAGCCCGAAAGCGTCCCACCCCATGGGGTGCAGTACGTTCTTGCCGAGCATGCGCTGATGGCGCGCGATCACATCCGAGATGGTGTAGTTGCGCACGTGCCCCATGTGCAGTTTGCCGCTGGGGTAGGGGAACATGGAAAGGCAGTAGAATTTTTCGCGCGTGAAGTCGTCGCTGGCGGCGAAGCTGGCGTTTTCCTGCCAGAAGGTCTGCGCCTCGCGCTCCACGCGCCGGGGGTCGTAGTGCTCGTGCATGCCGTTAGATCACTGAAAACGTGAGAGCTTATCACCAATCGGCGGGGCTCGCGATAAGCCGGGGCTGACAGCGGTGACTTTATCGGGGGGGCCGCCGTCGGGGGGCCCGCCATCGGGGGGCCCGCCATCGGGGAGTGCGCCGCCACAGTGTGAATTGCGTCAGTGTCATCAGAATCAGCAGGCCGGCGCAGCCTATGATCACGGGATGGGGGCCGAGACTGGTAAAAGGCGTATGGCCGAGCATAGCCTCTGCCGTGCCGTTGACGGTGGTTTCGACAAACTGTTCAGATTCTGCGGTTATTTTTCCGCGATGGTCGATAATGGCCGAGACGCCGTTGTTGGTTCCGCGCAGCAGATAGCGGCCGTTCTCTAGTGCGCGCATGCGCGCCATCTGCAGGTGTTGCAGGGGGCCGATGGAGGCACCGAACCAGGTGTCGTTACTGACAGTGACCAGTATTTCTGCCTGTCGAGCCGCTCGGGCTACCAGCCCGGGATAGACAATCTCGTAACAGATGTAGGGCGCAATCCGATGGCTGCCGGCGCGCAGCGGTGGCTGGTCGGGCGGGCCGCTGCTGAAATTCGACATGGGCATGTCGAAGAAGGCGATCAGGCCGCGCAGCCATTGTTCCAGCGGCACATACTCGCCGAAAGGCACCAGGCGCTGTTTGTGATAAATGCCCTCACCCTGGCCCAGGGCGACAATGCTGTTGCGGAAAGCGCCTGCGTCATTGCGTGAGGGAACGCCGGTGATCAGGGTTGAATCGGCCAGGCTGGCGCGCCGGGCAATCGGGTCGAGAAAGTCGCGCGCGGCGTCGTAGATGCGCGGAATAGCCGACTCGGGCCAGAGCACGATGTCGTGCCCGAGCATGGGGCGCACAGCGCGCTCATACCGTTTCAGGATACTCTCGTAATAGCGCCGGTCCCACTTGCGCTCCTGGGGAATATTGGCCTGGTATAGCGCCACGCTGAGCGGCGCCTCGCTCGCCGGAACGACCCATTCGATCGGGCGCAGGGCGAGCCCGCCGACCCAGACCGTCACCACGATGCCGGCGTAGGTCACGACAGATGCCGGTCGCCGGCTGCGCCAGGCGAGGAACAGGCAGCTGGCCGACAACGCGGTGAGGAAGCTCAGGCCGTAAACGCCCGCAATCGGCGCCCAGCCGGCGATCCAGGTGTCGATGTGCGCATAGCCCAGATACAGCCACGGGAAGCCCGTGAGCAGCCAGCTGCGGAGCCACTCGAACAGGACCCAGAGCGCGGGAAATCCGATCAGCATACCGCCGGGCAATCCGCGCACCCAGCCGACGTAAAGACCGGCAAACAATGCCGGCAGCAGAGCCAGTCCGCCGCAGAACAGGGCTGTGAGCAGTGCCGCCAGAGCGATGTCGGCCCGGCCATAGACATGAATACTGACATACACCCAGGACGCGCCGGTACCGAACAGACCGAGTCCAAACAGCCAACCGCGAAAAAAGGCGGTGCCGGTGCTGCAGGTGCAAAGGACGTAGCCGAAGACAGCGCAGCCTGCGATGCCGGCAGGCCAGAGTCCGAAGGGCGCAAAAGAGAGCGTCAGTAGCGCGCCGGCCAGGGGCATGACAATAAAAATCAGCCATCGCGGGAGAGTCGCCACGGCACTGGCGCCGCTGGTCAAGGCCCTAATCCCCGATAGGGCGCATGCGCAGGCTGTGAATCTTGCGCTGGTCGGCGTTGATGATCTTGAACTCGAAGTCGTCGATGCGCGTGGCTTCGTTGCGCGCCGGCATATGGCCGAAAGCATGGATCACGAGGCCGCCGATGGTGTCGAATTCCTCGTCACTGAACCCGGTCTTGAAATACGCGTTGAAGTCCTCGATCGGCGTCAGCGCCTTGATAAAGAAGTCCGTGTCGCTGATGCGGCGGATATGCTGGTCTTCCTCGATGTCAGTTTCATCCTCGATCTCGCCGACGATCTCCTCGAGCACGTCCTCGATCGTCACCAGCCCGGCTACGCCGCCATACTCGTCGATGACGATGGCCATGTGGTTGCGGTTCTCGCGGAACTCGCGCAACAGCACATTCAGGCGTTTGCTCTCCGGCACCACGACAGTCTGTCGCAGCAGGTCGCGCATGTCGAAATCCGCGTTGTCTTTCTGCAGGATCTGCGGCAGCAGGTCCTTGGCCAGCAGGATGCCGAGTATGTCGTCCGGGTTGTCGCCGATCACCGGGTAGCGCGAGTGCGCCGAGCGGATAATCTGCGGCAGGATTTCCTCCAGAGTCGACTCGGCCTTGATCACCACCATCTGCGCCCGGGGCACCATGATGTCCCGGGCCTGCATGTCGGCAACCTCCATCGCACCCTGGATGATGCTGCGGGCGTCATCATCGATAACCTCGTTGTCTGCAGCAACGCTGAGCACGTCCTCAAGGTCCTCGCGGCTGCGCGGCTCGGATGAGAACAACTGGCCGATCTTGCTGAGCCAGGAGCGCTCCTCTTCCGGGTTGTTGCGCTCGTCACTCACGACGCGACATGCTCCTCCTGGATTACTGGCGTGTAGGGACAGGGGATTCCGAGAGCGGCGAGAATGCGTGTCTCGAGCATCTCCATGCGCGCGGCGTCCCGCATGCCGATATGGTCATAGCCCAGCAGGTGCAGGCAGCCGTGGATGGTCATGTGTGCCCAGTGGCTGTCCGTCGGCTTGCCCTGCTCGCGAGCCTCGCGCAGTACCACGGGTGCACAGATCGCAATGTCACCAAGCAGCGGCAGGTCGACGCCAGCGGGGAAGTCGGTGGGGAAAGAAAGTACGTTGGTGCTGCAATCGCGCTGACGGTACTGGCGGTTCAGTGTTGCCATTTCGCGCTCGCCCATGATGCGTATGGCGATTTCCGCGTCTTGCCCGTGGCCCGCCTCCGCGAGGGTGCAGTCAAGCCAGCGGCGTAACTCGGCTGCGTCCGGCGCCGGCTCCGGACAGGCGGTCTGCAGGTCCAGGGTGAGGGTCATCGCCGGGTATTGTCGATCGCCATGGTGCGGGCATCGTGATTATCGTAGGCCTCGACTACGCGCTGTACCAGCGGATGGCGCACTACGTCACGGTTGGCGAAATAGGTGAAGCCGATGCCGTCCACCTCCTGAAGAATGTTCGCGGCATGCGTCAGGCCGGACTGCGCACCGCGCGGCAGATCGATCTGGGTGGCATCGCCCGTGATGACGGCGGAGGAACCGAAACCGATACGCGTCAGAAACATCTTCATCTGTTCGCGCGTGGTGTTTTGCGCCTCGTCGAGGATGATAAAGGCATTGTTAAGAGTGCGCCCGCGCATGAAAGCCAGCGGTGCTACCTCGATCACACTGCGTTCAATGTATTTGTTGACGGTCTCGAAGCCGAGCATTTCATAGAGCGCGTCGTACAGCGGCCGCAGGTAGGGGTCGACTTTCTGGCTCAGGTCGCCGGGGAGAAAGCCGAGTTTCTCGCCGGCCTCGACCGCCGGACGAACCAGCAGGATGCAACGCACTCTCTCGTCGAGTAGCGCCTCCACCGCACAGGCTACCGCGAGGTAGGTCTTCCCAGTGCCCGCGGGACCGATACCGAAATTGATGTCAGCGTTCTTGATTGTGCGCACATAGCCTTGCTGATTCCTGCCGCGCGGCTTGATCGATCCGCGCCGCGTGCGAATGACGTGCAGGGGCTCAATGGATGGCGGTTGCTCGCTGCGCGCGTCCTCGCTCAGGCTTTCAAGCCCGGCCTGCTGCAACTGCAGGTGCAGGGATTCGGGGGTCAGCCCGATGCCTTCACACACTTCTGCGTACAGATGCGCCAGCAGTCCGGCACAGGCTTCCACGGCATCGGGGCTGCCGGAGAGCACAAACCGGTTGCCGCGAGCGGCGATGGAAACACGCAGACGTGTTTCTATCTGTCGTAAATGCGCATCGAACTGCCCACAAAGTGTGGCCAGGCATCTGGCGTCATCGGGTTCCAGGGTGAGGCTGTGCTGAACGGGTTCCGGGTGTGGGGTATCGGTAGTCAAAATGTCCGGGCGCAGACGCGATCGCTGAATGAGGTTAAAAGAATAACCGCGTTTCCGGCGCAGTCAACCATGTAATGCATGCAGCGGCGGGATTCCTGGCTCGACCTGTGCAAGCGTGCCGCGCAGGGAGTTCGGCAGCGCCTGCTCGATGACCACATCTGCAAACCGGCCGATCAGGCTTGTGTCCGAGCAGGAAAAGTTGACTACGCGGTTGTTCTCTGTGCGGCCCTGCAGCTGGCCCGGGTCCTTGCGCGAAACGTCGCTGACGAGAATCGTCTCGACTCCGCCGACCATACGCCGACTGATTGCCTGCGCCTGCTGGCTTATGCGGGTCTGCAGTATGTGCAGGCGCGCCTTTTTGACCTCTTCCGGTGTGCTGTCCGGCAGCTCCGCGGCCGGTGTACCCGGTCTGGCGCTGTAGATAAAGCTGAACGAGGTGTCATAGCCAACATCATCGATGAGTTTCATGGTCGCCTCGAAATCGGCCTCGGTCTCACCCGGGAAGCCGATGATGAAGTCTGAGGACAGGCTGATGTTCGGGCGGATCCGGCGCAGCCTGCGAATGCGCGACTTGTACTCTAGCGCCGTGTGGTTGCGCTTCATCGCGGCGAGGATACGATCGGAACCACTCTGTACCGGCAGGTGCAGGTGATCCACGAGGGCCGGGATTTCAGCATAGACGTCTATCAGGGCGTCGGAGAACTCCATGGGGTGTGACGTTGTATAGCGGATGCGGTCGATACCCGGAATGCGCGATACGTAGCCAAGCAGTTCGGCAAAATCCACGGTTTCACCGAGGTGGTTGTCGCCGCGGTAAGCGTTCACGTTCTGGCCCAGCAGGTTGACCTCGCGGACGCCTCTGTCGGCGAGCTGGCTGACCTCGAGGATCACGTCGTCCAGCGGGCGCGACACCTCCTCGCCACGCGTGTAGGGCACGACGCAGAAGCTGCAGTACTTGCTGCAGCCCTCCATGATAGAGACAAACGCGGTGGGTCCCTCTACGCTGGGCTCCGGCAGGCGGTCGAACTTCTCGATTTCCGGGAAGCTGACGTCCACCACAAGGGTGCCGCCGGGACCGCGCTGCTCCATCATCTCGGGCAGGCGGTGCAGGGTCTGCGGACCGAATACCAGATCGACGTAGGGCGCGCGGCGACCGATTTCGGCGCCTTCCTGGCTGGCGACGCAGCCACCGACGCCGATGATCAGGTCCGGGTTCTTCTGTTTCAGCGGCTTCCAGCGACCGAGCTGGTGGAACACCTTTTCCTGTGCCTTCTCGCGGATGGAGCAGGTGTTGAGCAGCAAGACGTCTGCATCTTCGGGCTTGTCTGTAACCTCCATGCCATGACTCGCGTGCAGCAGGTCCTGCATACGCGCGGAGTCATACTCGTTCATCTGGCAACCGTGTGTCTTGACGTAGAGCTTTTTGGCCACTTTTTCCCCCGGGCGCTGTGCCCGTTATCGATTGCTGCCCG
>CAYFVJ010000134.1:0-7496 GCA_964346555.1 uncultured Alteromonadaceae bacterium | reverse complement strand
GCATTTCTGCTGTCGGATTGGCTCTCATCGAAGGCGGGGAGGTGACATTCACTGGTGGGCTTGGCTCCCTTGAACACGGCAGCTCAGAACCGGTAGCGCAGGACTCGCTATTTCGCGTCGGGTCGGTGACCAAGTCATTCACGGCACTGGCGCTGGTGAGCCTCGCCAAAACACGGAAGACCAGCCTGGATACACCATTTGCTGACGTTGTTGATCCTCTGTTCAGCAATGCCTGGTCGGCGAATTCCCCGGTAACGCTGGCGCAACTGCTGGAACACACCGCAGGCTTCAGCGGCATGTCAAAGGCAGAGTTCGATTTCAATGATTCCGGTGCCGTGCCGCTGGCGTCGACGCTGGCACGCTACCGATCCAGGCACGCGACAGCCTGGCCGCCGGGCCGCTTTCACTCCTATTCCAATGTCGGCTACGCCTACGCCGGCTCGGCAATCGAGAGTCTTTCCGGTCTTGCCTATGAAGAGTACATGCATAGAGCAGTGCTGGACCCGCTGGCGATGCTCGACAGCGGTTTCTTTGTCAGCGAAGATGAACGCGGACGAATGGTAGCCGGCTACGATCGCGACGGCGTCACCCCGATTCCCTACTGGCATATGGTTTACCGGCCTTTCGGTGGACTGAATACCACTCCCCGGGACATGGCTCAGTTTCTGTGCGTGATGATTGGCGATGGCGTGCTGGGCGGTAGACGTATTTTCCCGGAGGCAGTGATTCGACGGACCCGTCAACCACAGACATCCCTGGCGGCGTCGGCGCGACTGGCATCAGGCTATGGGGCAGGTTCCTACAGCTGGTTTCGCAACGGGATAAGGTTCTACGGCCACGGCGGCGACGCTGACGGCTATCTTTCGCGCTATGGCTACACGCAGCGCAATGCCAGCGGCTATTTTCTGGTCGTGAACGCGTTCAACTCGGCGGCGCTGAACGCCATGCGGCAGGATGTCGAGTCCTACCTCATTCGGGATCTGCCCGCCGCAGCGGTGCCCGTTGTCCATGCGCTGGATCAGCCGCAGGTAGCAGCATTGCTCGGCGACTATCTGCCACAGACCTGGCGGTTCGGTGACGCCAGCGGCGGACGCAAGCTGACGATAATCCGCGAGAAGAGTCGCCTGTATACTGTGGTCGGCAACCGAAAGCGTCCGCTTATACCGGTCTCGGATCGACGCTTTCGTCGGCCGGGGCAGCCTTTGGCGACATCGACCATCGTCGATGCCGATGCCGAACGTTACTTTATCGGCCCGGAGGGTGCCTTTCGTCGCGCCGGTCGAGAGGAGTGATCGTGTTTTGATCTGTATTCCCAGCGCGCAATCAGTCGGCATCCTCGGTGTTTTTGAAGCCGAGATGAACGAGATCAGGTGGCGTTACCATATCGTAGTTCCATTCCAGGAAAAGCCTGAGCTTGCGCGACAGGGTCGGCACCTTGAGCAGGTAGATCCCGCGCCAGAGCATGAATGCGATCAGCCCGGAGAAGCGCATGCCGTAGATCTGCGCGACGGAATTATTGCGCCCGATAGAGGCGAGCAAGCCCGCCGGTTTGTAGGTAAAGGATTGAGTTGGCTTGCCCCGCAGCTGCGCGACGATGTTGCTCGCCAGCACGCTCGCCTGCCGGTCGGCAAACTGTGCGGTGGGTGGTGACATTGCCCCGTCGTAGGCGTTGGGTACCAGCGCGCAATCCCCCAGCGCCCAGATGCCCTCCAGGCCCTTAACAGACATATCACCGTTGACGCAGATGCGTCCGCGTTCCAATGGCAGAGATCCGGCCTGTTTGTAGGAAGTTGGCGATGTGCCTATGGTGCAGATGACGGTGCCAGTGGCGATGCTTTCGCCGGATTCGAGAATCACTTTGTCGCTCTCGATACGGGCCGCTCGCGCATTCAGGCGCACATCGATTCGGCGTTTTTCAAACAGTGCCTGGGTTTTCTTACCCAACTTTTCAGGAAGCTCTGGCAGTAAGCGGTCTTGTCCATGTACTAGCGTGAGGCTGACATCATCCGGGCTCACGTTCTTGTAGAACCGGGTTGCAGACTTGAGGAAATCCTCCAGCTCGCCGGCGACTTCCACGCCGGAAAAACCGCCACCGATCACCGTGAAATGCATTAGCCGCTGGCGACGCTCTGCTCGTGGGTGAATCGTCGCCTGTTCGAGTCGTTCTATCGCGATATTGCGTATACGCAGTGCATCACCGACGGTTTTCAATGGTAGCGCATGCGCCTGCATGCCCGGCAACAACGCGGTATTAGCATCTACTCCCATCGCAAAGACCAGCTGGTCGAAAAACAATTCTCCCGATTCGTTGTTGTGGTAGGTGATACGCTGATTCTTCAGGTCGATGCTGTCCACTGTCACCATTCGAACATGAGTTCTGCGCACCATCTGTCTGATAGACACCTGAACATGGCCGGGTAGCACCGAGGCACTGACCACCTCGGGCAACAGTGGGGTGAATGTAATGGCATTGGTGCGGTTGAGAAGGTAGATTCTCCAGTTGTCGGGAAGTTTCTTTTCCAGATCGGCGGCAAGGCGTGTTCCGGCGAACCCGCCACCGAGTATCACCAGGTTTTTGCTCTCCTTGCTCATGGCGTTGTTTCCTTTGTCTGTTCGTACTGTTGCACCTTGAGTTACCTTACTCTTTTAACGTCGGCTCCAGGTTCGGTGTGTTCGGGCGTTGAACGGGAATTTGCTCCGCTTGTATCACGCTCTGTTTGATGAGCAGGGACCGACTCTGTTACACGTTCTTGTGTGCGCGACAAATGCGGTGATGCGCAGAAACAGTGAAACGAGAGATGATTGCGGGGAGTATTAATTTTATGCGCCGGAGGCCGTGTCGCTACGCACCGCTGTGTTTAATGTTGTTGATGACTGCTCTGACGGCATGCCCGGCTCGCGCTGAAATTGTGTGGCATTGGGAGGATCGCTTCACGCCCGCGGAGCAGCATAGCCTGAAAACCTGGATAACCCGCACCCTGCATGCCGTGGAGGACCTCGTGGCGCCGCTGCCGTTCGATATTCATGTACATTTTTATCGCCTTGTGGACCGCGGAGAGCCAGTACCCTGGGCCAATACTCGCCGGGGTCGCAGACAGGGCGTGAATTTCCACGTTGACCCCGCGTTCCCGGCGGAGGCGTTTTATACTGATTGGACAGCGGCACATGAGTTGAGTCATCTGCTGATACCCTCGCTGGGTGAGGCCAACAGCTGGTTTGCCGAGGGCTTTGCCAGCTATATGCAGTATCAAGTCATGCAGCATATGGACGTTCTGGATGCGGACAAAATCAGAGCGGTTTATCGCGAGCGCATGGAGCGGGCTGAGAGCGTGTTTCAGTATCCGCGTATGCCCTTTGTCATTGCGGCCCGCGCGCTGCGTGTCGCGGGCGACTATCCAACGTATTACTGGGGCGGTGCCACGTACTTCCTGCGCGCTGATGCGGCTCTCAGGCAGCGCGCCGGGAGCAGCTTGACGGCTATGCTAAGGGATTACGTTGCCTGCTGTCGCGACAATGAACCAAGCATAGGGGAGCTCGTGCAGCAGTTTGATCGGCTCGAGGGGGAGTCGTTGTTTGCTGATTTACTGCGTGAATTCCAGACGCGCCCCGGTTTTCCGCGCTACCGGGGTGCGCTGCGTGCGCTCGCGGCCGATTCGACGTGAAACATCTACGCGTCGGGCGCATCTAAGCTGTTAATCCAGAAACCGGCCCCGAAGATGCACAGAGGCAGTTTTCCAAAGCTCAGGCTCAGCGGGTGGGTCGTCGTCGGCTCGGGTTTGTGCCTGCTGGTGTTGCTGGCCCTTTTCAGTTTCAGGACCGTGCAGCAGAGCCGTGATAATGTTATGTATCTGGCAGAGGACGACCTTCCCCTGTTGGTCAGCATACAGCAGCTGAACGTTCAGCTGCTGAAGGTTCAGGTCATTCTCTACAATTACTATCTTACGGCGGACAGCGCGCTGTTCGCGGAGCAGTTTCCGCCGGCGTTTGATGCACTCTCAGACACCCACGGGGCCATTCAACAGGAGATCCCCGACGCGCCGGGCTTAAGCGCTATCGATGCTTTGATAGAGTCTCTGGTCTCCATTTCGACCAGGCTTGATGCCGTCATGCGGCAAGCGCCAATTGACTGGGATCGATCCCGGAGCATCCTCGATGAAATGGACCCGGTGGTCCGCAGCATGGATCGCAATAGTCTGCGGCTTGGCAGCTGGATCCGGCAGCGAATCACGGCGACATCACAGGAGTCACTTGGCAAAGTCGAAAGGACGCTGTTGCTTATCTCTGCAATGGCCCTGGCATCGCTGTTGGCGGCCGCAATCATGGTGTGGACCAATGCTCGCCGCCTCGCTGCGTTGCAGAAGTTGGAGTATCTGGCCTTCCACGACGGGCTGACTGAGCTGCCGAACCGCGCTGCTTTCGAGCGCGATCTGCACCGGCGCGTCGCCGCGGCAGACGGTCCGGTGCAGATTGCAACGATGAAAATCAACCATTTCCAGGAAGTGATCAACCGTGGGGGACACAGCCTGGGTGACGCTGCTGTCCAAGCAGTCGCTGCGCGCTTGATGGCGGCCATTGCAACAACGCAGGATCCGAAGCCGACACTGTACCGCTTCGACGGTAATCTGCTGGCGATGATCTACCCGAGCGGCGGTGAGATACTGGGGCTAGCCGACAAGCTATGCGCAGCCATGCATGAACCCTGCCACGCCAATGGTCATGAACTTAACCTTTCCCTGGGTATTGGCCTTACCGACATTGATGGCGGCACGGAAATCGACAGTCACGCACTCGAAGAAGCACTACAAAGGGCCGATCTTGCCATGAACGAGGCCAGGCATCGCGGGCACAGTGGCGCTGTGGTGTTTGACCGCGACCTCGAGAAGCGGCACCAGCATCGTCAGGCGATAAAAAAGGGACTGCAAAGCGCGCTTGGCCGATCCGAACTTTATGTCTGCTATCAGCCGCAGCTGCAACTCGAGAGCGGCCTGATAAGCGGCGCTGAGGCCCTGCTACGCTGGCGGCACGCTGAGCTGGGTGCGGTTTCGCCTGCCGAGTTTATCCCTATCGCGGAGGACGATGGCCTGATCGTGGCGATTGGGTCGTGGGTCATGGCTCAGGCGTGTTGTGAGTGCGCTAGTTGGTCAGCGTACTACGGTCGACAGCTAACGGTGTCTGTCAACGTGTCGGCTCGTCAGATGCTGCACAGCAACCTGGTGCTGACCGTCGAGCGTGCCCTGACGGAATCCGGCCTGTCACCTTCGCTGTTGGAGGTGGAGATAACTGAAAGTATCGCGATCAGTGCTTTTGAATCGGTCGCCAGCCAGCTGCAGGCGCTGGTATCAATGGGCGTATCAATCGCGCTGGACGACTTCGGCACAGGCTATTCCTCGCTCAGCTACCTGAACTTACTGCCCGTAAAAAGCCTCAAGATAGATAAGTCCTTTATCCGGAGACTGCCGCAGGATCAGGTCCAGGCATCCTCCGTCAAGGCGATTATTGGTCTGGCACAGAATCTGGGGCTGGGTACGATAGCGGAAGGCGTGGAAACCCGTGCCCAGTCTGACTGCCTGGCGGCACTGGGTTGCGACTCAATTCAGGGTTACTGGCTTGGAAAACCCCTGTCAAACCACTGCTTCAGGCAATTTTTGTCAGATCGTCGTCCGCCAGTGGCTGGCTCCCGCGTCGAGTCATCGCACAGCGCGGCGATATAACGACGCCTGCCGGACCACGCTGATGACCCACTACGATGGCCTCAAGCGTTCATTGACCGTTATTCTGATTCCAATCACAGTACAAGGCCTCCATGTATGACCGAAAAGACCGGAAAAGCCCTGCTTGCAGACCCTCGCTTGAATAAATCTACCGCTTTCACGCGCCAGGAGCGTGAGCAGTTCGGTCTGCGGGGTCTGTTGCCCTACGAGGTCTCTGACATGGCGTCTCAAAAGCAGCGTGTGCTGGGCAATCTGCGGCGCAAAGGTAATGATATCGAGAAGTACATTTTCCTCAGCGCATTGCAGGGACGTAATCATCGGCTCTTCTTCCGCACGCTAAGCGATCATATCGACGAGCTTCTACCGCTGATCTATACGCCGACCGTGGGCCAGGCCTGCAAGGAATTTGCGCACATTTTCCGCCAGACGCAGGGGTTCTACATCACCCCCGAAGACTGCGGCCAGGTCCGCCGCATCCTCGACAACTGGGCCGAAGATGATGTCCGCGTTATCGTGATGACCGATGGCGAGCGCATCCTGGGCCTCGGTGATCTCGGCGCCAACGGTATGGGCATTCCGATCGGCAAGCTCGCCCTGTACGTGGCCTGCGGTGGCGTAAAGCCCGAGCAGTGTCTTCCGCTGATGCTGGACGTGGGAACCGACAACGAGGAGCTGCGTACTGATCCGCTGTATCTCGGTTGGCCCCACGAACGCTTGCGTGGCGATGCTTACGACAGCCTCATGGAAGAACTTGTCACTGCACTGCAGGACAAATGGCCCCGGGCACTGGTTCAGTTCGAGGATTTTGCTGGACGCAACGCGTTCAGGCTGCTGGGGCGGTATCGGGACCGCGTGTGCATGTTTAATGATGACATTCAGGGCACGGCCGCCGCCACACTCGCCGGAATCTACGCAGCCAACAGGATAAGCGGGAAAGCCTTCAAGGAGCTTCGGATCATGCTGCTGGGTAAGGGCGGCGCATGTACCGGCATTGCCACTCTGTTGGCTCGCGCTTTTGAGGCCTGCGGCTTGAGTCGAGAACAGGCCGTCGCCAGAATCCGGCTGGTCGACAGCACGGGCCTGGTCACCGCCGATCGCGAGAACCTGGACGCGTGGATTCGGCCTTTTGCGCCTGACTGTGAGGCCATGGGGCCCGTCGAGGCAATCGACAATTTCGAGCCGGACGCATTGATCGGTGCGACCGGCGTGCCCGGCACCTTCACCGAGCAGGCCGTGCGCAGCATGGCGCGATTCAATGACCGCCCGGTGATTTTTGCGCTGTCAAATCCCACCGCGCATGCGGAATGCACTGCCGAGCAGGCCTATCTCTGGAGCGGCGGTCGCGCGCTATTTGCCAGTGGCAGTTTGTTCGAACCGGTCGAATTCGAGAGAAAAACCTTGTATCCCGGACAAGCCAACAACGCCTATATCTTCCCCGGCATCGGGCTCGGCGTCAGCGTCTCGGGAGCCAGGCGCGTAACTGAGTCGATGTTTCTCGCCGCGGCGAGCGCGCTCGCGGGCAGCGTAAGTGAGGAATCGCTCGAGTCTGGCACGCTGTTTCCGCCACTGAGCGAAATACGTGCCGTGTCTCAGACAATCGCGCAAGCAGTCTGCGAGATTGCCGCACGAGAGGGACTGTTGGACAAGACCGGTGAGCAGACATTCACTGCCCAAGCCATAGCGGACGCCATGTACAGTCCGCATTACTAGATGTTTTTTTGAAGATCCGGGGAGCTTCGCATGCGCCAGAAAGTCACCTTCAACAGCAGCTCCTCATCGGTCACA
>CAYFVJ010000133.1:0-7510 GCA_964346555.1 uncultured Alteromonadaceae bacterium | reverse complement strand
GATGTATGCGGCGTGCGCGGCGCTGGTGCGTCGAGATTGTCGATCGCTATCGCCGGCAATTCATCCGCTGGCTCAAAGCCCAGAACCCGCCCGTAAAAGTAAAGCTCGGCCTCGCGCGAGGCAATCTGGTTTTCCGCCCTGCGAAAGCCGTGTGATTCGCCCTTGTAGGCTATGTAGGCTGTCGGGATACCGCTGGCTTTGAGTGCCTCGTAAATCGCCTCGGACTGATTCGGCGGTACGATGGGATCCTCCAGGCCCTGCAGCAGAATCAGCGGCGCGGCAAAGCCCTGCAGGTGGTGAATGGGGGAACGTTCGACGTAGAGGTCGCGGCGCTCCGGGTAGGGGCCGATCAGCTGGTCGAGATAGCGCGACTCGAACTTGTGGGTCTCCTTCGCCAGCGCCTCGATATCCGATACACCATAGTAGGAGGCGCCCGCCGCAAAGGTAGCGTGGAAGGCATGCGCGGCCAGCGTGGTGTAGCCGCCGGCGCTGCCCCCGCGGATAATCAGTCGCGCCGGGTCCGCCAGGCCCTGCTCCGCGAGCCAGTCTGCACCGGCGACGGCATCCTGCACATCGGTGATACCCCAGTTGTCATACAGCGCCTGGCGATATTCGCGGCCGAAGCCCGTGCTGCCCCGATAGTTGAGTTCGAGAATGGCAAAGCCGCGACTGGTCCAGTAGTAGTGTCCCGGGTTGTAGCTCACTCCGGCGGAGGCCGTTGGCCCACCGTGCACGCTGACGATCAGCGGCGGCGCCTCGCCTGCCCGTCCCTCGACATGCGGATTCTGCGGCGCCAGGTAGACCCCGTGCGCGACCGCGTCATCCGCTACAGGAAAGCTGACCTGCCGGTACCCGGGCACCCAGTCGCGGTCCAGGCCCTGATCCTTTGAGCGCCGCAGCACCTCAAGAATATCGCCCTGTTGATCGATCGCGATCAGTGCGGTGGGCTGTTCGGCGAAACCCGCCGTGACATACAGGCGGTCGCCATCAGTGGCGAGGGCGCTGTAGGACACCGCGCCCGTGTTCAGCTGTCGCTGGCCACCCTCGCCGTCGAGCACGTGCAGTGTCTCCACGCTGCCGCGCCGGGCGGTGACAAGCATGTCACCGGACTCCAGGAAATGGTAGTAGTGCCTGTCAATCGACCAGTCCGGACCACCGATCTCCACCTCCTCCAGACCTGTTGGCACCGGTGTGAATGTCTCACCCTCGACGGCGTAGGGGCGCCACCAGTTGTCGCGATCCGACAGGGCAAACAGCTGGTTGTCGCCGCGCCACTGGGGGTCGATCACAGATTCCGCGCGCTCCGGATTGTGGGTTACCAGGTCCTTCAGCTCGCCCGCGGCATCGAAATTCGCGCTGTGCAGGCGGGTGTTGTCCCAGGGCATGTTGGGGTGCATCCAGGTAGTGAAGGCAATGCGACTGAAGTCCGCCGACAGTCGCGGAGCGGAGACGAAATCCGTCCCCGAGAACAGCACCTGGCCCTCGCTTATGCCATCGAGCGGCAGAGCGACCAGGCTGTTAACCGGCTCACCTTCGCCGCGGTGGTCTTCGCGGATGCAGATCAGTCGTTCCCTCGGGGTATCGAGGCGACAGCCCGCAAAGCGCAGTTCGGCCTCCGGAGTGACCGCAACCGGCGCTTCGCCGGGGGTGAAACGGTACAGGCGCTGATCCGCAAAATTGCTGAACCACAGGCGGCCCCCCGCCACCAGCAGACTCCCGCCGCCGTACTCCTGCACGCGACTGCGCACGTTGAAGGGTTCCGGCAGCAGTTCTTCCGGCTCACCACCTTCGCGCCAGCGCATGATCGTCATGCGCCCGCCCTGCGTTGGCCGTGACTCAAGCCAGTAAAGGTAGTCGCCATCCTTCTGCGGGGCACCCAGCCCGCGGCTGCCTTCGACCAAAGATTCGGCGGTGATGGGTGACGACCAGCTGCCGTAGGGTTGTACCGATTCTGACGTGGGCATGTCTGTCTCCTTTGGGGCCTTATCTGCGCTGTCTGCACTTACGTCGTCACAGGCGGCAAGCGCCAGGGCTATAAACAAAAGGCACGCCAGTCGCATGTCTCACCCCGCCAGGGCTATTGACTGTGCGTCGGGTAATTTTGTGCGCTCGCTTCGGGCAAGGCTTTGCACAACCCCCAGGTACAGACTGCAAACACGCCCACGACGAACATAACGCTCAGCGGATACTCGAGCGGCTGTATCCAGAATGCTGGAAACCAGCCGGTCTGGGTCAAGCCATCAACGGGTATGGACAGCAGATACGCAGTGGGTATGGCATAGCGAATTGCCAGGCCGGGCTTTTTTATGCGCAACAGTCGACTTATCAGAAAGCAAGCCCACAGGCCAATGATGACCAGGGAAGCGATATAGAGCTCGGGAGTGCGTCCGAGGAGACGAGGATCATACAGGGCGATGTTCAACAGATATACAAACCAGATAACGAACACGGTTTCCGATGCGCTGACTCGCGCCGCGTGGTGGTCGTGTTTCACCCCTGGGCGCTCAGGTGCGCGTAAACGCAGTCTGCGCCGGATCCACAGCATCATGCGGCAGCGCGTATCCTTATTGGCTGCGGTAAGGACAACAAGTGGCAAGAAGATGAAGCTGCTGGCCTGAATCAGTAGCAGCGATGGCGGCAGCGCCGCTTGCCCGTCAATCACGAGCGGGTCGACCCCGAGCCAGAAGGAGAAGTTAAGCCAGGTCCACTCGAAAAACCCCATCCAGAGCAGGGCACCCCCGGTGTAGCCGAAGACGCTCGCCGCAGGATCGGCGGCTTTGAGGCCGCGCCAGATCAGTGCGATGCCGAGTGCCGCGAGAACGAGGGATACACACGTATCCTGCCAGGAGGGAACGGCCACCCAGGCGTGCTGCAGTGCGAGGGTGGTATTGGCAAGCGCAATACCGGCGAGCACAAGCCAGAGCGCCATTACGCCGACGACAGCATTGAGCAGGCTACCTGCCGGTGAGACTGGCGTCTGCTCGCTCTGAGCGAAAGCCGTTTCTCGAGAACTATCGGTAAGCGTTGCCGTGCTCATAACTGCCAATCCCTCGTTACCCTGCGCGGGCGCCGTGCCTACTTCTTACTCACCTTACTCACCGACTACTGACCAAAGTTGTAGGACGCGCGAATCCCCGCGGCCCGAGGCGAGGGGAGGTAGAACTGCGCGCTGTCCGGGAGCACAAAGGTTGCGCCTGCCAGGGAAAAGTTACGCAGGTCTCCGCCGGTGTTGAAGCCATCCTGGATCGTATCGTCATCGAACAGGTTGTCCACATAGGCGATCAGCTGCCAGTTGCCGCTGCTGAGTCCGATGCGCAGTTCGGACAGCCAGTAGCTATCGAACTGCAACTGGCTGTTCGGATTGGAAAACCGCTCATCGCGAAACGTTGTCTGCAGTTCCACGAAGCCGTTGACGCCCGCGGTGAGTTCCGTGCTGTAGCGGGCAAGGCCGAAAAAGGAATGCCGCGGCGCGCGCTCCAGTTCATTGCCCGTGAAGTCGACGCGGCAAGTGGATTGGTCCGCCGCTGTGGTGATGAGCTCACAACCGCCGGAGTAGGCGATGACGCCGGCGCTGCTGGTCAACTGGGTAAAATCGGTGTATTCCGACTCGAGGAAGGTGTAGGCGGCCTGCAGGCGCAGGGCGTCGGTGGCGTACCAGGTCACATCCAGTTCGGCACCGTAGATTTCCGCATCGGCGTTGCGTATACGCGACTGCAGCAGGCCGTTGTCGTCCACGATCTGGCTGGTGACCTGCTTATCGGTGAAGTCCTGGAAGAACAGCGCGCTATTCACGCGCATGCGCCGGCCGAAAAGATCGGCCTTGGCGCCGAGCTCGTAAATCAGGACCCTCTCCTGCTCGAAGCGAAGCTGATCCGGAAAGAAGGTGCCACCGCCGCCATTGACGGAACCGATGCCGGCGGGCTTGATCCCTTCGGCGAGTGAAAAGTAAGCCATCATCCGGTCGTTGTGGGTGTACTGCAGTGTCGCTTTCGGTGCCAGGTAGCTGTCGCTCTCCGTTGCCGTCACAAGTCCAGCAGGTGCCGGCGAGCTGGCGCCACCGAGAAAGGGCAGCGGTGAAACGATGGAGTTATCCAGGTCCGGGCCGCCGGCGACAAGATCTTCATCCACGTATCTCGCCTCAACAGCGATATTCCAGTTGTAATTGATATCCCAGGATACGAGTCCGAACGCGGACCAATGTTCGATATCGCGGGTCCACAGATCAGGGTTGCGGGGCAGGCTCGTGCCCACCTCGGCAACGATGGGACCGCAGGCCGGGGCGGCTGCGGCCGGAATAAATGGTGGGGCGTAGGTGAGGCAGGTCACGCCACCATTCAAGACATCGCGACGTTCCTCCCAGTACTCTGCGCCGACGGTCCACGTGATGGGGCCCTGGCCGGCAGATTGCAGACGAATCTCCTGACTGAAAAGCTCAGTGTCGTTCTCGATCCAGATTTCGCCAAACGCGGGGTTCCGGTCTGCACCACCGTAGGCGTTGAAGTCCTGGTACTGAAAACTCTCGGCGGATGCCAGATGCGTCAGCGAGATGAGCTCCGCCGGACCGAGGCCTGCCAGCTGGTCGAACGAGCGCTTGACATTCAGGGTACCGCGCAGAACCTCCTTATCACTGCCCGGATAATCCCGCCCCGGGGTGCGCGGATTAGCACTGTTACCGATCTGCAACTCGTCGAAGTCCGGAGGATTACCCTGGATACCCCGTATGCTGGTGACGGCCGGGTTGATCACCGGCCCCAGGGCGCTTACCGGCATTGAAAAAGAAGCATCTGGCTCAGGGTGAGCCTGCGCCTGTATACCGAACTCGGAGTCTTCGAAGGTCAGCCTGGCTTGCACGGTCGTGCGTTCGTCCGGCCTCCATCGAAGGGTGCCCGCGAAGCTGTTGCCACTGCGATCCCCGAGTTCACCGCCGGTGTTGGGATTGTCATAGAACCCGTCGTGGTTCCAGCTCGCCGCACTCAGGCCGGCGCTCAGCGTTTGCTCCACAATGGGGCCCGAGATACGTCCGCGCAGCATGCGCTGGCCATGTTCGCCGATATCTGTTTCCAGAGCGGCGGCAAACTCGTTGCCCGGTGCGCGCGTTTTATAGTTGATAGCGCCGGCGAAGGCCGAGCGTCCGTAGAGCGCATGCTGGGTGCCCTTGATGACCTCGATCTGCTCGATATCAAACAGCATGGGATCGATAAGCAGTGACCCGCCGGATGTGATCATCGCCTCTGTCGTGATGTCGATACCATCGAGCAATACAGCCATGTTCGGACGACCGCGCGTCGGTGTCATGCCACGGATGGTGAGGTTCAGATCCTGCGGTACCGAGCCCTGTTCCAGATAAACGCTGGCGCTTTGTTCCGTGACATCGCTCAGGCTGTAGAGGCCGCGCTTGAAAAATGCCTCGGCGTCCAGGACATCCAGGGCGACCGGAATACTCTGCGATAATTCTTCCCGCCGGCGCGCATAGACGATCACCTCTTCAATGGTGACGGCGCGGCCTGAGGACTCAGCCGCGGCGCCTGCCCCGGCTGTCTGGGCGAGCGCGCCCTCCGCGCCGATCAACAGGGCCACGCAGGCCGGAATGAATTTCAGGCCGTTGCCGAAGGCAGCCGCAGTATTTTTTGTGTCAGGTTTTAATACCATGAACCAATCCAGCAAATGAATGTCGATGTGTGGTGCGGCAGGCTAACATTGAAATGTGTCAAGTAAAACTTACACATTGTGTGGGTTTATACGGCGCCGGTGTGTACTGTTCAAAAAGAGCGCTCGCTCAACGGACCTGTGAGCATGAGGCTTTCCGCGGTCAATGATGCAGCAGGCTCGGACACAGGTCGGGACACGTGGCGTATCCAGGCCCGCTGGCGCTTCGCTGGGTTCAGCTTTTGTTCAGGTTTTTGATTGTCAGAGTAAATCGTGACAACTATCGGACCAATGCGGTATCCCGGCGGCAGCCATCCTCCTGCCCAGCGCTATTTCAACCCCCGCAGGCTGCGCTTCCCGGGGTGCTCAACGGCGCGTTTTCGCCGCCGAAGCATTGACCTCCGATAGTCAGGTTTCAACGTTAGGGCGGAGGCTTTATAACTGGGATATATGCCGCTTCTACTGTTTATATTGCTGTTGCTGGCCGCTGTCGCCGGTCCCGGGATCTGGGTCAAGAGGGTGCTGAGCAAGTACAGCGAGCCCGCTGATCGCTATCGAGGTCGAGGCAGCGGCGCTGAGCTCGCGAGGCACTTGCTGGATCGCTTCGAGCTCCAGGACGTCAGCGTTGAAGTCACGCCCACAGGCGATCATTACGATCCCGAGGCCAGAGCCGTGCGCCTGACAGAGGACAAGTACCACGGTCACTCTTTGACCGCAATCACAGTGGCGGCCCACGAAGTCGGCCACGCAATGCAGCACGCGCGCGGCGAGCGGTTGTTTCGGCATCGTCAGAAGCTGGCCGGGATGGCCGCCCGCGGTCAGCGACTCGGCAGCATAATCCTTCTGGCTGCCCCGGTGATCATGCTGTTGACGCGGGCACCGGTACTCGGCTTCGGCTTCCTTGCCGTCGCGATCGGGTCAATGTTAATCGGCACTCTAGTGCACCTCGTAACCCTGCCGGTAGAGCTCGATGCGAGCTTCGGCAAGGCACTGCCGGCACTCGAGGACGGTGAATATCTTCACGAAGGTGACCAGAAACATGCCAACCGGATTCTCAGGGCCGCCGCCCTGACGTACGTGGCGGCGTCACTCGCGAGCCTGCTCAATCTCGGTCGCTGGCTTGCCGTGCTGCGACGCTGAAGTCGCTTCAGACAATGATGAGGGAGAAAAGAGCAATGGAAATTGACGAGTCGATCAATGTGTTCGGTGAGCCCCTGGAGACATGCGGTGAGGATCCCGTGACCGGGTTCTTTCGCGACGGCAGCTGCAATACCTGCAGCCAGGATGTCGGCTCTCACACTGTGTGTGTCGAGCTTACCCGTGAGTTTCTGGAGTTCTCCAAAGGGCGCGGTAACGATCTTATGACGCCGATCCCGGCCTATGGTTTTCCCGGTCTCCGCGCCGGGCAGCGCTGGTGTCTGTGCGCGACTCGCTGGCTCGAGGCAGAAAAACAAGGCAAGGCACCCAGAGTGCATTTGAGGCGCACGCATCAACGGGCGCTCGAGACCGTGCCGATGGAGGTTCTGCGACCTTATGCGATCGATGTGAGCTGAGCGAGCCAGAGCATACGGGTGATGCGCAACGTTCGGAGCCGGACGACGACCGGCTGCCGAAACGCGCACCGTTAAATGTGCTTGTGCAGCGGCAATTCGACGAAGCCACTCGAAGTCACTTCTTCCGCCACCACGCTTTCAGCGTCATGCTCAGTGGCGGTGCGCGCACCCGCAGTTCGGCCCGTGTCGATGACCCGGGGAGGTCCTGGGCTGCAGCGATTGCACAGCCTGCTCACGTCCCTGGCTCATGGCCCCGGGCAGGGCAGGAGTCGAAAAAAATGCCTTCGCGGAAGGCCCGCCGCATTCCGGGC
>CAYFVJ010000132.1:0-7530 GCA_964346555.1 uncultured Alteromonadaceae bacterium | reverse complement strand
CGATGAAAACAGCGAGCTTTTTCAGACGCCGGAGTGGAATGTCAATGCGACGCTCGCATACACCACGCCACTTGACAACGCCGGAGAGATTGTATGGCGGGCCGATTATGCGTATTCGGATTCATACTTTCAGGATGCACAGAATACGCCCGTCATCCAGGAAAACGGCTATGACCTGATCAATCTTCGCGCAACCTATAATTCCAGAGATGAGACGTACTCCGTCGCAGCATTCTTAACCAACGCCAACGATGAGGAGTACATACTCTCGGGCGGCTCGGCGCTCGGTTCGTTCGGTACTGCCGAGTATACCCCGGCACGCCGCCGCGAATGGGGTCTGAGCTTTACTTACCGGTTCTAGGAGATCTGCCATGACAGTGACAGCAGGGGTGTTTCCGAATCTGATCACCAGCCTGGCGCTGGCAGCAATTGCTTTGGGTGCGCCTGCGGCGCTGTCGGATGCGAATTCGGAGCCCGGCCAGCCATCGCAGCCGGTTTCTCTTTCGGTCTTCCTGCGCGGCCCCGATGACCTGATCTCCATTACGCACGGCGGGCAGGTCGGTATCGCTCGCCACCCGGAGGGCATTCTGGATCTGGCCGATTCACCGGTTCAGGGTACGCTGGCGCTCACGGCGAGGGTGCGCGATACCGAGGGCAATATCATCGGTATCGCCAGCGAGCTAGAGCATTTTACCACGATCCCGGTGGAGCCCGGTGTGCCCTGGCATACCTACTGGACTGTGGTGTTGCCCGGGCGAGGCTCTATTTACGGACACGAACTGGAACAACTCAGTGAAGACATACTGGAGGCGTTCAGCAGCGCTCTATCCGAAGGCCGGGCTTGGGTTGGCGAATTGACAGCGCAGGAAACCGTCGGCCCGCTCAGCGGTCACCGTGGCCTCATCGTCGGCGGCACCGGGGAATTCGAGGGTGTGCGTGGCAGTTTCGTCGAAGTGAATACGCTGCGCCGGTTCACGTCCGAAGGTGTGCTCTATGGCACCCTGAATCTGCGCTTCACCTTCGAATAGAGAGAGAGTCAGCAAGGGTAAGTGCGCCGATCTCAGACTTACTTGGTTGCACGCAAGAAACGTCCGGTGCGTTTGCGGGCTAGTGAGCGCGAGGAAATGATGTGCTCGGCTGTGATTATCCTGGAAAGGACCCGTGTGCAATGGCCTTGCCGGCCAGTAGGGAAGACCGTAAAACCAGTCGCTCTGTCTTGGGTTCAATGCCCTGGCTGATGCGCTCCTACATCTTCCGTTTCTTTCCGTGCGCCATAGATAAGTCAACGTGTTGCAGTACCAGATACTGTTCGCTGAGCCGACTGACCCTTTGATCACCGCATCGCCTCAGATTCCGAACTGGCCTAGAAGCGCCGCGTGATCTGACAGATCCCGCCAGTGCCCCTCGGCGAGCCGCTCCGCACTCACGGGTATCAATCCCCGGTAATACACGCGGTCCACCGCCAGCACCGGCGCCCATACGGGGAAGGTCCGCGCGTGCGCGCCGTACAGGTCCAGGAACAACTCCTCCAGCCCCAGATCATCGTGCAGGTGGCGCTCTGCGCGCTGTCGCCAGTCATTGAAGTCGCCGGCTATGATCATGGGTTCATCGCGGGGCACATGCTCGTCGATACGCCGTGTCAGTGCGCGTAGCTGCTCGCGCCGCTCCTGCTCAAGCAGGCCCAGGTGGACGCAGAGGGTGTGCAGGCGCGTACCCGTCGCGGGTAGATCGATGATGCCGTGAAGAATACTGCGGCTTGAGCGCGGGAATATCGAGACATCGATATTCTCCCAGCCGCTGAACGGAAACTTACTGAGAATGGCGTTGCCGTGATCACCTCGGCGATAGATCGCGTTGCGACCGTAGGCGTAGTGCGGCCAGACGCTATCGGCGAGAAACTCGAAATGCGGTTGTTCAGGATAGGTGAGCTGGCGCTGATGGTGGGCACTCTTATCGGCGACGCCATGCACCTCCTGAAGGAATACGATGTCGGCTTCGGTTTCGGCCAGGCGCTCGCGCATGGCATTCAGCACAAAGCGCCGGTTGCCGCTGCAATAGCCCTTGTGAATATTATAGGTCAGTATGCGCAGGTCGCGACTCATTTGTCTTCCACCGCGCTGTGGGCATCGACCGCGCGCCGAGTCCAGGAGAGAACGTAGTGCACGCCGCTGACGACGGCCACAAGCCCCACCAGCGACGCCAGCGCGGCCTCCAGTGCAGGGGTGAAAACTGGCGATAGCGCATCTGCCAGCACGATAATCAGGAAGGTCACCTGCACCGCCATGTTGATCTTGCTCAACACAGTCGGCGCAAAGTCAAACGGGCCGATTACCAGCCGGTAGGCCACGGCGCCCAGCACAATGACCAGGTCGCGGCCCACGACGACCGCGGCCAGCCACCAGGGCAGCAGACCGACGTGCGCCAGGCTGAGGAAAACGCAAAGCATAAGCAGCTTGTCGGCCGTCGCATCCATGCCCGCGCCGAGCTTGGAGTGGGCATTCAGGCGGCGGGCAAAAAAACCGTCAAGGGCATCGGTGATGCCGGCCACAATGCCCAGGCCGAGCGCCCAGGCATAGTCGTTGCGCAGTATCAGCAGCGCGATAGGCGCTGCCATGAACAGCCTGCTGGCGGTCAATATATTGGGTAGATATTGCAATCCCTGCATGCGTCTTGATGCCGGTTCCCGGCAGCCTCGGTGATTCTGAAAGAAGACTGCTACTCTACCGTTGTATATCCCGTCCCGCATCCGTAACTTTTCGCGTTTCCAGCCTTTGCGGAACAGGTGCCCTCCGCCTCTGATACAATTTGCATATGCTGCAGATCGCCCCAAATATCGCCATTCCACTGGAGGAAATCGAGCTCACGCCGATACGTGCCCAGGGCAGTGGCGGGCAGCACGTCAATAAGGTTGCCACGGCTATTCATCTGCGCTTTGACAGCCAGGCGTCGTCGCTGCCGGCGCGCTACCGCAGTGCACTGCTGGCGCTTCGCGATCACCGAGTCACAGCAGACGGTACCGTAACGATCAAGGCGCAACGGTTTCGCAGCCAGGCGCGCAACCGGGAGGATGCCCTGGCAAGGCTGGCTGAGCTGATCCGTCGCAGCAACGCCCCGCGCAAGAAACGGGTTGCGACACGCCCGACGCTGGCCTCGAAAAAACGCCGTCTCGATGGCAAGACCCATCGTGCCCGGCTCAAGGCGGGTCGGGGACGCGTGGACGCGCGGGACAGCTGAGAGTTTCAGCGCCCCTTGATGTGGCCGTAAGCAGCCAGCGCTGCCTCGCGCGCGGCCCGATGCTCGACCAGCGGCTCCGGGTAACTTTCGCCCAGCGTCACCCCGGCGTCGCGTAACACCGCCGCAGGTGCCGCCCCGGGCTTGTGCAGGTACTTGTCGGGCAGCTGCGCCAGTTCCGGTACCCAGTGGCGCACGTAGTGGCCGTCGGGGTCGAACTTCTCCCCCTGCAGGGTCGGGTTGAAGATGCGGAAGTAGGGCGCGGCATCGGCACCCGACCCGGCAACCCACTGCCAGCCGCAGCTATTGCTGGCCAGGTCTGCGTCCACCAGCGCATCCCAGAACCAGCGCTCGCCCAGCCGCCAGTCGATTAACAGGTGCTTGGTGAGAAAGGAAGCGGTAACCATGCGCACGCGGTTGTGCATGTAGCCTGTCGCCCACAATTCGCGCATGCCGGCGTCCACGATAGGGTACCCGGTGCGGCCTTCCTGCCATGCCTTCAGCTGCGCCTCTGTGCCCGCCCAGGGGAAGTCCTCGAAGGCTGGCTTGAAGGAGGTGGTGGGGATGTCGGGAAAGAAATTGAGCAGGTGGTAGGAGAACTCTCGCCAGCCGAGTTCGGCGAGGAATTTGTCCGCGGCTTTTTGCAGGTGCGTTTCGCCGGCGGCGGCGCTGCGGGTCGCGTGCCAGATGCTGCGCGGGGAGATCTCGCCATAGTGTAGATGCGGCGACAGGCCGCTGGTAGCGGCGACACCGGGCAGATCGCGTTTGTCAGCGTAATCGGCGACACGCTCACTGAGAAATCGCTGCAGACGCGTCCGAGCGCCCTGCGCTCCCGGTTGCCACAGCGAATGCCAGCCGGCCGCCCGGTCGGGCTGGCGCGGCAATAGCTGCCAGTCTGACAGAGCCTCGGAGGCCGGTGGCGGCGTTTGCCAGAGGGTGTCAGCGGGCAGCGCCCTGGGCTCCGGAGGTTCCTCGAGAGCACGACAAGCGCGCCAGAACGGCGTGAAGACCCGGAAGGGATCGCCGTTACCAGTGCGCACGCTGCCGGGTTCATGCAACAGGTGACCCGGAAAACGCTTGAATTCAATACCGCGGGGCTGGAAGTGCCCGTGAAGCGTCTGCTCAAGCTCGCCCGCCCAGGGCTCATATTGCCGGGAGCAGTACACGGCGTCGGCACCCGACTCCTCGATGATCTCATCCAGCACGTCGACGCTGTTTCCCTTGCGCAGCACGAGCTGCGTGCCGCACTCGCAGAGCGCTTCCGACAGTGCGGCGAGGCTGTGGTGCAGCCACCAGCGTGAGGCGCCGCCCGGCGCCCATTGACCCGGTGTCTGAGTATCCAGGATGTAAAGGGGCAAAACGGGTCGACCGGTGGCGGCCGCGGCGTTCAAGCCGGGTAGATCGACGGTGCGAAGATCCTGCCTGAACCAGAAAATCAATGGTGCCGTCATGGCCGTTGATCCCTCTCTGCTGGAATGGCAAAGCCGCTGGACGGGGACGGCGCTGTATCGCGAGCGGGGCCCGGCGGCGCGAGCAGTGTCGGTAGGAGCGCCTGTATCGGGTGTTCCAGCTTGAGGCTGGCGATGGGGTCCGCCCGGGTGACGCCGGGGTTCAGCAGGGCAATCGGTTTGCCCGCTTCCGCGGCGCGGCGACAGAAACGATAACCGGAAAACACCTGTAGTGAACTGCCGATCACCATGAGTGCGTCTGCCCGCGCGACAGCATCATTACAGCTGGCGACCCGCTCGCGTGGAACTGAGCCCCCGAAAAAAACCACGTCCGGCATCAGCGTGCCACCGCAGACATCACATGTCGGCACCGTGACAGAGGCGACTTGCTCAGCACTTAAATCAGCGTCACCGTCCGGCCTTATGTCGGCCGCGAGTCCGGACAAGTGGGGGTTGCTGTGCTGCAGGCGTTGCTGCATGGCCTCGCGCTGGGAGTAACTCGAGCAGTCGAGGCAGATTACGCGATCGAGACGACCATGCAGGTCGACAACACGCGAACTGCCGGCGCGCTGGTGCAGGCGGTCGACATTCTGCGTGATCAGCAGCTCTACCCGTTCATTCCGCTCCAGGGCCGCCAGGGCAAGGTGAGCACCGTTCGGTCGCGCGTCCCGCACGCCTGGCCAGCCCACCAGAGAGCGTCCCCAGTAGCGCTTGCGCTTATGCTCATCCTGCGTGAAGTCCTGGTGGGTTATCGGATCATTGCGCAGCCAGTTGCCGTTGCCGTCGCGGTAGGTCGGAATGCCCGAGCCGGCGCTGATACCGGCACCCGTGACAATCGCCAGACGACGATGGGCTAGAATGAAGTCGTGCAGTTCACTGCGGGCACAGTCGATAGAGCTTGGCATTCGGGCATGATACGGTTTCTGGCGGTCAGGTGCGCCCCCTGTCCATTTTTTGATCTGACTCGACGGGCCCGCGTAGATCATCTGGGCGCTGACGTTCCACAATGAAGGGTACTCTACATGCATATACTACTGACGGGCGGTACCGGCTTTATCGGCTCGGCGCTGGTACCGCATCTTACTGCGCGCGGTCACGCGCTCACCGTGCTGTCGCGGTCCGCACACGAGGATACAGATAGCTGCCGCTATATCCGCGATCTCGACGTCATTGCCGATGATGAGCAGATTGACGCCGTGATAAACCTGGCTGGTGCTTCCCTTGCCGGTGCGCGCTGGACCCCTGCTTACAAACGCGAAATCGTTGAATCCCGTCTCGCGACCACGAAACGTTTGATCGACCGTATGCAGCAGCTACAGATGCCGCCACAGGCGCTGCTGAACGCAAGCGCCATTGGCTACTATGGACACGGTGATGAGCCGATGACGGAACACACAGGGGCAGGCGATGGTTTTTCCGCCGATCTCTGTCAGCAGTGGGAGGACGCCGCGCGTCAGATCGAGCCACTTGGAACCCGTGTCTGTCTGTGCCGCTTCGGCGTCGTTCTGGATGCAGGTGGTGGCGCCTTTGAGGAGCTGTACAGGCCGTTCCGTTTCGGGGTGGCCAACTGGATCGGCAGCGGTCGGCAGTGGCTGAGCTGGGTACATCGCGCCGATGTCGTCGCTGCCCTCAATTTTTTACTCGACCGCGACGAACTCGCTGGTGCTTTTAATATTACCGCCCCCGAGCCGGTTACCGGTCGCGACATGTGTGCCGCGATCAAGCGCCACCGGCGAACATTCATAACCGCCGGTGTTCCTGCGCCCGTTATCCGCCTCATGCTCGGTGAGATGGCGGACGAGCTGCTGATCAACGGACAACGCGTGTTACCGGAGCGCCTCACCGCAAACGGTTTTGCCTTCACTTATCCGACAATTCGTGCCGCGCTCGAAGACATCCTCGGCTCTTGAGCCTGCGGGCCCTGTCTCGCGGTCAGCTCGACAGGGCGGTGTAATCTTCGAATGCAGTCTTCACATTCTGATTTCGACTCAGCTTGGTCAGAGCGGAACGCTCGAGCTGGCGAACCCACTCCCGGCTGACCGACATTTTGTCCGCGATCTCTGCCCGCGTCAGCGGCGGCCCGTCATGCAGGCCCCAGCGAGCGATGACGACCTGGCGTTCCGCCGGCTCGAGATCCGTTATTTCGTTCAGCAGACGATCGTGCAGCGAATCCGACTCGGCTTGGGACTCCGTGCCCTGGAATGGTCCGCCCGGAATCGAATCGAGTAGCGTGGCGTCGTCGTCCTCGTACTGCGGCGTGTCCAGTGATACACCCAGGTTGCGCAGCTGCAGCAGCTGGCGCGTCTTGTCGAGCGACAGTCCCGCTGCCCGAGCGAGATCCTCGTCACCGGGTTCGATGCCGGTGCGCGCCACTTCGTTGAGCTTTATACGGTACAGTTTGCTCACCTGCTCTTGAACGTGAGTCGGGTAACGGATCATACCTCCAGAGTCGCCGACGTAACGACGCACCGACTGGGTTATCCAGTTGAAGCAATACGTACTGAAGCGGAAACCCTTCTGGTACTCGTACTTTTCGGCCGCTCTGATCAGGCCGAGCGTTCCTTCCTGGATCAGATCGAGAAAGTTAACCCCGCGGCCACGGTGCCGACCGGCAATGGAGTAGACCAGCCGCAGGTTGTGCATGGTCAGCGTATCGCGCGCATCCGTGTACTTGTCCAGCAGGTCCTGCATGCTCATACACGCGGTGTCGTCCAGCGCAGGGCGCTTCCGCTTGTCGATGCGCTGCCAGCTGCTCTGCCAGTCTTCGAGCGCATTGGCAACGCTGCAAGCGACCTGCTGCCCTGCGCGGCGCATGATGACCCCGGCCAGGCCGACCGTAAGACTTGCCGGC
>CAYFVJ010000131.1:0-7680 GCA_964346555.1 uncultured Alteromonadaceae bacterium | reverse complement strand
TGGAGTCGAGGAAACCCGCGACCGGATTTTTGCCGCGCTCGGTGTCGCCTAGGATAGGGCTAATTTGTTGACGTTGCGCAACGTGCCTTCCGCCAAATCGAGTCGCACCACCTCGGGTCGCAGGGTAGCGAACCGGTCACGAACGCGGCGGCGCGACTTTACAAGACCGCTAGGTGATTCCTGACGACGCGCCCGGCGCGCGGCTGCTCGGTATCGAGACGGCGACCGACGCCTGCTCGGTGGCCCTGTGCGTCAATGGCGAGATGACCCAGCGACATGAGTGCCAGCCGCGACAGCACAGCCGGCGCCTGTTCCCGATGCTCAACGACCTGCTGGGCCATCGCGCCCCGGCGGCAGTGGGGCTGGATGCCATCGTGTATGGCTGCGGTCCCGGGTCTTTCACCGGTCTGCGCATTGCCGCGAGCGCCGTCCAGGGGCTGGCGTTCAGCCTCGACCTGCCGGTCATCCCGGTGTCTACGCTCGCCTGTCAGGCCGCCACCGCCCGCCGCGAGCGGGGTATGCCCGATGATGTCACGATACTGAGTTCGCTGGACGCAAACATTGGACAGGTCTACTGGGCGCTGTATCAGGTGACAGCCGATGGCCTTGAAGAGCTCATGCCGCCTGCCGTCTGCGGGCCCGATGAGCTGCCGGCGACTACTATCCTCGCCCGCTTGCCGCCAAGTACAACGCTGGTCCATGTGGGTTCCGGCGCGATGCTGCTGTGCGATGCTGCCGGGCTGCCTGCAGCGACGCGTTACCCCGATGTGCTGCCCCAGGCGCGCGATCTCTTGCCATTTGCCGGTAAAGCGCTGGCGCAGGGGGCGATCCAGCGCGCCTCAGAGGTTTCGCCGCAGTATGTGCAGGATGCCACGCGCTGGAAAAAACTGGCGCAACAGGGTCCACGCCGGTGATCGAGTGGTGGCAGGCGGCTGTGCTCGCGCTGCTGCAGGGGCTTACCGAGTTCCTGCCCATCTCCAGTTCGGCTCACCTGGTGATTCCCTCGCTGATGCTCGGCTGGGCAGACCAGGGGCTCGCGTTTGATGTGGCGGTCCACGTCGGCACGCTGAGTGCCGTCGTGGCGTATTTTTGCAGGGATCTCGTGACGCTTGCGCTGTCGCTAGCACGGGGCCTGAGTGAACGCCGCATGGACGCCGGCTGCCGCGAGCTGCTGTTTCTGACAGTGGCCACCGCGCCGGTGATCATTACGGGCTTTATGCTCAACGACCTGGTCGAGCAGCATCTGCGTACGCTGCCGGTCATCGCGGCGACGACGCTGGTTTTCGGTCTGGCCCTGGGGCTGGCTGATCGCCTGGCGGTACGGGGCGGGTATCGTGACATGACGCTGCCGATCGCGCTGGCAGTTGGGCTGGCCCAGGCGATAGCGCCGATACCCGGCGTCTCGCGCTCGGGCGTGACGATAACCGCCGGCCTCCTGCTCGGGCTTGGCAGGCAGCGCGCCGCGCGCTTTTCCTTCCTGTTGTCGATTCCGGTAATCGCCGGCGCCGGATCGCTCAAGGCGCGTGACCTTCTTCTGCTCGACGCCCCGGTGCCCTGGCTGCAGCTGCTGCTGGCGGCGGCGCTGGCCGCTGTCACGGCCTATATCTGCATAGCGGCGTTTCTGCGCCTGCTCGATCGCATTGGCCTGATGCCCTTTGTCTACTACCGTATTGCCCTGGCGCTGGTTCTTGTCGCGCTGTGGTTGGCATAATGCGGTTCTGGATCTACGGAGTGACGACATGCAAATAGCATTTATCGGTCTCGGCGTAATGGGCTATCCGATGGCCGGTCACCTGCAGTCGGCGGGGCACGCTGTGACGGTATACAACCGCACACAGGCTCGCGCCGGGCAGTGGCAGCAGCAACACGCTGGCCGCGTTGCCGAGACGCCTGCCGCCGCGGCGCAGGGCGCGGACCTGGTGTGCTGCTGTGTCGGTAACGATGACGATGTGCGCGACGTCGTACTGGGCAGTGACGGCGCACTGGCCGCCATGTCCGCCGGTTCACTGCTGGTGGATCACACCACAGCCTCTGCAGACCTTGCACGGGAACTTCACGCAGCGGCGCGGGCGGCTGCTGTCGGTTTCCTCGACGCCCCGGTTTCCGGCGGCCAGGCGGGCGCCGAGACGGGTGCGCTCACCATCATGGTCGGCGGCGACGACGCGGATTTTGCGCGTGTCGAACCGGTACTCGCCAGCTATGCGCGCTGCGTGCGCCTGCTGGGCCCCGCAGGCAGCGGGCAGCTGGCCAAGATGGTCAACCAGATCTGCATAGCGGGCGTGGTGCAGGGTCTCGCCGAGGGCCTGGCCTTTGCCGAGCGCGCGGGACTCGACGCGGCGGCGGTGGTCGAGGTGATTTCCCAGGGGGCAGCGCAGTCCTGGCAGATGCTGAATCGGTACCAGACCATGCTCGCAGGTGAGTACGAGCACGGGTTTGCCGTCAACTGGATGCGTAAGGATCTCGGCATGGTGCAGGATGAGGCGCAGCGTATGCATCTTGAACTGCCGGTGACATCGCTGGTCGACGCCTTCTATGCCGAGGTTCAGGACATGGGGGGCGGGCGCTGGGATACGTCGAGCCTGTTCGCGCGAATGCGCGCGATCATGCAGGCAGGGGAGGAAGTCAGATCGTGAGCAGCAGCGAGTTCAACGCCGGTCTGTGCGACTTTCTGTCCCGGGCCACGACGCCGTTTCATGCCGTGGCTGCCATGACCACCGCGCTGCGCGAGGCGGGTTTTGAATGTCTCGACGAGGCGGATAAAGGCGGGTCGACCCGGCCCGGTGGGCGCTATTACCTCACGCGCAACGACAGCAGCCTGGTAGCGTTTATACACGGTACCGAGCACCCGCCCCGCGACGGTCTGCACATGGTGGGTGCACACACTGACAGTCCCTGCCTGATGGTGAAGCCGAACCCCGAACGCCTGCGCCAGGGTTGCTACCAGCTCGGCGTCGAAGTCTACGGCGGCGCGCTGCTCAACCCCTGGTTCGATCGTGACCTGTCGCTTGCCGGGCGCGTCAGCTATGCCGATGAGCAGGCGATGCTGGCGACCGGCCTGGTAGACTTCCGCCGCCCCGTGGCCGTCATACCGAGCCTCGCTATCCACCTCGATCGCGAGGCCAACAGCAGCCGCCGCGTGAATGCACAGACGGATATTCTGCCGCTGCTGGCACTTGCGGGCGAGGGCGAAGAGCCATCGCTGCGCGACCTGCTGGCCGCGGCCCTGAAGGAAGAGGGTCACGCGGTGGCGCGGGTACTGGATTACGAGCTGTGTTTCTACGATGTACAGCCGCCGGCGCTGGTCGGTCTCGAGCAGGAATTCATCACCTCGGCACGCCTCGACAACCTGCTGTCCTGCTACACGGGCCTGCAGGCGCTGCTGGCCGCCGATCCGGGGCAGTCATCGCTGCTGGTGTGCAACGATCATGAGGAAGTCGGCAGCACCTCGGCCGTGGGCGCTCAGGGTCCGATGCTGCGCTCTGTATTGATGCAGCTCGCCGGTGACGAGGAGTGTTATGCGCGCATGCTCGACCGCTCGGTGATGGTGTCGGCGGACAATGCGCATGCAATACATCCCAACTACGCAGACCGGCACGACGATCGCCACGGCCCGCGCCTGAATGCCGGGCCGGTAATCAAGCACAATGCCAATCAGCGCTACGCGACCAGTAGCGAGACCGCGGGCCTCTACCGGCTTCTCGCGGAGGAGGAAGACGTGCCGGTGCAGTCGTTTGTCGTGCGCTCGGATATGGGCTGCGGTAGTACGATCGGGCCGCTGACGGCGGCAGAAATCGGGGTGCGTACACTGGATATCGGTGTCCCCACCCTGGCCATGCACTCGGTGCGCGAACTTGCCGGCAGCGAGGACGCCTACAATCTCTGGCGGGTACTGCGCCGCTTTTATGGCCACCCGCGGCAGCCGTCGAGCCGCGCCGGATAGATTTAACGGCAGGAATCCGTATCATGTGCGGCTTTTGCGACGGGTCGATCCAGCCATGAGCGAGCAACGGGTTCTTACCGGCATCTCCACGACCGGTACACCGCATCTGGGCAACTACGTGGGTGCCATTCGCCCGGCGGTTGCGGCGTCTGTGCAGCCGGGACAGCAGAGCTTCTTTTTTCTCGCCGATTACCATGCCCTGATCAAGTGTCAGGATCCGCACCAGGTGCGACGCTCCAGTCTCGAGATTGCCGCAACCTGGCTCGCTTTCGGCCTCGATACGGAGCGCGCCATTTTTTATCGCCAGTCAGATATCCCCGAGATCCCCGAGCTGACCTGGATACTCAACTGCAGCGCAGCCAAGGGCCTGATGAATCGCGCACATGCCTACAAGGCGGCGGTGCAGGCAAATGAAGAGGCCGGTGAGGATGCCGACCACGGCATCTCCATGGGCCTGTTCTGCTACCCGGTGCTGATGGCGGCGGATATTCTCATGTTCGGTGCGCAGCGAATTCCCGTGGGGCGCGACCAGGTACAGCACGTGGAAATGGCCCGCGACATCGCCCAGCGCTTCAATCACCACTTCGCCGAGGTGTTCACGCTGCCGGAAGCCGTGGTGGAGGACAACGGAGCGGTGCTGTTGGGCCTCGACGGGCGCAAGATGAGCAAGAGCTACAGCAATACCATCCCGCTGCTGGAGACGGAAAAGAAACTGCAGAAATCGATCAATCGCATCAAGACCAACCTGCTGGAGCCGGGCGAGCCGAAATCCACGGACGATTCCGCGCTGTTCCAGATCTGGGCCGCGTTTGCCGATGCAAACGAGACCGAACGCATGCGCCGGGCTTTTGCCGATGGCATCGCCTGGGGTGAAGCAAAGAAGCAGCTGTTCGAGCTGGTCAATGACCATCTGGCGCCGGCCAGGGATCGCTATCTGCGCCTGATGGATGATCCCGGACACATCGAGTCCGTGCTGCTGAAAGGCGCACGGCGCGCGCGCGAGTACAGCGCGCCGCTGATGCAGCAGGTGCGTGAGGGGGTGGGCATCTCGCCCATGCGTTGAGTCGGGAGCCTGTCAACATGCGCGATACCGGATTTCACGGAGAGAAAAACCTGCATGCCACTTGATGCCGAAGTGCTGGCCGTCGAGGACACGCGGCCCATTCGCACCGCAAATTCGGGTTCGCCTACGTGCCCGTCTGATCCTCGGCAGGATATTCTGCAGGTGTTTGGTAGCGACGCCTTCCGACTGCTTGACTGACTCGCTGCGTGTTCGACGATCCGTCTTTCTGGTTGGTGAGTGTGCCCGCTGTTCTGCTGTTCGGCATCGGCAAGGGCGGTTTTGGTGGTGCCGTGGCGATTCTCGCCGTGCCACTCATGGCGCTGGTCATGCCGCCCGTTCGGGCTGCCGCTATCCTTTTACCTATTATCGTGGTGATGGACGTTGTAGTGCTGCGCGCCTACTGGGGCCATTTTGACTGGCGTGCGCTGCGTCGGCTGCTACCCGGTGCGCTGCTCGGGATCGTTCTCGGCTACCAGAGCGTGGGATTCTTCGATGAAAATGCGCTGCGGCTGCTGGTCGGTGTGGTTGCCCTGGTGTTCGGGGTGCTGACCTTGCTCGGTTGGCAGGCGGTGACCGGTCGTGAGCACCACGCCGGGACGGCGCTGTTCTTCGGGGGCCTCTCCGGCTACACGAGTTTCAGTATTCATGCCGGGGGACCGCCGCTGACCATGTATCTCCTGCCGAAGGCGCTGCCACCTATGGAGTTCGTCGGCACCGCGGGGGTATTCTTCGCCGCGGTCAATGCGCTCAAACTCTACCCCTACTACCTGCTGGGCCAGTTCGATACCGTTAACCTTTTGGATTCGTTGGTGCTGATGCCGTTGGCGCCGGTCGGCGTGCTAATCGGGCGCTGGCTGGTACAGCGCTCGTCCTCCGCTTTATACTACCGGATAATTTCGGTGTTCCTGGTGCTGGTCGGCATCAAGCTGATAGTGGACGGGTCGGGTCTGGGTGGCGCCGCATAGAGCGGACTCGCCGCGCAGAATAGAGTTGGACAGGAGACGCAACATGCAGATGATCGAGCTCACAGACAACGTCGGTATTGCCGGACAGATACAGCCGCATGATATGCCGGCAATAGCCGAGGCGGGATATCAGGTGGTGATCAATAATCGCCCCGACGGCGAGGGGGCCGACCAGCCGCGCAGCGAGGATCTGGCTCAGGCCGCTGCCGCTGCCGGGCTCGAATACCATTACTATCCTCTGAATGCGAACAACTACCCGGGTGACGACGTCGCTGCCATGGCGGCGCTCTTCGATGACGCTTCCCGGCCGGTGTTCGCTTTCTGCCGCACCGGCACGCGCTCCAGCAACCTGTGGATCAGCACCCGCCCGGCTGACACTGCGGATGCTGCGCGTCAGCGGGCACATAGTCTCGGCTTCGATGTTTCCATGTCCCAGCGATGAACGCGGCGACCGTGGTCAGCCTGCTCGGACGTAGTCGTGGCAGAGGCGGCTGACGTGGCGCGTGCGGACACCGCGAGTGCGGATGCCACGCAACCTGTGCTATGGGACCTGCCCGTGCGCGTCATCCACTGGGCGCTTGCGCTCTGCGTGCCCGCGTCCTGGTGGACCGTCGAGGAAGGGTACATGGAGCAGCACGCGTGGATTGGCTACAGCGTACTCGTACTGGTGGCGACCCGACTGGTGTGGGGCGTTGTCGGCAGTCCACAGGCGCGCTTCGGCGACTTCCTGCGTGGACCGCGCGCGATCCTCGCCTACCTGCGTGGCGCTGCCCGCGACACGCCCGGACACAACCCCCTGGGTGGCTGGTCGTCACTCGCCCTGTGGCTGGTCCTGCTGGCGCAGGCGGGCAGTGGCCTGTTCAACAGCGATGGCATCCTGTTCGACGGGCCGCTGTACCACGCCGCCGACACGCCGATAACAGATTTTCTCGGCAGCGTGCATGCGATCGCCTTTAATCTTTTACTGGGGCTTATCGCGCTGCATCTGACCGCTGTTGCCTATTACCAGTTCATCGCCCGCGAACGACTGCTCGGACCCATGCTGCGCGGTTACGCCGAAGGACGTTACGGAACCGGAGCTCCGCGCCCCTGGTGGTGGGCTGTTCTGATTGCAGCCGCGTTTGCGCTGGTGCTGTGGGGTGTTATCAGCCTGGCGCCGGAGCCGGAGTCCTACTGGTAGACAAGCCGGGACATCAGAAAAGCGCGTGCTCGCCAAGCTCCTGCCCTGCCAGCCCCTCGCGCCGTGTTCGCTGGTAGAAGTCTTCCAGCGTATCGCTGCCGAAGCTGGGCGTGGCGGCGTCGCAGTAGTCCCCTGTCTCCGCGTCGATACACAGCATGGATTCAGTCGCGTAGAAACGTCCGATGCGCGCGAACTCCGCCTTGTCCGCCAGCGCGCTTGAAAAGCGCGTCAGAGGCGACAGGGCGGCGCTGAAGACGCTGAACAACTGGACTGGCACATGGGTGAAGCGTACCGGTTTTCCGTATATCCGAAACAGCATTGCGCCCTGCTGCCGTGGCGTGATTGCCGGTCCCGGGCCGCCTACGGGCAGTATGCAATTGTGCGTTGCCGCTGGATCCAGGCAGTTGGCCAGGTATACGGCGAGATCCCGTTCGCTGATGGGTTTGCACGCTGTCTGCTCACCGTCGCCGAACACCAGGAACGACTTGCCATCTATAATGCGGGCGATCTGGCCCGACAGGGATTTGAAGAA
>CAYFVJ010000130.1:0-7737 GCA_964346555.1 uncultured Alteromonadaceae bacterium | reverse complement strand
GTGGCATACGTGGCATGGAGAGCCTCGTACAAAGCTCCGAATGCTTACGCGTTCAGTTCCCTGCCACGCCCCCTTTAGATCGCCACCCGGCAACCGAGGCTACTGCAATGGATGATGGCAAAGACCAGGACGACCGCCGCGAGGCGAAACATCGACAGGCGATGGAAAAACAGAAGGCCAGCGTGGATGCCAGCATCCAGGCGGCAGAGGTAGAGCGAGGTGTCGCCATCCTGCTCACCGGTAACGGCAAGGGCAAATCCAGCTCGGCCTTCGGAATGGTCATGCGCGCCCTCGGCTACGGTCACCGGGTAGGCGTTATCCAGTTCATCAAGGGTGAGCAGCTGTCCGGGGAGGAGCTCTACCTGCGCGACAAATGCCCCGAGGTCACTTTCTACCAGATGGGCACGGGGTTCACCTGGGACACCCAGGATCGCAGCGGCGACATCGCTGCCGCCGAACGCACCTGGGCGGAAGCATTGCCACTGCTGCGGGATCCGACGGTTGATCTGGTCGTACTTGACGAGCTCACGTACATGCTCGCCTTTGATTACCTTCCCGAAGCCGACGTCCTGGCCGCGATCGCCGACCGCCCGCGCGAACAGAGCGTCGTGATCACCGGTCGCGGCGGCGGCAAGGCGCTGCAGGATATTATGGATACCGTCTCGGAGGTGCGCGAAGTCAAGCACGCATTTGCCAGTGGCATCATGGCGCGCAAGGGCGTGGACTACTGACACCGCCGAGCGACCGGAAGACGCCCGCAACACCTTACGGAACCAACCCCGGCGCAGCGGTCTCAGAATTGTGAGATCAGTCCAGCAGGTCTGGCTGCTCGGCAACAATCACATCGAAAAGCGGCTGGAAACTGAACCAGCCGGCCAGCGTAGAGCCAATAGTCTCCCGGGTCTGGAGCGCATATTCATGCGGAATCGGCTTTGGCATCCCCGCCGCCTCGGCGAGCAGTTGTGCCTGGCAGCTACGCTCCATAGTCACGAACCACCAGGCCGCCTCATCCACGGATTCCCCGACCGTCAACAGGCCATGATTCTGCAGGATGACTGCCTTGCTGTCGCCCAGTGTCGCTGCGAGGCGCTCGCCCTCAGCGGGATCCAGCACCACGCCCGTGAACTCGTCTAGAAGTGCGTGATCTTCATAAAACGCACAGGCGTCCTGGGTCAAGGGCTCGAGTTTGCGGCCAAGGCTCGCGAAAGCCTTGCCGTGAAGGGAGTGCGAATGTGCCGCCGCGGTCACGCGCGGGTGCGCCATGTGTATGCGCGAGTGAATAGTGAATGCCGCGCCGTTCAGCAGGCCCTCTCCCGCGACCACATTGCCGGCGTGATCCACGCACAACAGGTCGGAAACGCGCATCTGCTTGAAGGATCGCCCCATGGGATTGACCCAGAAGTGATCGTAGTGCTCCGGGTCGCGCACCGTAATGTGGCCGGCGACGCCTTCATCGAACCCGAAGCGACCGAAGATGCGCAGAGCCGCCGACAGGCGCTGCTTGCGCTTGAGGCGCTCTGCGGCAGCGTCCTCGAAGGCGCCGGATGACATATCGTGACCGGCATCGCGGTTCATGATGATGTTGTTGGCAGTGTCGTTCATCAGGATTTCTCCAGCGGCGGCAATGCGGGCAGTTTAGCATTCCGCACACGGGAATGGGTGGGGTGAGCCAGACACAGCCCCCTGAGTATCGGCCGAGTTTAGGCAAGCGCTGCCGGCCGGGGAAACCACCGACCGATCAGTCCTGTTACCATGCTCACACAAGGCGACAAGGAAAAGCGGGAGATCACCATGACCAGGGGCGTCGGCGGCAGTGATGCGGCAACGGAGCTCGAGGCTATCCGGCCGATGCTAGACGGTATCGAACCAATCGCGGAAAGAGAGTACCGCGCGCGTCGACAGCGCGCCCAATCCCTGCTTGCAGAAAACGCTGTCGCAGCGCTCTACCTGAACGCGGGCAGTAACCTCCGCTATTTTACCGGCACCCGGTGGTCGCCGAGTGAGCGGCTCGTGGGGGCCATACTGACCGCAAGCGGAGAACTGCATTACTTTGCGCCCGCATTCGAGCGCGACACGCTTAAGGGCTTTATGGTTCTCGAGGGCGAACTTCACTGCTGGGAAGAACACGAGGATCCCTACGGACTGGTTGCCGACGTGCTTAGCGGCACGGGCAGCGCAGGCGACATCCTGGCGGTGGATGAGAGTGCGCCGTTTTTCCTGGTCGAGGGCCTGTCGCAAGCCCTGCCGCAGACCCGACTGCGTGCCGCAACGGATATCACGCGCGCCTGTCGCGTGCGCAAGAGTGACGCCGAACTGACGCTGATGCAGCGGGCCAAAGACATCACGCTGCAGATACATCGGCACACCGCGCGCATGCTGCGGCCCGGGATCACCACCGCCGAGGTCCAGGAGTTCATTCATGCTGCGCACCGCGCCGCAGGCACCGCGGGCTCTTATTTCTGCATTGTTCTCTTCGGTCCCGACAGTGCGTTTCCCCATGGCGTTGCGCGGCCCAAACCGCTCGAGGACGGTGACATGGTGCTGATCGATACCGGCTGCCAGGTGGAAGGCTACATCTCCGACATCACGCGCAGCTACGTTTTTGGCGAAGCCAGCGAGTATCAGCGGGAGATCTGGGCGGTCGAAAAGGCCGCCCAGCAGGCAGCGTTCGCCGCGGTGGCGCCGGGCAAACCCTGCGGCACGGTCGACGCCGCCGCGCGCGGCGTTATCGAGGGTGCCGGCCTCGGTCCACAATACCGGCTACCCGGCCTGCCCCACCGGACTGGCCACGGTATCGGCCTGGATATTCACGAAGCACCCTACCTCGTGCACGGCGATGATACGCCGCTCGAGCCGGGCATGTGTTTCAGCAATGAGCCGATGATCTGCGTCCCCGGGCATTTCGGCGTGCGCCTTGAAGATCACTTCCATGTCACGCTCAGGGGCGCGCAATGGTTTACGCAGCCCTCTGCCGAGATTGACGACCCCTTCGCGAATGTGCCGACTGCACCGGGTAACGACGGGCGCTAACGCAGAGGCCTGCGAGCGCCCGTCAAGGCGCTACGTTCCACGCCTGGCGTAGCGAACGACAGGGCGTTTATACCGCCCTTGCTCTGCATCGGAGCGAGCAATCAGCCGAACTGATTCATCGTGTTATCTTTGCCGCTCGCTTTAAGCGCCTGCTCGCCTGAAAAGTATTCCTTGTGGTCATCGCCCATATTGGAACCCGCCATGTCCTGATGCTTGACACAGGCTATAGCCTCGCGAATTTCCTTGCGCTGGACGCCCTTGACATAGGCCAGCATACCCTCTTCGCCGAAGTAGCCACGCGCCAGGTTGTCGGTCGACAGCGCTGCCGTGTGATAGGTTGGCAGCGTGATCAGGTGATGGAATATACCGGCCTTGGCCGAAGCCTCAGACTGGAATGCCTGAATCCAGCGATCGGCCTCCTGCGCGAGCTCCGACGCATCGTAATCGGCATCCATCAGTGTATCGCGCCCGTAGGCTGACACATCGCGACCTTCGGCCTGCCAGGCGTCAAACACCTGCTGACGGAAAGACAGCGTCCAGTTGAAGGACGGCGAGTTGTTGTAGACGAGCTTCGCGTCTGGCACCTGCTTCCTTATTGCGTCCACCATGGCACCGATCTGCCCGATATGCGGTTTTTCGGTCTCTATCCACAGCAGGTCGGCACCGTGCTGCAGGCTGGTAATGCAGTCCAGAATCACCCGCGCCTCGCCGGTACCCGGTTTGAAGCGGTAGAGGCCGTTTGGCAGGCGCACCGGACGCACCAGCTTGCTGTCTTTCTTGATGACCACGTCGCCTTCATTGACGTCGTCCGCCGACTGCACCTCCTCGGTTTCGAGAAAGGCGTTGTACTGGGAGGCGAGGTCGCCGGGCTCCCGCGATACGGGTATTTTCTGCGTGAGACCCGCGCCGAGGGAATCCGTGCGCGCAACGATCACACCGTCGGGTACGCCCAGTTCCAGGAATGCATAGCGAATAGCGTTGATCTTGGACAGAAAATCTTCGTGCGGCACAGTTACCTTGCCGTCCTGGTGGCCACACTGCTTGGCATCAGACACCTGGTTCTCTACCTGAATGGCACAGGCACCTGCCTCGATCATTTTCTTCGCCAGGAGGTAGGTCGCCTCTTCGTTGCCGAAGCCGGCATCGATATCGGCAATAATGGGCACAACGTGGGTTTCGAAGTTGTCGATCGACTCCAGAATACGCTTTTCGGCCACCTGGTCCCCGGCATCGCGGGCCGCCTGCATGTCGCGGAACAGGTGATTGAGCTCTCGCGCATCGGCCTGGCGCAGGAACGTATAGAGTTCTTCAATCAGCGACGGGACCGTGGTCTTTTCGTGCATGGACTGATCCGGAAGCGGACCGAACTCACTGCGCAGCGCGGCAATCATCCAGCCCGAAAGGTACAGGTAGCGCTTGTCCGTTGTGCCGTGGTGCTTTTTGATGGCCATCATCTTCTGCTGGCCGATAAATCCGTGCCAGCAGCCCAGCGACTGGGTGTACTGCGTGGTGTCCGCGTCGTAGGCCGCCATGTCCGCGCGCATGATAGCGGCCGTGTAGCGCGCAATATCCAGCCCGGTACGGAATCGATTCTGCAGGCGCATGCGCGCCGCATACTCAGGGTTGATAGTACTCCAGGTCGTGCCGCGCTGATCACACAGCCGGGCAAATTCAGCCGTTGTTTCCTGATACGTCGCCATGGGGTTTCCTCACATGTCAGAGCCAATCCAATCGCAGCACGCCGCGGCGCCAGCGAATAACACCGAGAGTGTACTCACCGGGCTAACATAAATGAAATAGATACATTATATACTTGGCATTCACGATACCAATTTTAATGCCGAAACAGCTTATTCAGATCTCCTATCGATACCGTCGCAGATACACCGCGAGGGCGATTGCCGCCGCGCCGAAAACCAGGCCGGCGAGCAGAACGGGTGAGCGCCGTGTCGGCAACGAAGCTGACATCCCGCAGCAACGTGCATAGATGATATCCGTCGCGGCTTTTGCGACCTCGGAGCCTGTCGGACTTGGGCTCCTAGCGCCCCTTCTTGCGCTGGCGTTTTTTCTTCTCCTGCTTGACGTGGGCCAGCATGCGGCGTTTGCGTGCGACCTGCCGCTGGGTAAGCTGATTGCGTCGAGAGGCGTAGGGATTCTCACCACTGCGGAACTCGATGCGCAGCGGCGTGCCCACGAGCCGCAGCTCGCGGGTGAAAACATTTTCCAGAAAGCGTTGATAGCTGGAAGGGATACGGTCTGTCTGGGTTCCGTGAATCACGATCAACGGCGGATTACGCCCGCCCGCGTGAGCGTAGCGCAGCCTGATCCGGCGCCCGTTGACTATCGGCGGCGCGTGGGATGCCACCGCGTCCTCGAGGATGCGGGTCAGCTGATTAGTGTTCAGTTTGCGCGTGGCCGAGCGATGCGCTGCGTCTATCGAGCGGTAGAGATGGCCCACCCCCGTGCCGTGCAGCGCCGAGATAAAATGCGTGTCCGCATAATCGGCGAACTGCAGTCGCCTGTCGAGTTCGGTCCTGAGTCGCTCGCGAGCGTCCGGGGCCAGCCCGTCCCATTTGTTGACACCGATGACCAGCCCGCGACCGGCCTCGATGCAGTGCCCCAGCAGGTGCAGATCCTGGTCGACCAGGCCCTCGTGGGCATCCACCAGCAGAACGACCACCTGGGCATCATCCACCGCCTGCAGAGTCTTGACGATCGAGAACTTCTCCACCACTTCGCGGACGTTCTTGCGCCGGCGAATTCCGGCGGTATCGATCAGGGTATAGGCGCGCCCGTCGCGCTCGAAGTCGATGTAGATGCTGTCCCGCGTCGTCCCCGGCTGGTCGTACACTACGACCCGCTCTTCGCCCAGAAGCCGGTTGACCAGCGTGCTCTTGCCCACATTGGGACGCCCGATGACGGCCACTCGGATGCGGTCATCGCGCTCGGCGAGGGCCTCGGCCGAGCCGTCATCCGGAACCTGGGCGAGCACGGCCTCGATCAGGGCGCGCACCCCGCGACCATGGCTCGCCGCTATGCCGTGCAGGTGACTGACACCAAGGCGGTAGAAATCGCCGGTCGCCACTGATGCGTCCAGGCCATCCAGCTTGTTCACGACCAGATGGAAGGCCTTGCCACGGCGCCGCAGCGCTTCCACCATGAGCTCATCCGCGTTGTTCAGCCCCTCGCGGGCATCGACCAGCAGCAGAATAACATCCGCCTCTTCCACGGCCGCCAGAGACTGGCTGGCCATGGGCGCGTCGATACCCTGCATCTCGCCGGTCAGGCCGCCCGTGTCGATGACAATGAAATTGCGGTCGCTGCCGCGGCGGTCGCTGCCGCGGCCCTCGCCATACTGGCGGTCGCGGGTGAGACCCGGCAAATCGGCGACGAGTGCGTCACGGCTCCGCGTGAGCTGATTGAACAACGTCGACTTGCCGACATTGGGCCGGCCGACCAGGGCGATGACGGGACGCACGAGTCATTGATCCCTGGCGGTGATCTCATAGGCCATGAGCTTGCCGCTGTTGCCGAACACGTAGACAACCCGCCCAGCACTGGCCATATCGGCGCGGGCGCCATCGCCGTCCACTCTTTCTCGCGCGGCAAAACCGCCATCCACCTGGGATAGCAGGTGCAGGTACCCTTCTAAGTCGACCACCGCCAGGTAGCTGCTGACCGGTGTCGGCCTGGAAAGCTCGCGGTAGGCTAGCGCGTCCTGTTCCCAGCGCAGACCCTGCCCATTGCGCAGGAAAGCCATGACGCTGCCATTGTCGTCTGCCGCGTAGACATTGCCGAACCCGGCAGAGACACCTGAAAATGAAGAGATATCACGCTGCCAGATGCGATTGCCACTGCGCGCGTCAACCGCCGCGATTTTCCCCTGGTAAGTTGCCGCGTACAGTTCACCACCGACCAATGCCATGCTGCCGTCTATGTCGACAATGCGTTCGATCTCCGAACGACCCTGGGGAATCGCGATGCGGGTTTCCCACTCTATGCTGCCGGTGCGCGAATCAAAAGCTACAACGCGACCGCTGGCAAACCCGGCGAATACGCGATTATCGTCGATAATCGGGGTACTCGTGCCGCGCAGGGTGAGTACCGGTACGTTGCTGTCATAACTCCAGAGCCGCTGTGCCGATTCATGGTCATAGGCGTGCAGCTTGCCGTCGTAGGTCTGCACTATGACAACGCGGCCATCACCCTGGGGTGGCGCCAGCACCTCGCCGCTCACCGGCGTCGACCAGACCAGTTCGCCGTCATCCGCCGACAGCCGCAACAATTCGCCGTCTTTCGTGCCAAGGAACAGTGAGTCACGGTAGTGACCTACCCCACCGGAAAGCGACTTCTCCAGCCGCTGCTCCCAGCGTTTCCTGCCGCTCTCGCGTTCGACGGCGACCACGCGACCATCACTGGACGCCGCGTAGATCAATTCACCGGCGATCACCGGTCGCAGCCGGAAGAGACCCTTGCCCTGCCCTTTGCCGATGCCCACCGACCACAGCCGCTTCAATGTTGCAGTGGGTTCGAAGTCCACCAGCTCTGCAGGGCGTCGCGGATCCTCGTCGTCGTCCATGCTGAACCAGCCGGTGACCGTGCTGCAGCCACAAAGCGTTACGGCGAGCAGCAGAACAGCAGACAGCCTGGTAGTACTGATCACTTACCGCTCCACCGCGCGCGGGGGCACGGGATTCAGGTGTTGTA
>CAYFVJ010000129.1:2117-7761 GCA_964346555.1 uncultured Alteromonadaceae bacterium | reverse complement strand
AGAACGACGCCAAAACACGGCCGTTTTTGTTGCACTATTCATAGTCTGACAGATTATCTGCGCAACGCTAAGTGAACGGCACTTTTGCGCTGCGGCGGCACCCTTCGACCACATCATGAGCGAGTTTGCCGCTCGTACTGGGAAGCCTTTGTGTCGCCGGGTATACTCAGAGTCTGCGCGCGATTACTGGAGCGGAGTGACAATGAGGAGACTTCTCGAGGGCGTATGTAAGTTCAAGGAAGAAGTGTTTCCGGATAAACAGGCGTTATTCTCTGAACTGGCCGCGAGCCAGGATCCGCGGATATTGTTTATTACCTGCGCCGACTCGCGGATCGACCCGAATATGATTACACAGACGGTTCCCGGAGAGCTGTTTATCTGCCGCAACGCCGGCAACATTGTGCCCCCGCACGAGCGGCATGCCGGTGGCACAACCGCCTCGATCGAGTTCGCAGTGGCCGGGCTCGGCGTCAAGCACGTTGTCGTCTGCGGGCACACGGATTGCGGCGCCATCAAGGGCGCAATGAACCCCGATAGCCTGACGGCGCTGCCCCACGTGAGTGACTGGTTGGCTCACACCCGGGCGGCGGTCGCCGCGGTGAAAGCGCGTCACGATGGTCTGGAGCCGGAACACCTTGCCGAGCTGACCAGAGAGAACGTGGTATTGCAGCTCAGGCACCTGATGACTCACCCGGCGGTCGCTGCGGCCGTCGCTACCGGCAAGACACAGCTGCACGGCTGGGTTTACGACATCGGCAAGGGGGACATCCAGTGTTATGACGGTCGCGATGATGTCTGGTGCGCTGTCGAGGAAGTCTACAACGATCCCGAACTCATCGAGCGTATAGAGAACGGCATGCCGCGTCACCATCACGCCTGAGGAGCGACCTGACGGGTGTATTACGGCGAGCGTCTGAACAGTATCAGTCACCTGGTTGGCGCTGTCCTTGCGCTGGTGGGCTTTGGTGCGCTGCTGACCGTGGCGCTGCAGAGTGGCGATATGACGACCGTCATTGCCTTCTGCATCTACGGCGGCACGCTGGTGTTGCTCTACACGACCTCGACGCTTTACCACAGCTTTCGCCCGCCGCACCTGAAGCGGTTTTTCAAGGTTCTGGACCATATCTCCATTTACCTGCTCATCGCCGGCACCTATACCCCGTTCATGTGGGTGAGCGTCGGCCAGGGCCGCGCCCTGCAGATTCTGAGCCTGGTCTGGGGGCTCGCCCTGCTGGGCATTCTGTCCGAGCTGTTCCTGCACGGCCGCGCCGTGAAGATAGCCCAGGTTGCCGCGTATCTCGGCATGGGCTGGGCCTGCTCGCTGGATTTCGCCGGCCTGCGTGCGGCCCTGCCCGACCCCGGTTTTTTCTGGCTTTTCGCCGGAGGTGTTGCCTATACGGTGGGCGTTGTCTTCTACGTCGCCGACAAGCTTGAAAAGCTCAACCACGCCCACGGCATATGGCATTTTTTTGTCCTGTTGGGTTCCGTGTGCCACTTTGTCGCCGTGATTCTGTACGTGCCGCGCATTTGACAGCGGGGCTGCCAGTGCGCAGTGTCTGTGTACTCGGAACACGTCGCGGGAGGCAACATGTTCGGCGCAATCGCCGGCGATATTATCGGCTCCGTTTACGAGCGCACGCCGATGAAGCGCAAGGAATTCCCCCTGTTTCATCCCCAGGGCAGTTTTACTGACGATACCGTACTGAGCATTGCGGTAGCCCGCGCGCTGCTCGAGGATGGCGATTACCGACGCTGGGTATGGGAATACGCACACCGGTACCCAGAGGCCGGCTATGGTGCATCCTTCATCCACTGGCTGCAGACGGACGGCAGAAAGCCATATAACAGCTGGGGCAACGGTTCAGCCATGCGAGTGAGTCCGATTGGCTATGCTTTTGATACGCCGGAGCGCGTGCTGCAGGAGGCCGCCGATTGTGCGGGGATGACACACAATCATCCCGAGGGCATCAAGGGAGCTCAGGCGGTGGCTCTGGCGGTCTGCCTGGCCAGGCAGGGAGCCTCCAGGGCAGCCCTGCGTGAAGAGTTGTCGCGGCGCTTCAACTATAACCTTGCGCGGACGGTGAATGGCATCCGGCCTACGTATGCTTTTGACGTGTCCTGTCAGGGGTCCGTGCCCGAGGCCATTATCGCCTTTCTCGAATCGAACAGCTTCGAGGATGCCGTGCGCAATGCCGTCTCGTTGGGTGGCGACAGTGACACTCAGGCCTGCATCAGCGGGGCGATCGCCGAGGCCTTTTACGGTCCGGTTGAGCGTGATGTCGAGGCGGCGGTCGAGCGCTATCTCACGCCGGATCTGCTGCAGGTCGCCCGCAGCTTCCGGGACCGTTTCGTGACCCGCACTGCCTGAGTAGCGCAAGCAGTAGATAGGCGGTTCGCGGGCAGGTATTCCGCGTTCGGGTAACACTTTTTCCTGATATGCGGGTCTGTGCGACGCGAATCGTCTGAGGTCTCGTGTTTCTGAAGTCGTCTTTCGTGTTTCTAAAATCGTCTTTTGTGTTTCTAAAGTCGTTCAAAACGGGAACGCGTGCCCAGTTTTTGCCTTGATAGCGCTGATTGTGAGTTGTCACCCGGATTTTTTAACTGCGTGTGATCCAGATCTACTAAAAAGCGAGTATAAGTGTTACCATACGAAACGTTAAGTAACACATGAGGCGCCGCCGGTAATTAGCTGCCCTCAAATTCACAGGAGACATCCACACATGAACGTAACAAAATATATTATCCGCTTCGGTATCGGCACGTTGATTGCTGCGGGATCCGCACTGTCACTGGCTTCGGAGCCGGTCGTCGACCTGGCGGTAGCGGAAATTGTCGATACATCCAGCAGCTCAGTCAGCGCAGACATCGCCAGCCGCCACGAGCAGTTCGTGCTCGACGACCTGCAGCCGTCGCATGCGGAAACCGAGCATACGCAGCGTGAATTGAAGCTTGTCGATGACATGGCGCGCCAGCTCGATGTCCAGCTCGAGCGCCGTCTGGCCTCCCAGTTAGACAGTTCGATCTGACACGTCCCGCCCGTCAGCTTCGGCTTTGGCGGGGCTGGGTTCCAGTACGCCGGGGCGCAGGCACTGAAAGCAGTCTGTGGCTGTGCAAAGCCGGCGCCGGGTGGTAGCTTGTACTGCAATTGTTCAGTCAACTGGCAGCGTTTAAAGATAGTGGCGGCGCAAGCGGCAAAGAGTCGTTATTACAAGACAGATACTCATGGTGGCACTTGAGTCATGGCGTCCCTGCTGCTGACCAACGCGACCTGTGTCGCGACCTTCGACGACGCCGGTACCGAAATCGCCGATGGGGCGGTATTCATCGAAGATCACGTTATCCGCGCGGTGGGCCGGGCGGCTGACCTCCCGGCGAGCGCCGATCGCGTTATCGACCTCAGAGGCCACCTGGTCCTGCCGGGGCTGGTGAACACCCATCATCATCTCTACCAGTCGCTGACCCGTGGCGTTGCCCAGGATGCGGACCTGTTCACCTGGCTGAAGACCCTGTACCCGATCTGGGGTCGTCTGACTGATGAAGGTGTGTCGGTCAGCACGCTGACAGGCCTTGCGGAGCTGATGTTGTCGGGATGCACCACCAGCAGCGACCACCTTTACATGTATCCTAATGACTGCACCCTGGACAGCCAGATCCGTGCTGCCGCCGAAATCGGCATGCGGTTTCACGCTGCCCGGGGTGCGATGACTCTCGGTGAGTCCGAGGGCGGAATGCCGCCGGACGCACTGACCGAAGACGAGGGCGCTGTGCTTACCGACATGCAGCGTCTTATCGAGACCTGGCACGACCCGTCAGTACACGCCATGCAGCGTATCGTGCTGGCGCCGTGCTCGCCGTTTTCGGTCACCGAATCACTCATGCGACAGAGCGCCGCGCTGGCCCGGGCGCACGAAAGCGTCGGCCTGCACACTCACCTCGCCGAAACGCTGGACGAGGAAGCCTATTGTCTGCAGCACTTCGGGCAACGCCCCCTGGACTATGCCGCCTCCCTCGGCTGGACCGGCAACGACGTCTGGCACGCGCACTGCGTGCACCTGAATGCGGATGAGGTCCAGCACTGCGCCGCTACCCGTACCGGGGTTGCTCACTGCCCGACCAGCAATATGCGCCTGGCCAGCGGCATAGCGCCCGTGCGACACATGCTACGCGCCGGTGTTCGCGTCGGCCTCGGCGTGGATGGGTCGGCGTCCAACGACGCTGGACACCTGCTGGCCGAGGCGCGCCAGGCCATGCTCTTGCAGCGCATCGCGCCAAGTCGCTATTCCGCCGGCGTCGCACCCGGTGGCCCGGGCGGCTTCGCCGGCGACCCGGCCGGCATGTCTGCCCGCGAGGCCTTGCGCGTGGCCACCCGGGGGGGCGCGGAGACTCTGGGCCGATCGGATATCGGCACCCTTGCCGAGGGTATGGCGGCGGATCTGATCGCCATCGACTTAAATCGCGTTAACTATGCGGGCGCTGGCCACGACCCGGTGGCCGCGGTCGTTTTCTGCCAGCCGGCGACGGTCGACCTGTCGGTCATTCATGGCCGTGTAGTAGTCGAGAACGGCGAGCTGCAGACGCTGGACCTGGCGCCTTTGCTGGCGCGCCATCGCGCGCTGTCGCGGGCGATGATCCGCGGCGACTGACTACCGCAACACATCACTCCGCGCCGAAACGCTGCGAATTTATGTGCAGCGGTACAAGTGGCTCCTAGCGGCGACAGCCGCAGTCAATCCCCCAGCAGGGTTTTCAGCAACACCGGCTGTAGTTGCCGGTTTGCGGTGATGGCGTAGAAGGTCTCGACGACCTCCGGAAGCACCGCGTAGGTTTCGAGCAGGCCCGCATCAAGCTCGTCCTGCACCACAATATCGGGTACGACGGCCAGTCCCCCCGAATCCCGCGCCATCAGTCGCAGCATAGCCATATCGTCAACCTCGGCATGTGGCGTGATCGACAACCCCAGCTCCTCACACAGCAGGTCGAACTGCTTGCGAATATCGCTGCTCGGTCCGGGCAGGAGCAGCCGCTGGTTGTGAATGTCGTCGGGCCAGCGAAATGCGGCGCGCTCACCGCGGGGAGGCCCGACCAGGCAGACGCGCTGGCGGGCGATGCGCTTGCAGCGAAGGGTGTTGTTCGCGGTGGCAAAGAGGGAGCGGTTGGACAGCACGAGATCCAGCTTGTGCACCTGCAGACGTTCGATCAGCTCGTCGAACCCCGCTGATTCATGAATGATGTTGATGCCCTGTAGACGCAGCACCGGCTGCAGGAAGTTTTCCTGGAAATTCCGCGACAGGGTGGACACGGAGCCGATGCGCAGGCGCTGGATGCTCTGCGCTGCGCCGCTGTCCACCGTCGCGAGCAGCTCGCCGCCGAGGTCGAAGATGCTCTCAGCATAACCCATCACCAGGACGCCGAAATCGGTGAGCTGCAGCGAGCGCCCCTCGCGCAGGAACAGCGCCTGCCCGAGGCTGTCCTCCAGCTTGCGTATCTGCAGCGAGAGCGCTGATTGCGAAATATGAAGTTTTTCCGCCGCGCGTGTCAGGTGACGCTCCTTGGCCACCGTCCAGAAGTAGAAAAGGTGATGGAAGTTGAGCCGGCGCAGGTTATTCATAGAATAATTCGAAGGTCTTAGCGCCTGCGATAGGGT
>CAYFVJ010000129.1:0-2017 GCA_964346555.1 uncultured Alteromonadaceae bacterium | reverse complement strand
CCTGCCTGTGTCAGGCCGCCGCCTCGCCCGGGTCGAAGCGCTCACGCAGCCAGGCATTGATGTCCTCCGACTCATACAGCCATTCGTCGCTGCCGTCCTCGCGTGAGATGCGCAGGCACGGCACGGTAACGCGGCCGCCGCCGGCCTGCAGATCTGCCCGGTGCTGCGGATCGTTCTGGGCATCGCGCAGCTCGATGTCGATGCCGAGGCGAGCAAGTTCCTTGCGTACGCGGATACAGAAGGGACAGGTGCGGAACTGGTATAGCGCCAGGTGCGATGTGGCGTCGTCAATCGCGGCCTGCGTTTCGCTGCTGTGCTTGACTGCCTGCGGCGTCGTCAGCTTTTCATAAAGCAGCACAAAAGGGGTGAGCACAAGGCGCAGGGTGCGAAAAAAGTAGCGAAGTATGATCCGCATGTCGATATCTCCTATTCAAGTGTCGCCAGCAGCAGGCCGGCGACGATGCGCTTTGCTCCGAGGGAAGACGGTCGCGCCGACTATTGCCTCGCAGTCATCAAGTCTTGTCGTGGCTCGTAAAATAATCCTTGGCCGCGCGATTGACCCGGGGTGCCAGCAACAGCGCGGATATCATTGTCGGGATGGCCATGGTCGCGTACATACCGTCAATGAGCCCAATCACGGTTTCCAGTGTGACGACGGCGCCAACGACGATAAGCACGCTGTAGATCCACACATAATAGTGCTGGCGCTCGGCGCCGATAAGGAAACCCAGGCACTTACTGCCATAGTACCAGAAGCTGAGCACGGTGCTGACCGCAAGCATGATGACCACGAACGTCAGGGCGTAGCCACCGAATCCCGGAAAGGCGGACTCGAACGCCCGCGCGGTCAGTGTCACCCCGCCGAGATCGCCATCGGCCTGCCAGACGCCGGTGACCAGAATCGCCAGCGCGGTGCAGCTGCAGACCAGGAGTGTGTCGATGACCGGCCCCAGCATGGCCACCAATCCCTCGCGGATCGGCTCCCGGGTTTTTGCCGCGCCGTGGGCCATGGATTCCGTGCCGATGCCGGCCTCGTTGGAGAATGCGCCCCGGCGCACACCAATAATAATGACCGCGCCGATGGCGCCCCCGGCCGCTGCATCGCCGCTGAACGCGTCGGATAAAATAAGTGCGAAGGCTCCGGGGATCTCGCCTGCATAGCGAACGAGGAGAATACCAGTAAGCAGGAGATAGCTGATCACCATGGTCGGGACCAGCTTTGCCGTCACCCGGCCCACCCGGCGAATGTGCCCGAGAATGACCGTAAGCACCAGTCCAGCCACGATCAGGCCGATACTGAGGTCAAACAGAAAATGTGAATCCTGCGTGGCCAGGCCGGCCGGATAAGCGATCACATCGCGCAGGATCTGCACCAGCTGGTTGACCTGGAAAAGCGGCAGCGTTCCGCACATGCCGGCAATGGCGAACAGGATCGCCAGGGGCGTCCAGCGTCGTCCCAGGCCTTCCCGGACAACATACATCGGTCCACCCTGCACCTGACCGAGGCTGTCACGGCCGCGAAACATGACGGCGAGGGAGCAGGTGTAGAATTTGGTGGCGACGCCGATGATGGCGGTGACCCACATCCAGAATATTGCGCCGGGCCCGCCCATGGTGATCGCCAGTGCGACCCCGGCGATATTACCCAGGCCGAGTGTTCCCGACAGCGCCGTGCTCAGCGCCTGAAGGTGGGTGATGTCGCCCTCGTCGGACTCGCGATCAAACCGCCCGGTCAGTATGCGCAGCGCGTGATGGAAGTGCCGGTAGGGCGTTCCGCGCGAATAAATCACGAAGAACAGGCCGCCGCCGACCAGGAGCACGACCAGTTGCGGACCCCACATGATGTTGGCAAACGCAGTAAACAGCGTCTCGAGTTCTTTCATGCGATGCGCAGCGCTACCACATCAGGTCGTCTGGGATGTCGTAGTCTTTGTACCAGTCCTGTTCTTCGGCCGTGAGCCCACTGTCGCGGGAATCCCGGCAGAAGATCACCCGACTGTTGTCGCGCTCGGCGATC
>CAYFVJ010000128.1:0-7772 GCA_964346555.1 uncultured Alteromonadaceae bacterium | reverse complement strand
GATGAAAATGTCGAGGCCATGACAGTCTCGCTGATCAACTCTTACGCCAACGCCAGGAACGAGAAGGCCGTGGCGAAAATCGTCAAAGAAATCATGCCCGGCATACCTATTTCTCTGTCATCCAATGTCGTGCCAGAGATGCAGGAATATGAGCGCACGATAACAACAGTGGCCAATTCGTATGTACGCCCCAGGGTTGCCCAGTACGTCAAGAATCTCGAGCGCAAGCTGAAGCGCCGGATGAAGGATGTGCAGCTTCATATTCTGCGTTCTGACGGTGGCATGGCCTCTGCCAAGGTCGCTCAGGACCTGCCGGTCAATCTTTTGATGTCAGGCCCGGCCGGTGGCGTTTCAGGGTCGATCTGGGGGGCCAAACAGGCGGGCTTCAAGAATTTGCTGACCTTTGATATGGGCGGCACGTCTACCGATGTGGCGCTAGTCAAGGATGGCGTTGCCCAGCTACGCCGGGAGACCAGCGTCGGTGACGTGACCGTGCGCGCCTCATCAGTGGATGTGCGTACAGTTGGCGCGGGTGGTGGCTCGATCGCCCACGTTCCCGAGCTCACCGGTGCTCTGCGTGTAGGTCCGGACAGTGCAGGGGCTGAACCCGGACCTGCGGCCTACAACAACGGGGGCGAACTGCCGACCGTAACCGACGCCAATGTCGTGCTCGGTTACCTGCCGAGCGAGGTCCGCCTCGGTGGCGACATGGAGATTCGCAAGGATCTGGCTGAGAAAGCGATCAAGCCGGTGGCCGACGCCCTGGGAATTTCTGTGAAACGCGCGGCCTCCGGCATTATCGACATTGTCAACGAGAACATGTACGGCGCCCTGCGCCTGGTGTCGCTGGAGCAGGGGCACGATCCACGCGAATTCGCCCTGATCGGCTTCGGTGGCGCCGGTCCATTGCACGCCAATGCCCTTGGTCGCCTGACCAACAGCTGGCCGGTCATTATTCCGCCCTCACCGGGGGTGCTCTGTGCCTATGGTGACGCAACGACGCGCGTGCGGGATGAAGCGTCGCGCACACTGATTCGACGCTTTGCCAACACCTCGCCGGCAGAGATGACCCGGATGTTCGAAGGCCTGGCCAAGCAGGCAATCAAAACGCTCGAAAAAGAAGGCGTACCCAGCTCCGAGCGCAGCGTGCACTATCAGGCAGATGTTCGCTACAGCGGTCAGGGCCTGCAGCTGACGGTAGATTTTGAGCTATCCGACCTCAAGAAGCGGGGACTCGGCGCGATTGGTGATCCCTTCGACGAAATGCACAGGCAGCTGTTTACCTTCGCGCTCGAAGCCGACAAAGAGATCGTGAATCTGCGCGCCGTTGCCCAGGGCAAGAACGCCGAGATTGAAGCGATCAGACTTCCCCGCGGCTCTCGTACACCGGTGGCTGCGGCGCTGATCGGCGAATCCAAGGTATTTATGGATGGCAAAGATATCAAAGCGGGACTTTATCGTCGCAAGGAGCTGAAGTCCGGAAACTGTATCGAGGGTCCCGCCGTGGTGCTCGAGATGGATTCGACCACCCTCATTCTCGCGGGTCACACCGGCAAGGTGGATGACTTCGGTAACATCCTGATCGCACCCTCAGTTTAAGCAGAGGAGCATAGAACTATGCCTGCAACAATCGTTGAGAAAAACCCAAAGAAATTCACGCGCCGCGATATCGACCCTATTACCCTCGATATCATCGAAAACGCGATGATGAACGCCCGTTACGAAATGGATACCGTGCTGTTCCGAACCGCCATGTCGCCGGGTATCCGTGAGCAGCACGACGAGTTCCCCATGATCGCCAACGTCGAAGGCAAAATGGTGGTCGGTCAGTTCGGAAGCTTCATCCACGGCTTCAAAGAGGCCTATGATGGTTCGATTGAAGAGGGTGACCTGTTCCTTACCACTGATCCCTACGCTTGCAACGGCGCGATAAGCCACATCAATGACTGGCTGTTGCTGCGCCCTATCTTCAAGGATGGCCGCCACATCGCCTACGCGGCAATGTTCGGTCACATGACGGATGTGGGCGGCAAGGTTCCGGGTAGCCTACCCACCGACGCCCGGGAGATTTTTGAAGAAGGCATTCGCATCCCTCCGACCAAGATCATGAGGAATAATGAGCTGCAGAACGATCTGCTTGAACTAATCCTGCACAACTGCCGCATGCCCAACTGGAACCGCAGTGATTTCAATGCCCTTGTGGCGGCAATCCGCACCGCGGAAAAGCGTGTTATCGAGATGTCCGACAGGTTCGGTGACGATACGTTTTACTCCGCCCTGGAGGAACTGCTGGACCGCAACAAGCGCGCCATGCGCAAACTGATCAAGGCCACTGTCCCGGCCAAAAAGCAGTATTTTGAAGACTACATCTGTGACGATGGTCTCGGCATGGGGCCCTACAAGATCAAGTGCGCCATGTGGCGTAAAGGTGACAAGGTGATCTTCGACTTTGAGGGTACCGATCCCCAGTCGATAAGTTCCATCAACTTCTACCTGAACGAAGAAATGTTCAAGATGTTCTGTGGCGTGTACATGATCATGGTGTTCGATCCACAGATCATGTTCAACGACGGCTTCTACGATCTCATGGAGGTACATATACCACACGGAACGCTGCTCAAACCGAGACAGCCCGCGGCGCTGTCCTGCCGCACGCATGCCCTGGGTCGTATCTTCGATGTACTCGGCGGTCTGCTGGGGCAGGGCGACCCGGATTTTCTCGCCGGCGCCGGCTTCTCAGACAGCCCACACTTCATGTATTCCGGCTATGACAAGAACGGCGAGTGGTACCAGCTCTATTCGATCGGCTTTGGCGGCGTTCCCGGCAAGCCCTCTGGCGATGGCCCTGACGGTCACTCACTCTGGCCCAGCTTCACCAACGTACCGAATGAGTTCCTCGAGAGCTATTTCCCTCTGCGCATCGAAACCTACGAGACGATTACCGACAGCGGTGGAGCTGGCTACAACCGGGGCGGCAACGGTCTGAGCATGGGTTATTGTTTCCTCGAACCCGGCACAATCTCCATACACGACGACCGCTGGCTGACCTATCCCTGGGGTGTCAATGGGGGACTTCCCGGCCAACGCTCAGAGAAGATCATGAAGCGAGCGGATGGCACCATAGAGAAAATGCCGAGCAAGTGCGATCGTATTGAAGTTGCGGCGGGCGATACACTTTACTTCAACACATGGGGTGGCGGCGGCTGTGGTGATCCATTGACCCGTGAGACCGAACGCGTCGCATTTGATGTGCGCGCGGGACTTGTCTCGACCGAGGGCGCCAAGCGCTACGGTGTCGTAATGAACGATGATCTCAGCGTCAACGAGCGCAAAACCGCCACGTTGCGCGCCCGCATGGCGAAAAAGCGGGGCAAGGTGCAGATGTTCGATCGCGGCGGCGATATCGAGACGCTGAAGAAACTTTGCAAGAAGGAAACCGGTTTCGAACCACCACGGCAGCCGGAGTTCCAGGCCTGGGCCCTCAAAGGGCAGGATCTCAAGCCCAAGGGTGGCGGCAAGATCGGCGTACGCAAGGGCAAGGCTGCCTGAGCATCTACCGTCTGGTCGAGAGGCCGGCAGCCGCCGGCCTTATTCTGGTTCACCTCACTCCCGTAAACACCCAGCAAGGATTGAGAAGACGACTGTGAAACTGAAAGGCCTTACCGTACTCGATCTCAGCCTGTTTCTGCCCGGACCGGCAGCAACACAGATGATGGCGGATCACGGTGCGCGCGTGATCAAGATTGAAAACCCCACTGCCCCGGAGCCCACCCGCTCGGCAACTTCCTTCCCGTGGACCCAGGGCGGGCAGACAGTCATGTTTCGCGCCACTCAGCGCGGCAAAGAGAGTATAGCCATCGACCTGAAAAGCGAAGCCGGTAAAGCCACTCTGCGCGCATTGATCGAAAAAGCCGATGTTCTGGTGGAGGCATTCAGGCCCGGCGTGATGGCGCGGCTCGGCTTCGACTATGAGACCGTGAGCGCCATCAATCCGGCGCTGGTTTACTGTTCGATCTCCGCCTTCGGTCAGTCGGGGCCCTGGCGCGACCGCCCGGCTCACGACACAGCCACTGTCGCGGCGGCCGGCGCGTTGAGCGTCAGCCGTTCACCGGAAAGTAAAGATTCGGGGCCCGCGATTGTCGGCATCGCCATGTCCGACATGCTCTCCTCGCACCTGGCGCTGTCGGGTATTCTCATGGCACTTTACCGGCGAGAGCAGACCGGCGAGGGGGATTACGTCGATATCAGCATGTTTGAATCAGTGCTCGCGGCTTCACCGAATATCGTCGGCCCGGCATTCGGCGGCGACAGCGAAACCGACCGCTTCAGCGAGCGCTCCCTGGGTGGAGGCGCTATGCTGAACATCTATCGCACCGCCGACGACGAATTTATCGCACTCGGTGGCGGCGAGCGCAAGTTCGTTGTGGCACTGTTCGAGGGACTCGGTCGTCCTGAGTTCATCGACGCGGTCAGCGGACCCGCCGGACCGCGACATGGACCTGCCATCGCATACCTGCGACAGGCCTTTCTGGAAAAAACCCGCTCTGAATGGGAGTGCTGGCTGTCAAAGCGCGATATCTGCTGGTCGCCGGTGGTCGATCTGAAGGAAGCCTGGAACGCCGAGCATGTGTGGGCCAGGGATATGCGCGTGCGAGATTCCGAAGGCAATGATCACATCGGCAATCCGATCAGATTCACACGCGAGGCAGGGCACATAAACCCTGACCTTCCCGACATGGGACAGCAGACCGCAGCCATTCTCGACGAGCTTGATCTCGATGCGGCCACGAGGCGAGCTGTCATACAGTCAGCGTCCTGAGTCGCTGCCGGTTGTTCGCTCCCGCAGCCACGCCTGCCACGAATTTACGTGCATCGTAAGCGACATCAACTTCGTATATGATTTTATACCAATTCTCGCTAAATGTACGTACAACCGCCTTGATTTTATGAAAAACGCTGCCAAACTCGGGCCTTATTCAGGGGGATCACACCACTCTCAGGGGAAATGCAATGATGAAGAATGAGCTCAAGCCGATCTACCTTTCCGTGTTGATGGCACTACCAGCCGCGGGGACTTTAACCGTCGCAAGCGACGCGCACGCGCAGCTGGAAGAAATCGTCGTTACGGCTCGCGCGCGCTCCGAATCGCTGCAGGACGTGCCCGCAACCATCACTGCGTTCAATCAGGGTGAAATTGAACAGATGGGCGTACAACGAGCTGAGGACTTTGTCTACATGACCCCCGGCGTGACGCTCGTCAACACGGTAGAAGTTGGGGATACTTCACTCAGCATCCGCGGCATATCCGGCGCACGCGATGGTGAGACCAACTTTGCATTCATCGTCGATGGCATTCTCTACACCAACCCCTCTGCATTTAATCGGGAATACCCGGACCTGGCTCAGATCGAGGTGCTCAAGGGCCCGCAGGGCGCCCTCTACGGGCGTTCTGCCGCCGGCGGGGCGGTAATCATGTCGACCAAAAAGCCCTCGAATGAACTCGAGGGAGAGGTGAAGGTGTCGGCCGCCGAATACAATACCTACACGGCGATGGCCACTGTCGCGGGTCCATTGGGAGACAATGTGGCGGGCCGTCTGACGCTGGATCACCGCACCACCGATGGTTTTCTGACAAATGAGTTCCTGAATGACGATGTAGTAAACGACTTTGAGGAGACCGGCATCAGCGGGCGCCTGGTGTTTGATCCCAGTGACACTCTGAGCATTGACACCAAGCTGCGTTATTCTGAGGTAGACGCGGCAGCAATTGCCTTCAACGCAGCGTTCGAGCTGCCTTTCTTTGTCGGCGCACTGGACGGGTTACAGAGCTTCGGCGTGGAGCCGGCAGCGGCCGCTATCGACGTAAACGAATTCGACTGGGTGTTCTCGCCAAACGTCGATCCCGACAACAAGCAGGAAACACTGGAATTCTCCATCAAGGCAGACCAGGAGCTGTCGATGGGTACCCTGACCGCCTGGGCGCTGTATTCAGACGTGGAACAAAGCTTTATAGCCGACGGCACATCGGCTGCCTTCGGCTTCTACGACGATCAGGCGCACTGCCAGGAATCAGCAGTAGCGCGTTCCATCCTGCTGGGTGATGCAGCACCGATGCAGCAACCCACCTTCAATATCGCCGGCTTCACGCCTGATGGCGACCCGTTCTTCCCTCCCTACAGCCCCACGACCTGCGACGGCTATCAGTGGCAGGAACGCAACCAGGAAGACTTCAGCGCGCAGATAGAGTTGACTTCCACCGGCGACGAAGCCCTGCGCTGGCGGGTCGGGGCATATTACCTCAACATTGAGCGTACGGTGGGCGTGGCGCAGCTTGAGGACGACGGTCGCAGCAATCTGCCCAGGAGTTTTGTCAACGAGCTGACCGATGCCCTCGTACTTGATGACTTCACCACCGATGTATTTGCAGTTTTCGGTTCCGTCGACTACGACCTCACCGATAACATGGAATTGTCTGTTGCGGTTCGCTACGACCGTGAAGAGCGTGAGGTCGAGAACAGGGTGCCGAGTCCGGCAGACGGCAATCTTTCAACCAACATCGATTACTGCGGAACATTCTTTGATGGCGGTTGCACCCTGAATGGTGAGCCACTCAATGGCACGCCCTGGAACCCGGCCTTTATCGACCTTTCCACCGGCGAGGTCAGTGCTTCAGTCGCCGACCGGTCCGAGACGTTCGACGCGGTTCAGCCAAAAATCAGCCTCCGCTACGATATGAATGCAGACACCACGCTGTTCGCCAGCTGGGGCGTTGGCTTCAAGACCGGCGGCTTCAACAATCTGGGCGCCACCGAGACGATCGAGCTATTCCTGGTCAATCCCGACGGCCTGCCGGTAGCCCCCCCCGAAATCTATGAGGAAGAAACGTCGAGCTCCTTTGAAGTCGGCTTCAACTCCACCCTGTTCGACGGCAGCCTGCAGCTGAACGGGGCCGCTTTCTACACCGAAGTTGACGACATGCAGTTCTTCGAATTCTACGTAGGCCCCTTCGGTCTGCTGCGTGTCGTCGAGGCAATCGACGAGAGCACCATCCAGGGCTTCGAGCTGGGGGCGTCCTGGCAGATGACCGACTCACTGCGCTTGAATGCCGGATACAGCAACATCGATGGTGAAATCGACGAAATGACTGTCCGGCCCTTTGTAGCGGGTAACGAGATACCCAACCTTGCCGAGTACACGGCCAATATCGCGCTGACCTGGGATCAGAGAATAACCAGAAACCTCGATTTTCTGATGCGGCTGGAATACGCCTACCAGGGCGATATTTTCTACCATGTTGTGCAGGGCAGTGATCTCGATGAGCCCAGAGCCGGAGACTTCGAGGGGCTTCCACTCGAAGTACCCGCCGTGTTGTTCGGCGGTCTTGGCACCAGCTTTGCCAATACGGAAGTCGACGGCTACGGAATCACAAATCTGCGCCTCGGTGTCGGCGGCGACAACTGGCAGCTTACAGCCTTTGCGCGCAACCTGTTTGACGAGAACTATGTTGCGGAAGTCATACTGGCACCAGAGTTCGGTGGCGGCTTTGTGACACCGGGGAATGAGCGCACGGCGGGAGTAGAGTTCAGCTACAAATTCTAGTACCGCGACACATTGCTAGTGAGCGCCGGTAGTGGCACGTTGAAATCCCCAAGACCTCAACGTGACCTGCCGGCTCTCTGCCGGCTTTGCAATGTTGTTCAGGCGTCAGTTCCTCCTCCGGCATCCTTCAAGCGCCGCCAAAGGGTCGTCGGGCTGATATCCAACGCATCCAC
>CAYFVJ010000127.1:0-7787 GCA_964346555.1 uncultured Alteromonadaceae bacterium | reverse complement strand
TCCATCTCTTCCGGCCACCGCGCAATCACCTCATCAATCGAACCGTAGCGCGACATCGCGCCATCAAACTGGTTCATGTAGGTCAATCCGAGATTAATACCGTCGACCACGATATTGCGCACAACCCAGCCACCCTGCTCATCGCGGCGCATGGAATACGACAGGGAAAAGGTCTCCCCGTCTGCGGTTGTCGCCTGCATGCGCACCGAGGCTTTTTTCGCTGTCGCGGGATCGAACCCGGATGGCATGTCGAGAACACGGGCTTCCTCGACCTTAAAGGTTCTGAAGCTCCTCGCGTACAGCGACACGAGACTCTCGCGGAACACCTGCGCGAACTCTTCAACCTGTCTGTCCGACGCGGCCCTCCCGTGTTTGCCCATCACGCCCCGTGCTATGGAATCAAAATCCACCACCGGCTCCAGGGTAGACAACAACTCGTCGGCAAGCGCCGATACGGAGACGGCATCACCTGTTGCAGTGTGCGCCCGCAGAATCTTCAGCACCTTATCCGTTGATTGTTCTATCAGGCGCGCGGGGTCGTCAAAATCGCCCTGCGCCAGGGACATGAGTGGAAAATTGGCAAAAAATGCCACCAGTGCGAAAAAGGCAATCTGCATATGTTTCATGGTGAACCTATTTTTCCGTCGAGCGTTTCAGTGTCGTGGGACTGCGCGTGCAGGCGGTCACGCCGCTGGTACACCAGCACCAGAAGACTGGGCAGCAATGCCAGATTGGCCGTAAGCGCCAGCACCATGGCCAGCGCTGTCATCAGGCCGAAGTACACTGTCGGCATGAAGTTGGAAAAGCCCAGCACCGAGAATCCGATGATGACCGTGATGGAGGTGTAGTAGATTGCATTGCCAATACTGGCGTGGCTGTTCAGAACCGCGGTTTTTGCGCTACCCACCCGGGCGTACTCATCACGGAACCGATGCAAGTAGTGAATCGCGTCATCGACGCCGATACCAATAATAATCGCGGCGATGGTAATCGTCATGATGTCGAGAGGAATACCTACAAATCCCATAATGCCCAGAGCGGTTGCCGCCGCCAGCAGATTGGGTATCAGACCCAGCACGGCGAGACGCAGCGAACGCAGCAACAACAGAAACATGACGAGGGTCGCGATCACCACAAACATCAATGTCGAGGTCTGTGAATCCAGCAGCTGCTTGAGCATGCCATTGAACAATACGGCCATCCCGGTGACCCGGAGCTGGTCCGCTTCGAGACCCATCTCTGTGGTCGAGAACGCCTCGATATCGCGGATAAGGCTGTCCAGCTGGTATTCAACATCAGCCTCATGCAGGCGTATAGCAACACGCAGCCGACCGCTTTGAGGCATTGCGTAGGGATCAATCAGTTCACGCCGCAGATCCTCGGGCATGGCATCCAGCGCGGCAACCAGCTCGACGGCGCCCAGCGGCCTGCCATCGTTGAAGTCGCGGGCAATGAGTTCAAGATTATACAGCGACAGAACCTTGCCTATAGCAGGCTGTGCCTCGAGAAATTCGTGTAACTCTTCCAGGTATTCGATCTTTGCCGGCGTAAACCAGTAACGCTCCGGGTAGTCGTCGGCCGCGTCGGTGAAAAAGTCACTGCTTTCGTCGAGTTGCTGCCCTTCGAAGGGATCGAGACGCAGGATGACATCCATGGGCACGGTGCCACCGAGATGACGGTCGATAAAGGCGAGCCCTTTGTGGATCTCCGTATCGGCGCGAAAATAATCGACAAACCGGTTCTCCAGGCTGAGGCGGTTGATACCAACGGCTGCAAACAGGAAAGAAAACAGCATGAACGCCAGCAAAACAGATGCTTTATTGACGGCAAGGCCACTGAGCCAGCGCGTCAACGCCGGTTCATGCTTGAGGGTACGGCTCGCCTCGCCCTTTGGCAGCAACAAGAGCACGGCGGCAAAAAAACTGTAGCTCACCAGAAAGGCAATAATGATACCCACGCTCATGATCCAGCCAAAATCCATGACCGGCACAATGTCACTGGTCATGAGCGAGGCAAAGGCGACAACGGTGGTCAGCGCCGTGTAAAAACAGGGCGCCAGCTTATCTTTCATCGTGTTGAATACGAGGTCGACGTGACGGTCATCCGGGCGCTCTGCGCGCAGCTCCCGATAACGCGATATCAGGTGGATGCTGAAAGAGATCGTGATGATAACCAGCAGGGAGATGAAGTTTGACGACACTACGGTGGTCGGCTGGCGCAGATACCCGAGCACACCGATCGTCAGAAAAATAGACACGCCCGTGCTGAGGAGCGGCACCACGACCCAGCGAATACGCCGGAACAGTATAAACAGCACCACCGTGACCAGTAGCACAACCAGGGAGCCAAAGGTGATGACATCCTGCTTAACGTAATCGACCATATCGGCTGCAATCATGGGAACACCGCCGAGATGAGCCACCACGTCGCTGCCAAGATCGTCGCGAATCGATCGGACCTCTGCCAATAACTGATCCCTTCGCGCGAGACTGGCCGCATGAGCCTCGCGATAACGCGACTTGGCTTCTGCGAGCTGCCGACGCTGAGCGGGCGTAGGACTCTCTACTGCCTCCAGGCGATCCCGCTCTGCTCTGGCTGCCTCGAGTTCACCATCGCTCTCTAGCGTGATACGCAGGGCGGTCACGGAACCGTCGGCAGAAATCAGCAGGTCTTTGAAGAAGGGGCTGTTCGTCAGTTCTTTCTTCGCCAGTTCGTAATCCACGTCCTGCGACTGCAGTGTGCGGTAATTCTCGGCGAGTTCACTCAATGACACAGGTGGACTCTGCAGCAGTGGCGCGTCGAGTATGGAGTCCACAGACTTCACGCCCTCGACACCTTCCAGGCGACCGACAAGCGCATCGAGATCAGCCAGCGCCGTATCGCTAAGAAGCTCCCGGTCGCGCGGCATGTAGGTCATCACGAGGAAACCTTCGCCGCCGAACTGCTCACTGACCTCCCGGTAGTAGGCGAGGTCCGGGTCACCCTCCGCAACCAGGGTGTCCTCGGATGCGTCGAACCGAAATCCGTCGATATAGGTGAAAGCCAGCGCGCACAGCGCAAAAACGCCGACCAGAATAAGGACTGGATAGTCCAGGCATTCACGGTAACGCCCGGACATGAAGCTGCCCAGCTTTCTACGCAGAGTTGATGCGCTCATTCAGTCGCCTCCCGGTCGGTGACACTCGCCAGCATCGCGGACATCAATCGTCGAGGAAGGGATCAGAATCACCGGCCTCGCCGTCGCGCACCTGGTCTGCACGACGCTGCAGGTAGGCATCGCGTATAAAAAGATAGCGATCGCCGCCGACAAGTTTTTCAGCGCTGAGCAGCTGCGCTCTCTGGTGAATGAATTCAGTTGCAAACGCCGTGTAACGCAATTCATCTTCCGCATAGGTGGGTGGATAGGTATACAGTCCGGCAATGTCCCCCGCACCGTCCCTGAAACCTGACGGCCCGATAAAGGGCACCACCAGGTACGGCCCCGAAGGAACGCCCCACACCCCCAGTGTCTGGCCGAAGTCCTCTACATCTTCCTCCAGGCCGGAGCGGCTGGCAATATCGAAGATCCCCAGCACGCCGACAGTGGAATTGACAAGGAATCGAGCAATATCGCGCATTCCCTCATCCGGCTTGCCCTGGAGAAACTGATTAACAATCGTGGTTGGAGTCCACAGGTTGGCAAATACATTGCCTACACCCGTTCGGACCGGTGCCGGCAGCACCGTCGTGTAACCTTTTGCCAGCGGTTTCAGCACCGCGCCATCAATCGTCTCGTTGAAGGCAAACATCTGGCGGTTAAAGGGTTCAAATGGATCTTGCCGCCTTTCAGTCTGTGCGCAACCACTTAGCATGATGCCGCAAAGGAAAATGACCAGTGTCGACCTCTGCCTGTGGAAACCTCTCAGCGTACCTGCCACGTGATCCTCCAGATTGATGCCGGTGTGCTGTCTAATAACCGCGCAAGCCGGCTATTAGAGAAGTGGGGAGGCATCATGTTACAGATACGCGTGACACCTGGACGTAAACATTCACATGCAGGGAAACGTTCTGTAACAAATCGGATGCGTCGACATCGAAACAGTGCAAGTCATAAACAGCGAACCCTGTAACAAAACAGGCACAGCGACATCAAAACAATGCAAGTTCACACAACAGCAAGGAGTTCGTCATGAACAGCAAATCAAACACAACCAGCAACGCCATCCGTACAGCCCTGGGCATTGCCTTCGTATCGAGTTCGATGGCGGCACCGCTGACAGCCGTGGCGGAGAACCCGTTTGTCGCCAATGACCTCGGCAGTGGCTACCAGCTCGCCAGCAACGCAACCGAAGGCAAGTGCGGTGAAGGCAAGTGCGGCGGCGATGGCGCGAAGTCTGCCGAAGGCAAGTGCGGTGAAGGCAAATGCGGCGGCGACGGCGCAGAGTCTGCCGAAGGCAAGAGCGCTGAAGGCAAGTGCGGCGGCGATGGCGCGAAGTCTGCCGAGGGCAAGTGCGGTGAAGGCAAGTGCGGTGGAGATGGCGAAAAGTCTGCCGAAGGCAAATGCGGTGAAGGCAAGTGTGGCGGATAATGTCACTCGCACAGGTCTATCATGCAACATCGTGAAGCACAGGCACCCGCCCTTTCGGGGGCGGGTCTTGGACTGCGGCGAGCACTGGCCGCACCTCTCCTTTCAGTAGAAGGTGAGCGCCCGGATTTTCTCGAGGTGGCGCCGGAAAACTGGATGCGGGCGGGCGGACGCTGGCGCCGCGATCTGGATTTACTTGCCGAGCGTCATACGCTGGCAAGTCATGGCCTGTCCTTGTCCATAGGCAGTCCGGATCCGCTCGACAACGAGCTACTGGACGATCTGCGCCGGTTCATTGACCGTTATGGCATCCGCTACTACACCGAACACCTGAGCTACTGCAGTGAAAGCGGGCATTTGTATGATCTGTTGCCCATGCCTTTCTGCGAGGAGGCCGTGCATTATGTTGCCGCCCGTATCCGCCAGGTTCAGGATCACCTCGGTCAGCGTATCGGCATGGAAAATATCTCTTATTACGCCGATTTCGGCGATGGCATGTCCGAGTCGGATTTCATTTGTGCCGTGGCCAGCGAAGCCGACTGCGATATTCTGCTGGACGTCAACAACGTCTATGTTAACTCCATCAATCACCGCTACGACCCGTATGCTTTTATCGCCAGCCTGCCCATGAAGCGGGTAAACTACCTTCACGTGGCAGGTCACTACGATGAAGACACGGATCTGAAGATCGACACGCACGGTGCTCCCGTTATCGATCCGGTCTGGGACCTGCTTGAGTACACCTATAGCCTCACAGGTCCCCTGCCTACACTCCTGGAGCGCGATTTCAACCTGCCGCCGCTGGCGGAGCTGATGCAGGAAGTAGAGCGCGTGCGTCGGGCGCAGTCCGACGCCACCGCGCAGGCTCGCGTTGCCGTCGCCACATGACCCAGGATTTCCGACAGCTACAGCGCACTGTGGCAAGCTATCTGCGCGACCCGGCCTCCTGCCCACCACCCGGCGCCATCGAGCCGCGGCGCCTCAAGGTCTACGAAGATCTCTTCTACAACAATATCGAAGGATTCCTGCGCGGGGGATTCCCGGTACTCCACAAGATTCTCGACGCCGCGGGCAGCTGGCAGGCCCTTGTGCGGCGATTTTTTGCATCACATGCCTGCGAGACACCCTATTTTACCGACATAGCGGGTGAATTTGTCGGCTGGCTGCAGACCGACGGCGCGGCGTCAGAGTATCCGGCCTATGCGGCGGAGCTCGCGCACTATGAGTGGATGGAACTGGTACTTGCACTCGAGGACGCGCCGGCGCCGCCGGCTGATCTGCACCGGTCGGGAGATGTTATGGCACTCTGCCCGATACTTAATCCCGTGTCGCGCACACTGCTTTATCAATGGCCGGTGACGACGCTCGGGCCCGACAATGCGGACGTCGAACCACTACAGGAATCTTTGCACCTACTGATGTATCGCGACCACGACTATGCGGTGCGCTTCATGGCAATCAATCTGCCGACGGCTGAACTGCTCGAACAGCTGCGTCTGGGGCGTGAGCAGCCGACCACGGGGTTGGTCCACCTCCAGCGACTGGCGGAGCGCATGCCGGGTGTAGAGCCCGAACGGTTACTGGCGTTCGGCCAGTCACTTCTGGAGGACTTCCTCGAACGCGGCGTTCTTATTGGTCTGCTACCCCACAATACCCAGCAACCCGATTCTGCTGACTCAAACAGGAAATACCCATGATCACGAACACGATGGAGCGTCTGCACGCGTGGTTGAATCTGACCCGACGGCTGGATTTTCTGGCGCCGTTGCTGCTGCGACTCTACCTCGGTCCCGTCTTCATCTCCGCGGGGCTGAATAAGGCGATCGCCTGGGAAAACACGGTCGAATGGTTTGGCAATGCCGACTGGGGCCTGGGCCTGCCGCTACCTGGTCTGCTGGCCTTTCTCGCCGTCAGTGCAGAACTGATTGGTGGTTTTCTTTTGATCCTCGGCCTGGCGACGCGCTTTATTGCCGTGCCATTGATGGTCACCATGCTCGTGGCGGCGTTTTCTGTGCACTGGGAGAATGGCTGGTTTGCGATTGCCCCGTCCGATCCCGCCACGAGCATGGCAAAGCCACTGGCCTCAGCGGGGATACCCGGTGCGCAGGCCAGCCTCGAGAACAGCGAGGAAGTCGGGCGTCGCTTGAATGCAGCGCGCAGTGTCCTGCGGGAGCATGGCAACTATAGCTGGCTCACCGGTAGGGGAAGCATCGTTATCCTGAATAACGGTATCGAGTTTGCCGCCACTTACTTCATCATGTTGCTCTCATTATTTTTCACCGGCGGCGGGCGCTATCTGAGCCTGGACTACTGGCTTAAGCCGCTATTGTTGCGAAAAGCGTAAGCCTTCGATGGGTAGTGTCGCAATTCAAGACGGCGATGCCGGCGAAAAACGACCATCGCACTGTGTAGTGCACCTGATTGCAGTCCTGGTGCTCGCTGCAAGCTTAATGGACGCCGCCGACGCAGCGGGCGGCGAATGTAAGAGTACGCGCCTGCAAGTCCTGGGTTCCGGTGGCCCCGAACTCGACGATGGCCGGCGCAGCAGCGCTTACTTGCTGTCGCAAGGTATCTCGGCGCGGCTGCTGCTGGATGCGGGCTCCGGCAGTAGTGTCGCTTTCGGCGCTGCCGGGGCGCGATTTGCCGATCTCGATGCCATCCTGTTGACGCATCTGCACACTGACCACAGCGCAGACCTGCCGTCATTTATCAAGGGTTCCTTCTTCACCGATCGAAGCAATGACCTCGTCATTGCAGGCCCGGCAGGCAATGAGCGGATGCCTGACACTGGTACGTTTATATCAAAGCTGATCGGCCCCAATGGCGCCTTTCGCTATCTCAGCAGCTACCTGGAACCAGGCTCTGAGAATTACACGCTCAAGCCCAAGGTCATGCCGACGCGAACCACGGGGCAGCTCAGTGGCGGCGGTTGGCGTGCGAGCTCACTGCCCGTCAGGCATGGGCCGATACCTGCAGTAGCCTGGCGTATCGAACTCAGCGACTGTGTCATCGTGTATGCAGGCGACATGTCTACCGCACCCGGAGATTTCTCCGCCTTTGCAAAAGGCGCAGACCTACTTATTCTACACGCGGCAATACCTGAATTTGCCGGACCTGCTGCCAGACGGCTACACATGACCCCCGGCGAACTGGTAGCCCTGGCCAATGAAGTAAGGCCCGGCCGCGTCCTTGTGTCACATATTATGAAGCGCAGTGAGCGGGC
>CAYFVJ010000126.1:0-7881 GCA_964346555.1 uncultured Alteromonadaceae bacterium | reverse complement strand
AATGATGCTCAGGCCCGTCTGCTCCCTGGCGGTGCCGACCACGGGGAAGGGCACGCGACTGCCATCAGGTGCGGTTATCCACAGCGACTGCAGCGTGTCGAGACGGGTCCGCGCCTCCTCGGGCAGGCGAACATACACGCGGACCTCATCGCGCCCGCGCTGAACGCGCTGTACTTCCGCGCCAAAAAATGCCTGTCGTACCTGGCTGGCGAGGGTGACGTCTCCCAGACCCAGCGCTGTACCCTCGGGTGTTACCTTGATATTTATTTCGCGACCACCCGAATTGAAGCTGTCGCGGATATCGCGGGTGCCATTGACTCTGGCCAGTTCCAGCTTGAGTTCACCGGCAGCCCGCCGCAATTCATCCAGGTCGCGACCCTTGAGCTGAATGTCCACCGCTATGCCACCCGGTCCGATACTGCTGTCTACGCGCAGCGAACTTGCTCCGTGTAGCGGGGGGAGCTCTTCGCGCAGCCACTGCCCGAGCAGGTCGGAACTGACGTCGCGCTCTTCACTTTTAAGCAGTTCCAGCCGCAGATTGGCGCTGGTATCACTCTCGGACGTCAGCAACATGGTCTTGGTCGCTTTCCGCCCCAGCGCGTCCTGTTGGCGATGGCGCTCATTCATGGCATCGGCCGCCCGCTGGATCTCCCGAGCGTATTCATGGGTCAGCTGCCAGGGCGTGCCCTGCGGCATGTCGAGCGAAACGCGAATAACGTCCGAGGGAATGGTAGGAAAGAACACGACGCGCAGTATGCCGGCGGGCACGAGAGCAAGACAGATAATCAATCCGCCCAGAAAAATCGCCAGGGTGGTGTAGCGGTAGTGAACGGCCAGCGACAGGGCGCGCTGATAAGGACCGCGCGCGAAGGCCTGCAGGCCACTGGCGATAGCATGTTTGGTTCGCTTGATGCGTCCGGCCCGGGCGATCGTGTCGGCGTCCGGTGCGCGCAAGTGCGCGAGGTGCGCCGGCAGGATCAGTTTGGTTTCTATCAGCGAAAATATGACGCAGAGCATCACCACCGGGCCGAGATGAGTCAGCACGCGCGCAAAGCCCTCGTCGACAAACAGGCTGGGGCCAAAGGCCACGACCGTCGTCAGAGCCCCGAAGATTGTCGCTTTGGAGACGCGCTGAACGCCGCCGATAATACTCTGGAGTCCATTTTTCTCCTGCTCCAGACGCGCGTAGGCGCTCTCCGCCGTCACAATGGCATCATCCACCAGCAGTCCGAGCACCAGGATGAACCCGAATACGGAAAGCAGGTTGATAGAGACCGGCAGACCCAGGAGGTGCAGCGCGGCCAGACAGCCCAGAACGGCGAATGGCAGTCCGATAACGACCCAGAACGCAAGCGACAGGTCGAGGAACAATGCCAGCGCGATGATTACCAACAGGCCGCCCTGGGCCGCGTTACGCAGCATGAGATCGATGCGGCTCTTGAGGGTGATACTGGCGTCATTCCAGACTTCCAGACGCACGGCGTCCGGCAGTTGCTCCTGCTTGCGCTGCACATAGTCGCGGACTTTTTCCGTGATCGACAGGACGTCCTGACTACCCACCCGCTCAATGTTGAGGGTCAGGGCGGGCTGGCCATTGACCAGGCTCAGTACAGGTTGCTCGGCGAATCCGTCGCGCACGACTGCCACGTCGCCGACACGAACGCGCGTGCCATCCCTGCCCGCTATGAGTGTCAATTGCTCGAAGTCACGTCCGCTATAGGCCTGGGATACTGAGCGCAGGGTAATGGTGCCTGCGTCAGTTCTCAGCACTCCGCCCGGAAGGTCGCGGGAGCCGCGGCGGATAGCTGACACCACGTCGTCAAACGTCAGCCCGTAGGCGCGGAGCTGTTCGTCGTCCAACTCGATGGATATTTCGTAGTCTCGCTCGCCGATGATGGAGAGCTCACTGATTCCACCAAGCCCCAGGATCTCCTCGCGCACGCGTTCACTCAGCTCCTTGAGCTTGCGTGCCCCGATGTCGCCGTACAGACTGACCCGAAGCGCACGGGTAGCGGACTCGATTTCCTCGACGATCGGTTCCTCAGAATCGGCGGGAAACGAGGCTATACCGTCCACCCTCACCTTGGCCCGGTTGACGGCTTGCGCCATATCGGTCCCGGGATCCATCTGTACCGTGACGATACCTACACCTTCCCTCGCCTCGCTGCGGATTTCCTTGATACCGACTATGTCGCGAACGGCCTCCTCGATGCGCAGAACGATACCTCTCTCGACCTCTTCTGGAGAGCTGCCGGGATAGGGAACGGTGACGGTAAAGGTTTCCGCGGGAAAGGACGGGAATATCTCTTTGTCGATGCCGTCAATCGCAAAAAGCCCGGCCAGGACAACAACGATCAGTAGCAGATTCGCTGCGACCGGGTTATACGCCATCCATGCGATGGCCCCGCGCTGATGCGGTGGCGGTAGGTCAGTCATCTGCCAAGGCTATCTGCATACCCTCGAACATGAGTTCGAGCCGCGTTGTCACGACACGGTCACCGTCTTCCAGACCCTCGGTAATCAGAGCCATGCCCTTGTGCATGCGCATCACCGTGACCGGCTGGCGTGCCAGCCTGCCATCTGCAAACAGAAACACCGCGTTGTCACCGTGCAGCGCCGCCTGAGGGATCTCCACGGCATCCGCCACCGCACGACCCTGTATCTCGGCGCGCACAAACAGACCGAAGGGCAGGGGGCTGCCATGCCGCTGAGTGTCCAGCGGCCGCGGGACGTCAACGACCACGGGCACGACGCGCGTTTCGCTGTCGACGCGTGCCTCTATGCGCGATACGCTTCCCTGCCAGGAGCTTCCTCTCGAGCCACTGTCGCTGCTCAAGGTAACCGGTGCGCTCTCGTCCTGTTCGATCAGCAGGGCATCATCCCGGATGACAGGCAGGCGTATTTCGGCGCGGTCGCTGCCGAGAAGGCGCGCGACCTGCGTACCGACGCTGATGAATTGCCCGCTCTCGACCTGAACGCTATCCACAACAGCGTTGTAGGGTGCGCGAATCTCCGTATTATCGAGATCGCGCCGGGCGCGCGCGATTCTGGCGCGGGCGGCAGCAACCGTTGCTTCCGCTTCCTCAATCCTCGCTTTCTGGCGCAGAGACTGCGCATCGGCCAGCGACAGTTCGGCGCTGGCGAGTGCCTGCCGTGCCTCGGCGAGGGCGAGCTCATAATCCGTGGGGTCAACGCGCAGTAGCAGCTGGTCTTCCTTTACCACTACGCCGGGTTCCAGCCCTTCCCACGCCCACAGTACACGGCCAGTGACCTCCGCCGTCAGCGTCAGTTCGCGCCATGCCCTGACAGTGCCATGGGCGATGATCGAAATGGGCACGCTTGTCTTGCGGACAGTCTGTACCTGCACCGATGGCAGCGGCTGGTCGAGACTGCGGGCCACGGGTTCAGGGCGGCTGCCCAGCATGAGAGCAGCGACAATGCCGGCGCCGGCCAGAATCGCCAGCGGGCGCAGAAGAGCGGGAAAACGTATGTTCAATGAAAAATTGCCGATCCATGCCTTGGGGGAAGTTTGCGGGCGATGCCTGTAGGGAATAACGGGCCCTTCAGGAAAAGGGCTTACCTGCGTTCTGCCCGCCCTACGGGTTGCTGTGCCTTGTCGAGGTCAGTTCCCAAGGGCGAGCAGCAGCGCGTCCCCTTGCCGCTCAACCCGCATGACCAGCTGCAGACCATGCCGCTGGTGACCGACCTGCTCACCGTTGAGCATCAGGTCGGTGCTGACCGGGTAGACGCCCTGGGGTAGGCCTTTGGGCAGCACGAAGGTGAACTCTCCCCGGAAAGCCCCGGCCTGTTTGCCGGCATCCTTGGTCATGCTTTTCAGGGCGATCGAGTTGTCTTCGTTGTCCCAGATCGTCAGGCGCTCCTCGATCGCGGGCCGGTTGCCACTGCGCCCGCGAATCACTTTTATCCACGAGCGCACCTTGACTTCGGTTCCGGGACTGACCGATGTCCCGGGCTGTATCTCTGTGCGGTACGACGAGACACGTGTATTGACCGGCAGGTCGCCATACTCTCTCTCATAAGCCTCTGCGACCTGGGTATCGGATTGGGTTCGCTCAGAGGTGTAACCGATAAGCATGTTGCGAAGCATCTTTTCCGTGGTTTCTGCCACCATCTGACGCGTCGTGTCCTTCGTTGTCTCTTCGACCGCATCCTTCGCGGTTTCTACCAGTTCGTCAAAGAAACCTGCGTGGCTGTAGCCTGCTGCCAGGGATGTCATCATCAGTACATAAAAGAGCCGTCGCATGCCCGCTACCTCCTGATTATTTAATCGAGATCTCCAGTTTAGCCTGTTTCTGGGCTGTGTTCGCCTGCTCGATCAGGTTTTTTGCCGCGACGTGACCGGGTGCTATTGCCAGCGCAGATTCTGACTTGGCGATGGTGCAGCTGTAATTCTTGCGCTCGAAACAGTCCCTGGCCTCTTCGAGAAATTCCGCCACGGTCTGTTCGCGAAACTGCTTCTGTTCGCGCGCGGCGCGAAGCGCTTGCTGGATTTCCCACGCGACACCACTGTCCGGCCCGAGCTCGCGGAGACGGGGGATTCGCTTCTCGGCACAGCTGAAGTTCTCGCGTTTCAGACAGGCGCGCGCTTCGTCTGCTAACAGCTGCAATCGCTCCTTGCGGTCGCGGGCGGCGGCCATGCGCGCGGCGAGGAGCTGATCGAGTTGCCGCTGCACCGGCTGCATCTGCGCTGCCTTGGCGCCGGTCGCCCGCGCTTCCTCCAGGGCAATCCGAGCGCATTCGATGTCGCCGCCCGCCACGCAGGCCCCTGCTTCCTCGATGAGCGCGGTTACCGTTGCCTCGCGCTCTGCCTGTCGGGTGTCACGCAGTAGCTGCTGTGCTTCGAGCTCCTCCGGGACCTGGTCCAGCAATGCGGTGAGTCGGCGCTCGGCGCACGCAAAGTCCTCCCTCTGCAGGCACTCCCTTGCGGCCTGCAGCCGACCTGCCACCATGGCTTCCCGCTCGGCCTCGGTCTGCGCCTGCCTGGCCGCCTCCAGCAGTGCACCGGCTTCGTTATTTCCGGGGGCGATGTTGCGCACGACCAGCGCGTTTTCAGCGGCACAGGCATAATCACCTGCAATATAACAATTCTTCGCGATCTGCATCCGCTCGGCTATTGCCGCCTGCGCCTCGGCGTCTGCCCGATACTGCTCGAAGGCATACCAGCCGGCGACCGCGACCACGGCGACTGCTGCGACTCCCAGTGCAATACGGCTGCCGCCGCGCCTTGGCGGCACAAGGCTGTCGCAAAAATAGGCTACTGTCGTCGGTCGCTTTTTCTTGTCCGGGTTCAGTGCCGCAGACAGTGCCGTCCATTCGCGGTTGTTGAGGCATGCCGGTCGCTCCGGCTTGAGCTTGAGCTCCGCCGCTTCGGCGGCACTTTTGCGCTGATATGGATGTTCGCCCGTCAGCATCAGGTACACGACGCAGGCCAGCGCATAAATATCGTCGCTGAAGCTTGGCGGCTCCCCGCGCACCATTTCCGCTGTCGCGTAGGCGGGGGTGAGCGCTCCGAGGTCGCCGGCATCGTAGTCGTGGCTGAGAGCCGTTTTGCTGGCGGCCCGGGCAATACCGAAATCCAGAATCTTGACCGTGCCGCCCGTGGTTACAAAGATATTGCCCGGTTTCAGGTCAGAGTGGACCAGGCTGCGCTGGTGCGCGTAGTCGAGGCCCGCGCACAGGTCGCGAAAGTAGCGCAGTGCCACTTCCTTACTGAAGGGTGCCTCCAGGCGCAACAGTGCATCCAGCGGGTCGCCCTTGAGCAGCTCCATGGTCATGAAAATGCTGTCGCCGTCGCGGTCGAAATCGTACACGGTGACAATATTCGGATGCGCGAGCTTCTGGGATTTGACCGCCTCCTGCTGCAGCGAGACAAAGGCCTGCGGGTGTTCGCGGAAACCCTGTCCGAGAACCTTGATGGCGACGTAGGGGTTACGATCCTCAGCCTCGACCTTGCGCAGATCCCGGGCCTTGTAAACCAGCCCCATGCCACCCTCGCCGAGAACATCCTCAAGCACAAAGCGCTTTTTGAGCAGGCGTCCTTTGTCCGTGCCTGCCTTTTCCGCCAGCTCGCGTGCCTGGTCGAATCCCGCGGTCCGCGACTGCGCGCTGTACTCCGTGTACTCTACATCACCCGATGGCGAGGGAGCTGCCCGCGACTGGGTCGCCGTGCGGTCCGGATCGACTTCCGTCGCCTCGTCTGCGCTGCGTTCCCTGTCGTCTGCCACCACGGCCCCCCGTTACCGAATGCCGACTTCAGGAGTATATGGAAACCCGTGCGCTGGCGAAAGCAAATGCCTTGTCGCCACTCTGTCGTGTCAGTGAGAACCGGCAGGCCGGCGCCCCCGTGGCACAGCATTCGGACTCGACACAGTGCAGGTCGGGTGACACCAGAGCGTTGAAAAGCCGCTGAAATACGGCTGCGTGCCAGTGGCAAACGGGGTGTGTTGCGCGCTCGGCGCGCACGATCGGATTGTCGAACAGTTCAAATTCCAGGGCGTGGCCTTCGCGTATGCGGAAATCGCCCGATCCGGCGAAGGTCCAGGCGTGCCTGACGACAGCGCGTGCCAACAGGGGCGCAGCCGCGGCGGCGGGCAGAACCTGCAGAAGGCGACGGGCCAGCGCGGGGATGCGATGGACGAGAATGTAGTCGCCGGTGCGTTCACCGGCCTCCCGTGCCAGGGCGTCAGCATGCGCCGGATAATGCTGCCTGAGGGCCTGGTGAAGGCGCGCCACTGGCGCTTCCGGTATCAGGCCGGTGTCTGGCGGTAGCGCGACAATGCCAGCCGCGGCGAGAAGATCCCATCTCGCGGCTGTGCCCACGCGGGCGTCCAGGACTTCGACCAGCTGCAGCACGCTGTTCGGGCCGATCCGGGCACGGGCAGAGTCAGTGACCGCGGACATCTCAGGCGCGAGCCACGATGTCTGCATCTGACTGCTTGCGAGCGCGCGCCTGGGCCGCCCGGTCCTGGGTGGATTGCCAGTCTTCCAGCTGTGCGTGAGCAATTTTGCGCGTCGTGTCAAACTGGAAATCCACCTTGTTCTTGGATTGTGGTCCCCAGTAGCCGGCCTTGCCCAGATCGTAGAACGTGCGCTGAAAGCCGGCCTTGGCGAAGGCCTTCAGGCAGCCGAGCAGGTAGCGGCGGCGAAACCCCGTGCCGCGCCAGGGATAATGGAAAAGGGCCTTTTTCATGTAGAAACGCCGGTAATTGTTCATCACCCGGTCCAGCAGCTCGGCGCGATCCATAGCTTTGGGTTTCATGATCGGCGTCACGAAGTTGTATTTCGAGAAATCGAATATCTCGACCTTATCGCCCAGCTCCTGAAACAGCGGTGTGAAGGGCCAAGGTGTGTACATGGCCCAGTTGGCGAGATCCGGCTGCCAGTCCCAGGCCATGCGGTAGGTTTCTTCCAGCGTCTCCGCTGTCTCATTGTCCAGGCCGACAATGAACTGTGCCTCGATGAATATGTCGGCGTTGCGCAGGAGCTCGATGGCGCGCCGGTTGTCCTCCACGCGGGTTTCCTTGTTGAACTGGTCGAGTTTCATCTGCGCTGCGGCCTCGGTGCCGAGGCTGACATGCACCAGGCCAGCCTCGCGATACAGCGGCAGCAATTGTTCATCGCGGAGGATGTCGGTCACGCGTGTATTGATGCCCCATTTCACTCTGCCGGGAAGGTCGCGGGCGATGAGTTCCTCGCAGAACTGAATGAATTTTTTGCGATTGATGGTCGGTTCCTCGTCGGCGAGGATGAAAAAGCCGACGCCCTGCTCGTTGACCAGTTTTTCGATCTCGTCGACGACCTTGATGGGATCGCGCACGCGGTAATCGCGCCAGAACTTCCACTGCGAGCAGAACGAGCAGG
>CAYFVJ010000125.1:0-7973 GCA_964346555.1 uncultured Alteromonadaceae bacterium | reverse complement strand
GCAGACGGGCGACAGTGGGCGAGATAGATGCATTGCCAGACCAGACTCGGCGTACGACATCGATGTTGCTGGTCACGAGCTGCGTTGCGAGCCAGCCGCAGTATGCCGGAAGGCGAACGTAGCGAAAAGATGACACCCCGCGCCCGAGGATTGAGAGACGCCACGTCAACCACCCGGCGAGTGTCACTGATACCACTCCCAGAGACAACAGAAGCGTCTTGAACATACCCGAGTTGGTGATCCAGAAAATGATCAAAACAGCCGTCAGTGTAAGAAGCGATTTCATGTCAGACTCAGTTTGCTCAAGCGGGCTATTTCTGAAACGCGGGGAAGATTACACGTAAGCACATACGCAGGTCCAGCCTGTCGTTGATTACCCCGAGTCCAGGAATCCCGCGATGCGTATCGGATTTCAGGGTGGGTCGTGCCCGTATCTGCTTCCGGACCGCGTCGCTTGCCCGTGACGGGCTCTGCGCATACCATACGCCGCTTTGCCCGCAGCGGGTACGCCAAATCTATATGTTTGACCTCGACAAGCGTCAACCACAGTCCCGCAGTGATGCGCTCCACGTCGTATTCCGGGCCGGCAAGCTTATCAGCGACCTGCGCTCACCCCGACCGTGCGTGCTGACCGCTTCCGACCTCGCCGCGAGTGGCTGGCGCGTGCAGCGCGAACAGTTTATCGGCTACTGGCAGTCACAGCCCTGCTTTGCCCTGGAAATTGATGATCTTGAGGACATCGATCCATTGCGTCATCAGGCCGGCAGTCTGTACGACTTACTCGGGCGCGTCGATGATCCCCTGTTCGCTCTTGCCGGGCGTGCTTACCAGCTGTTGTGCTGGGAGCGGGATCACCAGTATTGCGGTCGCTGCGGCGATGCCATGGCAAAGGACGGGGCCGAACGCGCCATGCGCTGCGCGCGGTGCGAGACAACCGTCTATCCACGCATCGCCCCGTGCATCATCGTGCTCGTCACCCGCGGTGAACACCTGCTGCTGGCCCGGCACACGCGCTACCGTCGCCCCATGTACAGTACGCTGGCGGGTTTCATTGAGGCGGGCGAGAACGCGGAACAGTGTCTGCAGCGTGAAGTGCGCGAGGAAGTCGGCATTGAAGTCGCCGACATCAGGTACTTTCACTCCCAGTCCTGGCCGTTCCCGGGGCAGCTGATGCTGGGCTACTTCGCCAGTTATTCCGGCGGCGAGATTCGCTGCGATCCGCGGGAAATCGCCGAGGCAGACTGGTATCATTACACGGATCTGCCACCCGTCCCGCCGTCAACGTCAATCGCGGGACAGCTGATTCGCCACCACGTCAATCACGTATCAAGCCCAGGTAAATCGCGGTAGCGGCTGTCTGGCAGGAGCAATGTATGGAGTTCTTATCTGATTTGGGTTTGTTTGTGGCCCAGGTAGTCACGATACTGGTACTTGTGCTGCTGCTTGTCCTGGGACTGGTCGCGATGTCGCACCGACAGCGCGGCGATCAGGATGGGCACATAGAGGTCACCAAGCTGAACCATCGCGCCGAGCAGGTCAGTGACACGATCAACCACGCGATCAATGATGCGCAAACCTGGAAAGCCGCGGCAAAAGCCCGCAAGAAGGCAGAAAAGCTTCGCGCCAAGGCGCGCAAAAAGCAATTGAAGAAAAAAGACAGCAGCGCGAAGAGTGAAGACGGTGCGCCTGAAAAGGCGTCGCCCCGCGAGCGTCCTATTCTCTTTGTTCTCGATTTCGACGGAGATATGCAGGCCTCGGCAACAGACAACCTGCGCGAGGAGATTTCGGCGGTTCTACCGCAACTGCGCGAGGGCGACGAGGTTCTGCTGCGACTCGAAAGTCCAGGTGGCATCGTTCACGGCTATGGCCTCGCCGCCAGCCAGCTGCGCCGCATACGCGAGGCGGGCGCCCCCCTGACAGTGTGTGTTGACAAGGTCGCAGCCAGCGGCGGTTACATGATGGCCTGTGTCGCTGACCGAATCGTTGCAGCTCCCTTTGCCGTGATTGGTTCTATCGGCGTGCTGGCACAGCTGCCGAACTTCCACCGCCTGTTGAAGAAAAACGACATCGATTTCGAGCTGCTGACTGCCGGCGAGTACAAGCGCACTCTCACCCTGTTTGGCGAAAACACCGACAAGGGCCGAGAGAAATTCATCGATGAGCTGGAAGATACGCACTCCTTGTTCAAGCATTTCGTCAAGGACAACCGCCAGACGCTGGACATCGACAGCGTGGCGACCGGCGAAGTCTGGTACGGCGAGCAGGCAGTGGAAAAGGGCCTGGTCGACGAGCTGGCGACTTCCGATACGGTGATACAGGGCCGGCTCGAGGACAACGACGTGTTTGAAGTGCGCTTTGCCCGCAAACGCAGCTGGCAGGAGCGGCTCGGGTTCGCGGCGGAGGCGGCGCTCTACCGCACGTTGCTGCGCCTGTGGCAGCAGGGGACAAGTCGCCGCCTGCATTGAGCGCCGCACTGACTACTTCACGGCAACGCCGCCGAGCGGACGCAATGATTCAATTGCCTGGTGCTGGGACAGGTAGACCTGTCCGCTCAGCCTCGCGATGAAGTCCGTGCGTCGCAAGGCGTCCATAACCGGCCCTTTCACCTCACTCAGATGCAGCGCAATGCCCTGCTCGCGCAGTCGGTGGTCGATCTGTTCCAGCGTTTCCAGCGCGCTGAGGTCAATTTCATTGACCGCCGTACATTGCAGAACGATGTGGCGAAGGTCGGCCCTGCGGGCCACGATGGCGTAGACGGCACTCTCGAGATAGCTGGCATTGGCGAAATACAGACTCTCGTCAACACGTATCGATACAATGGACGGGTAGGTAATTACGTCGTGGCGCATGACGTTGCGAAAGTGTTCCGTCCCCGGCACTTCACCGACGATTGCGATGTGTGGACGCGTGGTCTTGTGCAGGTGCAGCGCTACGGACACCACGATTCCCGCCAGCACACCGATTTCGACACCGAGTGCCAGGGTCGCTGTAATGGTGACAACCACGGCGATGAAGTCGCGACGCGAGTAGCGCCAGGCGCGGCGCAGCAGTCCGACGTCTATCAGGCCGGTAACGGCGACAATGATCGTGGCGGCTAGTGTCGCCTGGGGCAGGTAGTACAGAACCGGCGTCAGAAACAGGGTGGCGAGCGCAATGCCCACGGCGGCCAGAACGCCCGCCATCTGGGTCTGTGCGCCGGCATCAAAGTTCACCACGGAACGCGAGAAACCGCCGGTCACCGGGAAACCGCCGGAGCCAGAGGCAGCTACGTTGGCGGCGCCAAGGGCCAGCAATTCCTGATTCGGATCAATATTCTGACGCCGCTTTGCCCCCAGAGTCTTGCCGACAGAGACCGACTCCACAAAGCCGATCAGGCTGATCAGCAGGGCCGATACGGCCATCTCGGACCAGAGTGCAAGGCTGAAAACCGGCGTCGTGAAAGCCGGCAATCCCGCGGGCACTTCACCGACAACAGCAACGCCGCGCCCTTCCAGTCCGACCTGGAAACTGACCGCAGTGGTCACAGCAATCACCAGTACAGGGCCTGCCTTGGCATAGATATCGGCGACTGTGGCAGACATGCCCAGATATTGCAGCAGGCGCGAGAAGTCGCGGCGTATCCATAGCAGGGCCAGCAGGGCCGATAGACCCACCATGACCGTCGGTAGATTGTAATCCCGCAGCTGTCCCGACATGCTCGTAAACAGCGCGGGCAGGTTGTCGCCATGGCCTGTTATGCCTGCGATATGGCGGACCTGGCTCAGCGCGATAATGATGCCCGATGCGGTGATGAAGCCGCTGACCACGGGGTGTGACAGTAGATTTGCCAGCTCACCAAAACGCAGTAGCCCCATCAGTATGAGCATGAGGCCTGACATCATTGCCATCGCCACTGCCGCGCTGGCGTAATCGGCGCTCCCCTCGGCGGCCACCTTGCCAACCGCCGTGGCGGTCATCAGTGAGATGACTGCAACCGGGCCGACCGACAGTGTGCGACTGGTGCCGAACAGGGCATACACCACCAGCGGCAGAATACTGGCATACAGACCCATCTCCGCCGGCAGACCGGCGAGCAGTGCGTAGGCCAGCGACTGCGGAATGAGCATGACCGTGACGATCACCGCCGCCAGCAGGTCTGCAATCAACGCAGTACGATTGTAGCTCCGCAGCCAGTCCAGCGGTGGCAACCACCGCCCGGGGTCCAGCCTCATACGCCGGTGGGAGCCGGCTTGCTGCGCTCAGGGTTTACCATCCATTCCCGCCCTTTCAGCATGCCCGACCAGTAGACGGGCGGCAGTATTCGCTCCTTGAGCAACCAGGCCAGTCGCGAAGGCTGTTGCCCATTGATGATCCAGCGCGGGAAGCTGGGCAATAGTTTGCCGCCGTAGCCGAACTCAGCGAGTACGATCTTGCCACGCTCCACCGTCAACGGACACGAGCCATAGCCGTTGTAGTGGGACACTCCGGAAGCCAGTCCCGCGTGCTGTAACAGATTGTTGGCGACAATGGGCGCCTGCATGCGGGCGGCAGCAGCAGTTTTGGCATTCGGGGCATTCATTGCGTCGCCGACGCCCCAGACGTTTTCGTACACTCTGTGCTGCAGAGTATTCTGATCGACATCGATCCAGCCGGCCGCATCGGCAAGGGGGCTCTTACGTACCACGTCCGGCGCGACCTGCGGCGGGCAGACGTGGAGCATATCGAAGTTTGTGCAGACCTCGATTGTTTCACCCGTCGCATTCTGGGTTTCGAACCAGGCGGTGCGTCCGGGGCCGTCAACGCGGACCAGCCGGTGTCCAAAGTTGAGCTCTGCGTTATAGGCCTCCATGTAGGACATCAGCGCCGGCACGTACTCCTTGACGCCGAACAGAACCTGTCCCGCATTGAAGAAAGCAATATTCATGTCTTCCAGTGCACCACTGCGCTTCCAGTGATCGGCGGAAAGATAAAGAGCTTTCTGTGGTGCGCCTGCACATTTAATCGGCATCGGGGGCTGTGTAAACACCGCGCGCCCCTCGCGCAGCGAGCTCACCAGTTCCCACGTGTAGGGTGCGAGATCAAAGCGATAATTTGAGGTGACGCCATTCTGGCCGAGGGTATCGACAAGGCCTTCGACACCATGCCAGTCCAGCTTTATTCCCGGTGCTGCAACCAGCCTGTCATAGGTGATGGGGCGGGCATTCTCGAGCAATACGCGGTTAGCCTCTGGCTCAAAATCTCCCACAGCGGCCTGTATCCAGGTAACCCCTTGGGGGATCAGCGAAGCCGTGGTCTTCACCGTTTCCTGCTGGGTGAATACGCCGGCACCGACCAGTGTCCAGCCCGGCTGGTAATAGTGGACCTGCGCCGGATCAATAATAGCAATAGACAGATTCTGGGTGCGTGCGCGCAGACTCGACGCCACTGAGATGCCGGCGGCGCCGGCCCCGACGATGACGATATCGTAGTGATCCCTGCGTTGACCGGACGAGTCCACCTGGGGTGTCGAAACATCGATACCAAGCGCTTCCGCCAGGTCGAAGCCGCTGGCCCTTGCGCGTGCCAGCAGGGTCGCGTCATCCACACCCAGGCGCCGCTGATACAGGCTCCAAAGCGTCATGGAGCGCGTGCCGGTGCGACAGAAAGCGTGCACCGGTTTTTCCAGCGCCTCGAACGCCGCGCGAAAGTCGTCGACGTTTTCCTCGTTGACTTTGCCGGAAATCACCGGAACGTGTGCAACCTGCATCCCCGCCTGCCGCGCTGCTGACTCAAGCTCGGCGAACGTGGGCTGATCGTTGGCCTCACCGTCCGGGCGACTGCACAACAGGGAGCGAACACCCGCACCGGCGAGGTTGTCGATGTCTTCCAGCCGGATCTGAGGCGATAGGGAAAATTCGTCGCTGACTTTTATCATATTGACGTTCATGCGCCTGTCTCCGTCTCGGGTGCCAGTCGCGACAGGGGCGGTCCGGCGAATGCATTCAGCGGCACTTTCAGGAAAAACCGGCCAGCTGCATCCGACGGCGGCAGATGGCCCGCGCGCATGTTGACCTGCAATGACGGCAGAATCAGTCTCGGCATGCCCAGCGTCGCGTCGCGTTTCTCCCGCATTTCGACGAACTCCGCCTCGCTGATCCCGTCCCTGACATGGATATTGCCCGCGCGCTCTTCGGCTACCGTCGTTTCGAATTCCAGTTCGCGACCATCCGGCAGATAGTCGTGACAGACAAAAATGCGGGTCTCCGGCGGCAAAGCGAGAATTCGCCTGATGGATCGATACAGGGTCGTAGCATCCCCACCGGGGAAGTCGCATCTGGCAGTTCCGTAATCGGGCATGAACAGAGTGTCGCCGACGAAAACCGAATCACCGATCACATAGCTCATGCAGGCAGGCGTGTGTCCGGGTGTGTGCATCGCGTAACCCTCGAGGCCGCCAACCGCGATAGCGTCGCCCTCGGCAAACAGGGCATCGAACTGGGAGCCATCGTGGCTGAAATCCTCGCCGGCTGCGAAAATCTCACCGAAAGTATTCTGCACGGTGCGAATTTGATCACCGATGGCGATGCGGCCCCCGAGCTCCTGCTTGATGTAGGGCGCCGCGGACAGGTGATCAGCGTGCACGTGGGTTTCCAGGATCCAGTCAAGCGTCAGCTGATTATCGCGAATGTAGGCGATAACGCGGTTCGCGCTCTCATAATTGATCGTGCCCGATGCGTAATCCAGATCCAGCACGGAATCCACCAGCGCGCAGTGTTCACTCATCGGATCACGCACGATGTAGGTAAGGGTATTGGTGGGCTCGTCGAAAAAGGGGATCACATCTGGCGTCCCGCCGGCATTGCTGCGTCTCGTGTTCATAGGCATTTTGCTCCTCGGTGGACAGGTGTCCCTATTACTTTGTGTGTTTATAGCAACAGCTGTGTGTCGATAGCAACAGCTGTGCCCCCGGCGGCGATAAAGTGACAAAAAGCTACGCTAACCGATTGATAGAATTCGTAAAACCAAACAGCGAGGAACCTTCTCCGCCTCTGTGGGCAGCTGGCTCACGAGTAAACGCGGCTGCCGCCGCCAGCGGCGGCACGCTGATTCTGGACGAGATCGGCAATGTGCCTCTGCCACTGCAGGTCAAGCTCCTGCGGCTGATTGAAACGGGCGTTTACCGCCAGGTCGAGACGGGAGCGCCCCGCAGATATTCCTTTGCCGGCCGATATCTTTCTGAGAGCGACAGAGCAGGGCGGTCTACATTTAACATAATATATTTATTCCCTGCGTCAAATTCTTTTGGCAGGCTGCGGGAAATGCCGGGTGAGCGTGTTGGTTAAATTAGATACAGCATTAATTTAAATAAGCAAACTATTGTTTTTATTGTCAATAATTATTTCTTCATGTAATTTCTAGCTGCGCCGGGATTCTGTCGCCCATGGGCAACTAGAGCGCCGGAGATGATGCGTCATCCCAGCCGTACAACGCGCGAGCACCTCGATGTGCAAGTCTGACGCGCCGGGCTGCGCGGACAAAAACTTGCCGAGGCAGGTGTTCTGGAAGCGGTCGGCAGGTTCGTTTAATGCGTGGCTCAGGATTCTGTCGGCTTCTCTACACAATCAGATTGTTGCTATCGGCGCTTGCTTTATTCTGGTTCCGTAACCGGTGCTGCACCGTGTGACCTGTTTTTCAGGCTCCTGGATGGCCTGGCTGGTTTATCCACAAGTGCGTATAATATATATTATGTTAAATTATATATTTTTCGGCACATTGTCCACAGGCGTGTGTGTCAAACAGCATTCATTATGAGATTACATGCACGCGTGAGATTCAGAAGAATCCACCCGCAGACCGGCATTAAAACCGCCCTATCCTATTGATTTTATTATTTATATTGCTTTCCCAGACGAAGGCCGGTCTGGCCCGGCGGCGCTCACAAAATTGCGGATTGACCCGTTTTTTTTGCCGGCAGTTTCCACGTTTTTTTCCAGCATTTTGCTGGGCAAACCGAA
>CAYFVJ010000124.1:0-8023 GCA_964346555.1 uncultured Alteromonadaceae bacterium | reverse complement strand
TTTCGCGAAAGTTTTCCCGCCGCCGCGGCAAAGGCCGGTGCCCGCCTCGGTCCGTTCATCCTCGACGATATCGCCACGCAGGCAGGCCTGATGCAGGACGACGGCATCCACCCGACGCCCCGGGCCCAGGCGATGATCGTGGACAAACTGCTGCCGGATATACGCGCGCTGCTGGAACAATGACGGTGCACGAACAGACGCCGCTGCAGGAATCGCTCTACCGGGTCATTTTCGGCACCGACACGCCCGCCGGCAAGTGGTTCGACCTCATCCTGATCGCCGCCATTCTGCTCAGTGTCACCGTGATCGTGGCCGACTCCATTGCCTCCTATCAGGCGCGTTATGGCGAGCTGTTCAGGACAATTGAATGGGGCTTCACGCTGCTGTTCACCGCCGAGTATATCTTGCGCATATGGATTGCGCAGAACCGCCGCGCCTACATATTGAGCGTTTACGGAGTAATCGACCTGCTGTCGATTCTGCCGACCTACATCGCCTTTTTCCTGCCCGAGGCGGCGCCGCTGCTCATCATTCGCCTGCTGCGGGTGTTGCGCGTCTTCCGGGTGCTGCGCATTTTTTCGTTACTCAACGAGGCGAATGCCCTGGCTGCCGCTCTCAGGCAATCCGCGCGCCAGATTTTCATCTTTTTTTTCATGGTCACGACCACCATGGTGATTTTTGGCTGCCTGATGTACGTGATCGAAGGAGCGGAAAACGGCTTCGACAACATTCCCGTCTCGGTTTACTGGGCCATCGTCACCATCACCACCGTGGGCTACGGCGATTACGTGCCCACCACCGCGACGGGCCGCACTATCGCCTCCTTCGGCATGCTTATAGGCTATGCAATCATCGCCGTGCCCACCGGCATATTTACCTCAAAACTCATGGCGCACACGCGTAAGCAGCTGACCCTGAACTGCCCCCAGTGTGCCCGCGCCGGTCACGACCTCGACGCGCACCACTGCAAGTATTGCGGTGCCACCCTGCACGATGACAACCACGCCGAGCCTGACGCGCGCCGGGCAGAATAAGCGCCGTGTGCCCGCGCTCAGTCTGCGGCGCGCTGTGCCTCGCGGATAAACGTACCGAGCTGCCTGAACTCTGACTGGCGCGGCGTATTGCGCCGCCACATCAGGCCCACCGTGCGCGTGACGCCCTTCTCCGCGAAGGGCAGCGCCTGCACATCGGTGCCGACCAGCACGTTGGCATCCAGCGCCATCCTCGGCAGCAGGGTGACCCCGATACCATTCGCCACCATCTGCACGATCGTATTCAGGCTGGTTGCCTGGTAGGGCACGCTGACGTCTGAGTCGCGCAGCTTGCAGGCCTCGAGTGCGTGTTCGCGCAGACAGTGCCCCTCCTCCAGGAGCAGGAGATCGGCGCCCTTCAGATCTGCTGTCGTCAGGCGATGGTTCGATGACAGCGCGTGATCCTTCGGGCAGGCAAGCAGGAACTCATCCTCGAACAGCGGGAACGCATCCACGCTCTGTATCGGAAAGGGCAGAGCGAGAAGAAGAACGTCCAGTTCGCCGCGACTGAGTGCCTCAGCCAGATTCTCGCTCAGGTCCTCGCGGATATACAGACGGAATGCCGGGTGCTCATCGCGCAGTCGATTCAGCAGACCGGGCAGAATGAACGGCGCGATAGTCGGAATTACGCCGATCCGCATGGCGCCGTTGAACGGTTCGGAGGCAGCCCGGCAACAGGCCACGATATCCTCGACTGACAGCATGACATCCTTGCTGCGCTGCACCACCTCCTCACCCAGCAGCGTGAGGATCACCCGGCGGTTGTTGCGCTCTACAAGCGGCGCACCCAGCACATCCTCAAGCTCGAGGATGCCCGCGCTAAGCGTGGATTGCGACACATGGCAGGCGCGCGCGGCATGGCCGAAGTGCCCGTGCTCGGCGAGTGAGATCAGGTAACGCATTTGCTTGAGGGTCGGCTGGCGACTCATGCTGATGGACCGTCCAAATACTGTCAGCGGAGATTAACCGGGATAATACCAATTGTTTTCGATGACACGAAGGACGCGGCACGCCAGCTCACGTAAACTACGTTGCGCTAACATGGTGGCGTATACACAGTGGAGCGCCCGCTTGAATGGATGATGTATGGAACTGATAGTTTTTGATCTGGACGGCACGCTGCTCGACCGCTCGTCGGCGCTGTCCGGCTTCACCCGCGAGACCCTGGCGCTACTGAGCGCCCGCGGGATAGCCTACACAGTCGCCACCGGCCGTACCCTGCACGGTGCCCGGGACCTGCTCGACGGACAGGGCTTTATTCTGCCGCAGATTTTCAAGAATGGCGTCGTGATCTGGAATCCGCAGCAGCAGGGCTACAGCCATCGCTTTCTGCTGACGCAGGCGGAGATACAGCACGTGCTCGAGGGCTTCATCCGCGAGGGTGTGGCACCCTTCCTGTTTACGCTGGAACCGGGGGACCATCATGCCATCTACCATCCGCCCACCCTCAACCGGGCGGAAACGCGGCTGGCGGACATGCTGCGCCGGGATGGTCCGCTGCAGTTGCACGACCTCTCCCAGCTGCCGGCAAGCGCAGATATTACCAACGTCAGCGCCATCGGCCCGGAAGACGCCGTCCGCCGGGTTGTCGACAGCATCGCCGATGAAGACGGCCTGGTTTCCTACATGGGCAACGCGATCGAGGACACCAATCTGACCTGGGTCGACATACACCACCGTGCTGGCAGCAAGGGTGACGCCGTGACCACCCTGAAGCAGGAACTGGGACTGGAACGCGTCATTTGCTTCGGCGACAGCGACAACGATCTGAGCATGTTCCAGCTTGCGGACGAGGCCTACGCCCCGGATAACGCCAAATCCGAGATCAAGGCGGCCGCCACCGCGGTGATCGGCCATCACGATGCCGATGGCATCGCGCACTTTCTCCGGGAACGCTTCGATCTGGCATGAAACGGTCTGCCGTTTTCGCCCTACTGGTATGCGCCTGTAGTCTTGCCGGCTGCGGCGAGGGTCCCTGGAACAACCCTCATCCACCGGCGCCAGAGGACAAGACGACATACTACTCGGTGATGGCGCCGGCACCGCCGAAACACCTCGACCCCGCGATCTCCTACGCCGCCGATGAATCGCTGTTCATTATGCAGATTTATGAACCACCGCTGGGCTATCATTTCCTCAAGCGCCCCTACAGACTGATTCCACTGGGCGCTGCCGACTTTCCGGTCGTGGAACACCTCGACAGCGCCGGTCGGGTGATCGATGCCACCAGCGAGAGCCCTCGCTACACCCGCTACACCCTGCGGGTGCGCGGCGACGCACGCTATCAGCCGCACCCGGCGTTGGCGCGCGATGACGACGGTCAGCCCGTCTACCTGTTTGATTCGGCTCGCGACAGCGCGGAATTCAGGCAGATCAGTGATTTCACCGAGCTCGGCTCACGGCCTGTACGCGCAGCGGACTACGTGTACGCTATCAAACGCCTGGCCGACCCGAGCGCCAGCTCGCCCATGCTCGGTTTCATGGGCCAGTACATCGTCGGCATGACCGATTTCTCGCGCCGTCTCGGCGAGCTGCCGCGAAATGGCTGGCTGGACCTGCGGCCGCATACGCTGGAAGGCGTGAAGGTGATCGACGAACACACATGGAGCATCACCATCAATGGTCGCTACCCGCAGTTCATCTATTGGCTTGCCATGCACTTTTTTTCACCGATACCCTTCGAGGCCGACCGCTTTTACCACAACCCGGGCTTTGCCAATCGCAACCTGACCCTGGACTGGTGGCCCATTGGTAGCGGCCCGTTCATGATGGTGAAGAACGACCCGAACAGCGAAATCATCCTGGAGGAGAACCCCAATTTCCGCCACGACACCTATCCGACCCAGGGTGCGCCGGGCGATCGCGAGGTGGGGCTGCTGGAAGACGCGGGCCGGAAACTGCCTCTGATCGATCGCGCGGTCTTTCGTCTGGAAAAGGCGGTATTACCGCTGTGGACCAAGTTCCTGCAGGGCTATTACGACCGCTCTGGCGAATCCCACGGCAACACCACCGGTGTGTTCGACCAGGCGTTCAAGGTCGGCCCCGATGGCATGCAGCTGTCCGCCGACCTGGAGGACCACGGCATCACCATGTCTCCCGATGTCAAGCCCGGCGTCTACTACTACGGCTTCAATATGCGTGACCCGGTGGTGGGCGGCTATAGCGAGAAAAAAAAGAAACTGCGGCGCGCACTACAGATCGCCTTCGACGTCGAGGAATACCTGAACATTTTCTACAAAGGTAACGGCATCGTTGCCCACAGTCCGATTCCGCCCGGCATACCGGGGCACCTCGAGGGTGAAGCCGGCATCAACCCCTACACGCACACCTGGACAGAGGGCGAGGCGCAGCGCCGCCCCATCGCGGAGGCGCGGGAACTGCTGGCGCAGGCGGGCTATCCCGGCGGTCGCCACGCGGAAACGGGAAAACCACTGCGCCTGTTCATCGACGTGCAGTCCCAGGCCATCTCCAATGCCAGCATGAACTGGATGAAGCGGGTCTTTGACCGCATTGGCGTGCAGGTTGAGTTCCGGCCCGCCGACTGGAACCGCACACGGGAGAAGCTGCTCACTGGCAATACCCAGATCTTTTCCCACGGCTGGCTGGCGGACTACCCGGACCCCGAGAATTTCCTGTTTCTCCTGTATGGACCGGAGAGTCCCCTGGTGTGCGAATGCGACGGCGCCAACAATGCCAGCTACGAACGTGAAGAATTCGATCAGCTGTTCCGGGCCGTGCGCGTCGCGTCGCCGGGACCGGAGCGCGATGCGATGGTCGCGCGCCTCATTGAACTGTACCGCGAGGACGCCGTCTGGCTATTTGCCTACCACCCCAAGGACATTTACCTGAACAATGCCTGGGTACACAACAACAAGCGCCATGGCATTTCCAAGAATACCCTGAAATACGTGCGTATCGATGAGGCACTGCGCACTGAAAAGCGCGCGGCGTGGAACCGGCCCGTCACCTGGCCGCTGTACGCCGCGACCCTGACCGTCGTTGCACTGCTGATGCCCGTCGCGCTGGCCTACCGCCGGCGCCTGCGCGCCACTGTGCGCTGAACCGGAGACGCCGATGATCGCCTACGTCATCCGACGACTGCTGTATGCCATACCGATACTGATCGGCGTCAACCTCCTGACCTTCGTGCTCTTTTTTATTGTCAACTCACCCGACGACATGGCGGCATCCCAGCTCGGCACAAAGTACGTGACGCCCGAGGCTATCGACAACTGGAAGCGCACAAACGGGTATGATCGGCCACTTTTCATCAACACCGAGGCGCGGGGATTCGACCAGCTGACGGACACGATCTTTTTCAACAAATCGGTGCGGCTCTTCGTATTCGATTTCGGCCGTTCGGAAAGCGGTCGCGATATCACTGCCGACGTGGCCCGCCGCATGGGTCCCAGCCTTGCCGTAGCGCTGCCCACCTTTGTCATCGGCATAGGCGTCAACATCTGCGTGGCCCTGCTGGTGGTCATGTTTCACGCCACACGCCTCGACCGTGCAGCGGTATTTCTGTTCGTGGCGCTGATGTCGATTTCCTATCTGTTTTACATCATCGGCGGACAATACCTGGTCGCGAAAACATGGAAGCTGGTGCCGATCTCCGGCTATCATCCGGACGTTCAGACCTGGAAGTTCGTCCTCCTGCCCGTGCTGGTCGGCGTGGTCGCCGGTATCGGCGCAGGCGCACGCTGGTACCGCACCCTGTTCCTCGAGGAGGCCAACCAGGACTACGTGCGCACCGCGCGTGCCAAAGGCTGCGGCGAGATCACCATTCTATTTCGCCACATACTACCCAATGCCCTCATTCCCATCCTGACCGGGGTCGTGGTGCTGGTGCCGACGCTGTTCATGGGCAGTCTCCTGATCGAGTCATTTTTCGGTATTCCCGGTCTTGGTAGCTACATGCTGGACGCCATCAACTCCCAGGATTTCGCCATTGTCCGCTCCATGGTGTTCATCGGCTCGATTCTCTACATCGTCGGCCTGATACTCACTGATATCTCCTACACCTGGGCCGACCCGCGAGTGCGCCTGTCGTGAGTGGACGCAGGCCGTGAAGCCCGTCCTGCTCTGGTCCGACCTGCTGGTGTTCCTGCTGGTACTGTCGCTCTGCCTGTTTTTCTGGCGACTGCGGCGCGACCCGAACAACCGCCTGCGCTGGCGGCAGGTCTTCAGCTCGCGCCTGGGCATGACCGCATTTACCGTGATCATTGCCTATGTCGGCGTGGCGCTCCTAGATTCCATGCATTTCCGGCGGGCTTTGGCGCCGGCAGACGGCAGCGACTACAGCGAGAGTTATTACGACAATACCGTCACCAGTGTTTTTGACGTGCTCACAGACGGCATGGGCGAGCGCTTCGAGCGCACCTATTCAGCGCCTTTTGCGCTGCGCTCCTTCGAAAAGCAGAACATGCGCGACGCCGACGGCAATGACGTCCGCGACTACCCGCCGCTGGAGCACGCGGGACGCCATCTAGCGTCCCCCGACGACCGGGCCGCGGATATCCTGTCACGCAGCTTCCGGGCGATCGGCTGGGGACTTCTGCTGTCGGTCCTGCTGATCACCCCGCAGTGGCTGCTGCTGCGCGGCAGCACGCTCGCCTGGCGCGCATCCTGGGCGACCCAGGCGGTGCTCGTGTGTGCCGGGGTGTGGATGGTCAGCCTGAGCCGGTACTACCACGTGCTGGGCACTGATCTCGGCGGCACGGATGTGCTGTACCAGTCGCTCAAGGGCATCCGCACGGGCGTCCTGCTCGGCACTCTCGCGACGCTGGTCATGCTGCCCATCGCGGTGACGCTGGGTGTCATGGCAGGCTACTTCAAGGGCTGGGTGGATGATGTCGTGCAGTATCTCTACACCACCCTGAGCTCGATCCCGGGCATTCTGCTGATCGCCGCGTCCGTGCTGCTGTTCCAGGTATATATCGATCTCAATCCCGACGCTTTCGAGGTGGGACTGGAAAAGGCCGATGCCCGATTCGTGGCGCTGTGCTTCATTCTCGGCGTCACCAGCTGGTCATCACTGTGCCGGCTCATCCGTGCCGAGACACTGAAAATCAGCCAGCTCGACTACGTCCAGGCGGCGCATGCCTTTGGCGTGTCGCACACGCGCATTGTCACGCGCCATATCCTGCCCAACACGGTCCACATCATTCTGATCACCTTCGTGCTCGACTTCAGCGCCCTGGTTCTGGCTGAGGCCGTCCTGTCCTACATCGGCGTCGGCATCGATCCGAGCATGGGCAGCTGGGGCAACATGATCAACAGCGCACGCGCAGAGCTGTCCCGGGAGCCGGCCATCTGGTGGAACCTCACCGGCGCATTCATTTTTATGTTCACGCTGGTACTGGCAGCCAACCTGTTCTCCGACCTGGTACGCGATGCCTTCGATCCGCGCACGCGCCTGGAGGCAGCACAGACATGAGCACCCGCGCGGCAAAAGGCGACATCCGCATGCGCGTGCGCGATCTCAGCGTCGTGCTTGCAGAGACCGGGGAACACATCGTCGACAAGGTCAGTTTCGATCTCAAGGGGGGCGAGGTACTCGCCCTGGTCGGTGAATCCGGCAGCGGCAAGTCGGTCACAGCGTTGGCGTGCCTGCGCCTGCTGCCCGAGGCCCTGCGGATTGGCGGCGGCGAAGTCACACGCGGTGAGCAGCACCTGTTCACCCTGCCGGAGTCTCGTATGCAATCGGTGCGCGGACGGCGGGTGGCGATGATATTCCAGAATGCCATGACCGCACTCAACCCGGTAAAGACGGTTGGGCAACAGGTGGCTGAAACCCTGCACCTGCACACGCCTCTGCGCGGCCCGGCACTGCGCGAGCGCGTCATCGCAATGTTCACGGAAGTGCAGCTGCCGGAGCCCGACGCGCGCTATGCGTACTATCCACACCAACTATCGGGTGGCCAGCAGCAGCGCGTGATGATCGCCATGGCGCTCGCCTGCGAGCCCGACATACTGGTGGCCGACGAACCGAC
>CAYFVJ010000123.1:0-8036 GCA_964346555.1 uncultured Alteromonadaceae bacterium | reverse complement strand
GTCGACACTCAACACCAATGCGGTATCCGCCGCTATCCTCGGCGAAACGGCGCTGGAGCAGCTCGCCGCCGCGCGTGGCAACATCGTCAATATCGGCTCCATCTCGGGTCAGTTCCCGCACATTGGCCGCTGGGCCTATCCCGTCTCCAAAGCGGCCCTGCGCCATCTGTCGCGAACCCAGGCCGTGGAGTATGCCGCGCGCGGTGTGCGCGTGAATGCGGTAACCGTCGGGCACAGCTGGTCGGATCCCTTCGAGGGCCTGACCGGTGACAACCGGGCACACGCGGACAAGGTGTCTACCCCCTACAATCTGATGGGCCGTGTATCGGATGCCGAGGAAGTCGCCGCCGTGGTGGCCTTTGTCGCGTCCGATGAGGCCTCCTACATGACCGGCGGGGATGTGCCCGTGGATGGCGGTTACGGCGCCATGGGCCCCGAGCAGCACTATCCGCTCATGCCGCTGCTCATGGAGGGCAACAGCGGCCAGTAGGTGTCCGGCGATTGCGGCCTTGCTGGCACGGGCACGGCGTATTTGAAGTCACTCGGGAACTGTGATATTCCCTGCGCAAGGCTGAAAAGCAGGGGGCAAGACGGTGGAGAAGATCGCCGATCAGACAGGCTTGATCGGGCGACCCGAATACAGGCTCTTCCAGACCCATGATCTGGACGAGGCGCGTTGCCGGGTCAGCCAGGTGTATTGCGATCATCAGCTGTCCGCCCGCGGCGGGCGGCTGGACGCATTCCACTACCATCTGCCGCTGGCCGGTGTCAGCTTCAACTACATGCAGTACGGTGCGCAGAGTTGCATCGAGCCGGGTTATCTGCAGGATTTCTATCTCATCCAGGTGCCGGTCCAGGGCCGGGCACGCATCGATAGCGACAGCCGCATCATCGAATCCGGACCGGCCAGGGCGTCAGTCATCAACCCGTCGGCGTTCACCCGGATGATCTGGAGTCATGACTGTCGACAATTCTCGGTGCAGATCTCGAGAGAGCGGCTGGAAAAGGTCGCGGCTGCGTGCCTGGGCATGCCGCTACAGGAGGCCCTCGTCTTCGAACCCACCATGGAGAGAGACAACGCGCAGCATGCCTGTTGGTGGCGGCATCTGTTCGCGTTCCTTAGCGAATACCGCGAAGACTGCAGTTTCTACCGCCACAGCGGGATCCTGGAAAGCGAGCTGGACAATATCATCAAGTCGCTGCTTTATTCACTGAACAACAATTACACGGCGCAGCTGCTGAACGGCGGGCAGCGGGTGCGACCGCGGCATGTCCGGCTCGCGGTGGACTATATTCATGCCCACCTGGATGAAAAAATACCGATAGACAAGCTGGTGGAAGCAGCCGGCGTCAGCGAGCGCTGCCTCTACGACGGGTTTCAGCGATTCCAGAATACCTCGCCGATGCGCTACATCCAGAACGCGAGGCTCGAGGCCGTGCATGACGTGCTGCGAAGCGGACGCGACGTCAGTGTCACGGAAACCGCCACTGCCTACGGCTTCGGCCAACTCGGGCGTTTCGCCTCTCTCTACCGGCAGGCCTATCGCGAGTTACCATCCGAGACACTGGCGCGCGCCCGGTGTCTCGCTTAGACGACCGGCGAACAAGGTTACCCAATCGGTCGTTCGGGCTCAGCAGGGGACGTCGCGGCACGCTGAGCGGCCACATACCCGGCAAATGCCGGATAGCGTCGACCAGGAGTGGATAGAGGCGGGTCAGTCAGCTGCATTAGTATCCGGCGAGTTTCTAACGAACAACATTTCAAACGCCAACGTTTCAAGTGGCAACGACAGGAGGTTTCATGAGCAGGCTACCTTTGCTGGCGGGACTCGGTACTGTAGCGATCTGTATAGCGGCTACACCTGCCCTGGCTCAACTGGAAGAAATCGTTGTTGTCGCCCGAAAGAAATCGGAGAGCGTGCAGGACGTCCCGATATCGATTACGGCCTTGAGCGGCGACGAATTGCGCGGTCTGGGTATCGAGGACATTTCCGATGCCGCGCGCTACGCGCCGAATGTTTCCTTTGACGCGACAGCGGCAGTATCCGGCTCATCCATCGCGTCTACCGTGTTTATTCGCGGCGTCGGCCAGACGGATTTCACGCTCAATTCGGATCCCGGCGTCGGCATCTACATCGATGGTGTCTACGTCGCGCGTTCTGTCGGCGGGCTGCTCGACCTGGTCGATGTCGAGACGGTCGAGGTACTGCGCGGTCCCCAGGGAACGCTGTTCGGCAAAAACACCATCGGGGGTGCAATCAATATTTCCTCGCGTCGTCCGGATCCCGATGGCGGCGGCTATGTTCAGCTTGAGGCCGGCAATTTTTCCCGCACCAATGCGCGGGGGGGCGTCGATTTCGGCATTACGGAGGACCTGGCGGTCAATGTTGCCGGTGCCTTCCTGAATCAGAACGGGTATCAGAAGCGTCTCCTGACGCCCGATGAGCCTGATCTTGGGGATATAGACCGCTATGTCATGCGCGGTCGGGCCCTGTGGACACCGACGGAAGCATTCGAAGCGGACGTGATCCTCGATTATACCCGCGGCAGAGAGGAGTCGGTGGCGCAGAGCGTTCTGGAGTTTGTGCCCAGTACCGGCGCACCCTTCCTGCCCGCGGCGGCGGGCGTGATACCGGGGACGATGCCGGCGCTGCGGCCTGGTTTTGAAGGTCAGTTTACGGGCCAGGATCTCTTGAGCGGCGCGTTTGTCACCGACGACGCGCGGGATACCTTCTACACCGGACCATCGCGGTCCGATTTTGATATCTTCGGCGCGTCGATGACGCTGACCTACGACCTCGGTGCGTTCCAGATCAAATCGATCAGCGCCTATCGCGATGTAGAGAGCGACTTCGCGCGCAATTTCTTTTCGGCGCCGTTCATCGGCGACACCGTTGATAGCTATGAACAGGACCAGTTCACCCAGGAACTCCAGCTGCTCGGTGAACTCTGGGATGGGCGGGTCGATTATGTTGCCGGTCTGTTCTACCTCGAAGAAGAGGGCACGAACGACAATTTGGTAGACACCCCGATCGGAAACCTGGGCAGCGGCGGCAGCGTCGACAACGAAAGTCTGGCGTTTTTTGCGCAGGCAAATACCAGCATAACGGACAAGCTCGAAGTCACCACGGGCATCCGATTCACGGATGAGACCAAACGCTTCGACCCGGGTTTTCGCGGCGGCGAGCAGACGTTTTTTTCAGATGCCAACGGGCTCGGACTGGGTCTACCGCCGGAAGTGCCGTTGATCGTGGCCCCTGAAAGCCTGGGCAGAGGCGATTTTTACGTCAATTCCGACGAAAAGGTAGATTTTACGGTCAATTTCGCCTACGCAATCGCTCCTGATGTCCTGACCTATACGTCCTACTCGACCGGCTTCAAGGCCGGGGGCTTCAGTCAACGTATCGGACCCGGCCCCGGTATTCCGGCACCCCCATTTCGCCGCGAGGATGTCTCAACGGTGGAGGTCGGCGTCAAGTCCACGGTACTTGACCAGAGCCTGCGTCTGAACGCCGCGGTTTTCTATTCGGACTATGAGGATCTGCAGGTAACACCGATCTTCGAGGGCATCGGCCCCGTGACGCGCAATATCGGCGATGCAGAGATTTACGGCGCCGAACTCGAGTGGACCTATTTCCCCACCGCAGCGCTCGAATGGTCCGGTGGTGTGGGGTACCTGCAGAACGAGCTGACATCCATCACCCCCGAGGCGGCCGTCAACGTGGATCTCGATGGGTCACAGATTCTGACACTCGATACAGAGCTGCCGAAAACGCCGGACTGGTCTCTGAATTCCGCCGTCTCCTACCGTATCCCCGTCGACACGGATTTCGATATCGTCCTGCAGGCGAACTGGAGTTTCACGTCACAACTATATAATGATGTTCTCAACTCGCCGATTCTCGAGCGCGACAGTATCCACCTGCTCGGCGCCAATATATCCATCGAGACAGGTCAGTGGGTGTTCAGCCTGACCGGCAACAATCTGACCGATGAAGAATACATCATCGCCGGTAATGACGAGACGGCCCAGGGCCAGTTCGGCTACACCCAGGCGACGTTTTCCAGGCCGCGCGAGTGGTGGTTCAGCGTTCGGAGAGCCTTCTGAAACCGGCGGTGACGAGAGATTGATATGTTAGCTGGCCACTGCGCACCGCTTGCCGGGCACGCCGCCTTCAGGTCGTCTGATCTTGCGCAGTTTCGGTCGTACCTGTCGGCCACGTACTGTGCCCATAGAATCCAACAGCGCAAGTCGCGGGCGCCGTTAAACGCGCTTCACAATTGGGTTCCGCTGACGTCGATGTCGCTGAATTACCTGCAGTACGGCGCCGACGTGGAGATCGACCCGGAAAACTTCGAGGAGTTTTACATGCTGGAGTTTCCGCAATCCGGCGCGGTAAATCTCCAGTACGGTAACGAGCGCCTTGTCAATCGCCCGGGCCGCGCCGTTCTGCTGTCGCCGGAACGGCGTATCCGGTCAAGATGGTCTGCGGACTGTGGCCAGCGAATGATCAAGATTGCCAAAAGCTCGGTTGACCGCGTCGCCAGCGCTCTTCTCGGTCGGGCTGTGACGCGGACGATCGTGTTCGAACCGGCTGTCGATCTCGGTTCTGATCCGGGAATGTCGATAGAGAGACTGTCGAACTTTCTTTTTGATCAGCACGAAGCCGGTCCCGGCGTGGTTGGAATCAAGGCGGTATCACGGGAACTCGAACAGGCACTCATCACCGCGCTCCTGCTCGGGTTGCCAAATAGCGCCTCGGCAGCACTCGATGCCCGCTGCTCGTCGGCCACGCCGCACCACGTCAGAAAAGTTGTCGACTACATTGAGCAGCATCTGGCAGATGATATCTGCCTGGCGCACCTGGTCGAGTTGTCCGGCGTCAGCCAACGGGCGCTCTACGCAGGTTTTGAGCGCTTTATCGGCATGCCGCCGAGCGCCTTCATACGCAACCGGCGCCTGGACAGAGCGCGCGACGATCTCGAACGGCGTGATGAATCGTTAACGGTTGCCCGGGTCGCCATGCGCTGGAACTTCTCTCATCTGGGGCGATTTTCATCAGAGTACAGGAAGCGATTTGGTGAGAGGCCCTCCGAGACCCTGCAGCGCTGAGCCGTCAGCGTGCTCGACACCTTCAACGACCTTTCGGATAGGCAAACGGGCTGGCCATGGCTTCATCAATTCTGGTAATCGATATTGGTACGTCCAGCGCGAAAGCACTTGTGTTCTGCCGGCAGGGCACTGTGCTCGCCGACGCCGAAGTGCAATATGCAACAGACGTCATCGATTCCGGACGTCACGAGCAGAACCCGGAGAGTTGGTGGACAGCCGCTGTCGCGGCGAGCCGGCAAGTCACGGATGGCCAGGATATTGCCGCCATCACCCTGTCCGGGACCATGCAGAGTGTCATTGCAGTGGATCATGACTGCCGGCCTGTGCGGCCCGCCATCCTCTACAGTGATGCCCGGGCAAGCCGGGAGTTCGATGACTTCATAGCAGAGCACGATCCGGTCCGGGTCGCTGAGCTGCTCGGCAATTATCCGAATGCCCTCCTGGCATGTTTCAAGATGAAATGGCTGCAGCGCCATGAGCCGAATGCGTTTGACCGCACCAGCTGTTTTCACAGCGGCGCAAAGGACTTTCTGCTGCAGCGGCTCACGGGCGCCTGCCTCACCGATCCGACGGCGGCGACGACCGTCGGTTTGATGGATCAGGCACAGAGGCAGTGGTCTGCGGTCGTTTGCGACGCGCTGGACATACCCATTGCCAGGCTGCCCGCTATCAAGCCGGCTGATTACACGCCGGGTGGCATCAAGCCTGTCCCGGCGGATGAACTGGGCGTTTGTTCGGGTACACCCGTCTATCTGGGCGCCGGCGATGCGGGCGCGGCGACTATCGGAGCCGGACTGCAAGGCGTGGGCAGCACCTATATCTACGTAGGCACAACCGCCTGGGTGGCGCAGATCGATGAGCAGTCCCGCGGGCCCGCCACCGATGGCCTGTATGCGCTATCCCACCCGTCACGGCCCGGCATTATCAAAATCAGCGCGATGTTGAGCGGCGGCGATAGCGCTGCATGGTACAGCGAGTTGAGTGGAAAAAGCCTCGCGGAACTGGATGCGCTGCTGCCGTCGATCGATCAATCCCCCACGGATGTGATGTTCCTGCCCTACCTGAAGGGAGAGCGATCGCCCTTTAATGACCCGGCCATCCGCGGGGCATTGCATTTTCTGGCGAGAAACGATGGCCCGCCAGAGATTTTTTATGCCGTCCTCGAAGGGCTTGCCTTCGCGCTGCGTGCGAATCTGCAGGCCTTGTCACCCCACGCGGGCCCTATTCGATTACTGGGCGGCGGCGCAATCAGCCCGATCCTGCCGCAGCTGATTGCAGACAGCTGTCGATCCGAAGTGGAAATTGCCGCAATGCCCGCCGCTGCCACAGCCTATGGCGCCTTTTTGCTGACCTGTGCTGCGATGGGACTCGATGCCCCGGCCCCGGCTGCCGAGCGTCGGGTTGTGCCGCGTGAACAGCGCAGCGATCGCGCCGATGAACGCTTCAAACTGTTCACGATGCTGACACAGCAGGCCCGGGAACTCGCAGCCAGCCGCGGCGCCTGATGGCTGCGGTCAGGCGTTACGGTGACTATGGTGGGCGCTATGTCGCCCCGCCCCTGGTGCCAACCCTGGAGAAGCTCGCCGCCGCGTTCGAGGCGGCGTGGCGTTCCCCGGCGTTTCAGGCGGACTTCCGATCATTGTTGGCGAGCTTTGCCGGCCGTCCGACACCACTGTATGAGGCGCGGCAGCTGTCCCGCTGGAATACTGGCGCCCGGCTTTATTTCAAGCGCGAGGATCAGACCCGTGTTGGTGGCGGCTATATCAACGCCGCGCTTGGACAGTGCCTGCTGGCGAAAAAAATGGGCAAAACGGCCGTTGTCGGCGAGACAGGATCGGGTGGCAACGGCGTTGCGGCTGCGGCCGCCGCCGAGCACCTGAAATTGTCCTGCACCATCTACATGGCCGAAGCAGATATTGCAGCCGAGCCGCTATCGGTTCGTATAATTGAACGGTACGGTGCGCGCCTTGTTGCCGTTGCTTCCGATCAGGCTTCGCTGCATGCGGCGAAGAGCGCTGCAACCCAGCACTGGATGGCGGCACTGGGCGACACGGCCTACCTGGCGGGAGCGCCCGTCGGCCCCTACCCTTATCCGCACATGGTGCGCAGCCTGCAGTCGGTTATCGGGGCGGAGACGCATAGGCAGGTCCGCGACGACGCAGATGGAACACTCGGCGCCGTCGTCGCCACGCTGGGAGGCGGCGCCGGCGCGGTGGGCCTGTTTTCAGCCTTTCTCGAACAAGTCGGTGTCCTGTTGATTGCCGCCGAGCCGACCCGGGCGCCCTGTTTGTCACAGGGCACCCCCGGCATTCTGCACGGCGCAAAGACGCTGGTGCTGCAGGGCGATGATGGACAGATCGTTCGCCTGCAAGGGGCGACGCCGGGGATCAGTTACCCGGGCGCCGGGCCAGAAGTGGCGTCATGGAGGGATTCCGGCAGCATCGAGGTGATGTCCGTTTGCCGGGATGACGCGCTAGCGGCCCGCGATGTGCTGTCCTCTGAAGAGGGCATCCTGATTTCGGAAGAGCCGGCCTACGCGCTCGCGGCGGCTTTGCAGGTCGGCAGATCCATGGGGCAAGCCGACTCGCTCATCGTATGTATCACTTCCAGCGGAGACGCTGTTACCGAGCAAGACGTGGCGGGGGAAGATGCACCGGATTGATCAGATCTTTGCCCGCGGGACGGCAGCCGCCAGGCTGGTATTTTATTTGAATGCAGGCGATCCGACGCTGGCGTCGATTCCGGGGCTGATGACCGCTATGCGCGATGGCGGTGTCGATATGATTGAGCTCGGGTACCCCTTTTGTGACCCGATTCTTGATGGGCCATTGTTGCGTAACGCCAACCGGCGCGCCTTGTCCGCCGGGGGCAGTCTGCAACAGACGCTCTCCTGTGTCGCCGAATTCCGGCAACAGGAAGCCGC
>CAYFVJ010000122.1:0-8046 GCA_964346555.1 uncultured Alteromonadaceae bacterium | reverse complement strand
CCTCTAATGTTGATTTCGGTTATCGGTCATGGGACGGATTCTTCTCTACATCATCGCCATCCCTGTCGTGCTGGTGGTGTTGGCGGCAGTACTCATCCCGGTGTTCGTGGACGAGGATCGGCTCATCGAGGTCGCCGCCGGACAACTTGAGGAAAAAACCGGCGCCCGGCTGACGGTTTCCGGCCCGGTATCCCTGTCGCTGGTACCGCGCCTGGCACTCGAGATGGCGGATATCGGGATCGAGGCTGCCGATGGTAAGACCACACTGGAAGCCGGCGAGCTGGGTAGCGGCCTAGCCTGGATGCCCCTGCTGCGCGGCAGCGTCGAAATAGACTCGCTGATCCTGAGTGACCTGACCGTGACCACGCTCGCGCCGGACGCGGCAGCCGCCGGCGAGATGACCACAGTAGGGCTGTCCGATGCCGAGCTCGATGCCCTCTACAAGAAGCGCCGCGCGTTGCGCGAGGCCGGCAGCTCCGCCGCCGAAGCAGGCGCTGCGCTGGCTATGCCGCTGGCGCTCAACGTCGCCGAGCTGTCCATTGTCAACGCCCGTCTTGTCACGGTAGACGACAACGCAAAAACGCTCTCGACCGTAATTCTGGAGCGCCTGGCCGCCAGCGATCTCAATACCCTTGGTCGACCGGTACCGCTCACCGCGTCGGTACGCCTGCCGCGCGCAGAAGACGGGCAGGACCTCGCGCTGGACATCAGCGGCGAGCTGCGCCCCGACCTCGACGCCAGCCGCCTAAGCCTGAACCGCCTCGAGGTCGAAACAGACGGCCTGACCCGGCAGCCCTTGAGCGCGCATATCGAGGGCAGCATGAACCTCGAGACGCAGGTGGCAGAACTGACCCTGGCGTTTACCGCCGGCGAGATGCTGGGGAACGGCTCGCTGCGCTACGCCGCCTTCGAGAGCCCGCAGATCGACGCCGACCTCAGTGTCAACGAATTCAGCCCCGCACTGCTGGCGCTCGCGGGTCCAGAAGCAGCAGTCCAGGCCGGGGAATCGAGCCCTGAAGCGGACCCGGCCACGCTACCCTACGATGCCCTGCGCAGCATAGACAGCGCGGCGCGCCTGCGTATTGATCGCGTCATGCTCGACCAACACGTCTTGAGCGACGTCACTGCCACGCTCCGCGCAAAGGAGGGCAGAATCACTCTGAACCCGGTGCGCGGCAAGCTGCACGACGGTGACATTGATTTCAGCGCTCAACTGAACGCGCGCTACAACCCGGCGACTCTGTCGACCGAGGGGAGCGTGGACAATCTCGATATCGCCAGCGCCGTGCGCGCGACGACGACGGCGGTAACGACCAGCGGCCGTGCCACCCTGACCTGGGAGCTTTCAGCCGAGGGGGACTCCGCCACGGCGCTCACCGACTCACTGGCGGGGCCGGTTCGACTGCGCACGGATGCCGTCACCGTTCAGGGGGTAAACGTGCAGCGCCAGTTCTGCGAAGCTGTCGCGCTGGTCAATCAGGAGTCACTGACGACTACCTTTCAGCCAGACACGGTCTTCTCCAGGCTGGAGGCAGACATTGATCTCGCCGCTGGAGAAGCACGTCTGGACCCGCTGTCCGCTGCCCTGCCCGCACTCGGGCTCACCGGCAGCGGCACCCTGGATCTCGCCGCCCAGGACTTCCGCGCCAGCATACGCGCCACTATTCGCGATACTGCTGGCCTTGACCCCGCCTGCCGTGTCAACGAGCGCCTGTCCGACCTGCGCTGGCCCGTGGAGTGCCGCGGCAACCTTGCCGATGAACCGGCGTCCTGGTGTCGTGTGGATACGAAGGCAATTCTCAAAGAACTGGCTGCGGGCGAGGTGAAGCGCAAGGTCGCAAAAGAAGCGGACAAGCTGCTAGAGAAGTTGTTCGGCGACGACTCCGAGCAGGCAAACGACTAGCAGATCGCGGCATCAGTTCAGAACGCGATAGCCGCGGCCGCTCAGGCAACGCTTGATCACACGCATTTCCTCGCGCTCGCCCGCCGACATGCCGCGGGCGCCTCCGGTGACCGCGCCTACGCCGGCCCCGCGCGCTGCGCTGTCGGTGCTGCCGCCTGCAACAGCGCCCACGGCGCCGCCGACTGCGGCACCGGAAGCGGCACCGCGCATGACTTTCTCACCCTTGCGAACCTGGTCGGCATAGCGCTCGCACTCGGCCAGATCCTGACGATAGCGCTTCATGTCCACGCCTTTTTCATCGATGATGACGTTCTTGCTGGTGGTACAGCCAGCGGCCAGGCTAGCGGCGCAAACGATGGCAATGATAGGGCTGGAGGTTCGTAGCCTTGCAGGTCGTATCGTCATGCTAGCCCACAACCCTGTTGCGTCCCGCGCGCTTGGCTTTGTAAAGCGCGGCATCTGCACGGTTAAAAAAGCTGTCGAGGGTATCGTCCGGCTGCATCTCGGCAATGCCTATCGAGACTGTGATCTCTCCCAGTAATGCCTCGTCTGATTTGCGTTTTAACCTGGTCTCCTGCATTTTCGTCCGTATTTTTTCCGCGATCATGAAGGCATCCTGTCGACTCGTGTCGGGCATTATGACAACCAACTCCTCGCCCCCGAAACGTGCGACATGATGGTGCTCAAATGTATGTTGCTGCATAAGCGAGGCAACAAACTTGATGACCTTGTCCCCGATTGTATGTCCCCAGGTATCATTCACACGTTTGAAAAAGTCGATATCCAGGACACACAGAAAAACCGACCCCGACGTGTCAGTGCCCGCGACTTTTTCCATGATTTCGTAAAAAGCATGACGATTGAGCAGGCCGGTGAGTCCATCGGTCGTGGCCATCTTCCTGACTGAAACGAGCTCGCTGCGAAGAGCATCCATTTCAGTGTTTGCGCGCGTTAGCTCGCCTTGCATCGCGCGGGTAGCTGTGGCCAGTGCCCGAGTCTCGCGTATCACGTCAGCTATTATTTTTCTCAGGTCAGCCGCATCCGACACCTTTTCCAGCAGACTCGTTTGCTCTTCAAATTCGTCTCCGGCCTGCTCCGCCTGTTTGTTAGTATCATCAACCGCGTTCGAAACGCATGAGAGCACTTGACGTATCTGCCGATTGATATTCTCAAAGGATTCTAATGAGACATTGCAGATGTAAGATGCGTACAGCTCTTCACTTTGATGAATATCGAGCGTCTTGGACTCGGTCAGCAGCGTGTCGATAGTTTTGTTGAGCTCGGGGTTGTTTTCGGACACATACTCGTACAGGAGTGCGTAGTTTATCGGGTTGGCGGCAATCCTGTGCTCTGAGAGCCGCGAAGTAACCTTCTTCAAATACGTCTCGTTGAGCGAAAACGAAAAATCGTAAACGGGCAAAATTGTCGTTCTATCAGTCATACCCGGCGTCACCTCGCCTCTGGTCACAAGTTAAACGACTTACATCCCCAATCATTCATCATTTCGCATACTACCACAGGAAAAACCTGGGATAACTGCAGTCTGTTTGTTTCCATTCAGGCCGAAGAATGCCGCGGGCTAGCGGGTCAGCCGGCACACCATGCGACGCGCTGTATCCAGGCCACGCTGCATGGCCTGGTTGGCGGTGACTGCACATGAACGTTAAGCTTTCAATTAATCGCGTGGAGAGTTAACAGTCGTATACGTCAAAAGCGTGAATTCCAGCCATACTGAGGCCAAGATGCAGACATCCAGCAGCACCATTGCCTTCGAAAACAGCTACCTGCAGCTGCCCCCCCGCCTGTACGCCGAAGTCGAGGCGACGCCCGTCGCGGCACCCGGCCTTCTGCGCGTAAACAACGCGCTGTGTGAGCAGCTCGGAATCGATGCCGATTGGCTCGCTTCGGCACAGGGTATCGCCGTTCTGGCGGGCAATGCCGTTCCCGAGGGCGCTACGCCCATAGCTACCGTGTATGCAGGACACCAGTTCGGACAGTTCAATCCGCAGCTGGGCGATGGTCGCGCGCTGTTGCTGGGCGAGGTCACGGATAGCGAGGGCCGGCGCTTTGATATCCAGTTGAAGGGCGCCGGCCGCACGCCCTACTCGCGTTCCGGCGACGGGCGCTCACCACTGGGACCGGTGATTCGCGAATACCTGGTGAGCGAGGCGATGCACGCCATGGGTGTTCCGAGCACGCGCGCCCTGGCAGCGGTCACTACCGGCGAGCGGGTGATCCGCAACAAGGTGGAGCCCGGGGCGATCATGGCGCGGGTCGCGAGCAGTCATATACGCATCGGCACTTTCCAGTTCTTTGCCGCCCGCCAGGACCACGAGGCCCTGCAGGCACTGGTTGAGTACGTGCTGGCGCGGCACTACCCGGACGTGGAGACCGACAACCCGGCGCTCGCGCTGCTGGAGGCGGTCATCGCCAGGCAGGCTGCACTGGTGGCGCAATGGCAGCACCTGGGCTTCGTGCACGGCGTCATGAACACCGACAACATGCTGCTGTGCGGCGAGACGGTGGACTACGGCCCCTGCGCGTTCATCGAGGGATTCCAGCCCGACGCGGTATTCAGCTCAATTGACTACGCCGGGCGCTATGCCTACCGCAACCAGCCGGGCATCGCCCATTGGAACCTGGCCCGGCTCGCCGAGACACTGGTCCCGTTGATCGCCGATGAAGAAGAGCGCGCGGTGGAACTGGCGCGTGCCGCCATCGAGACGTTTTCGACGTTTTTCTCTGAGGCGCACGCGCAGGGCCTGGCGGCCAAGCTCGGCCTCTCGGGCATTGAACAGGACGATTCCACGCTGGTGGAGGACCTGTTCGACGTCATGGCGCAGCACCGCCTGGATTTTACGCTGACTTTTCGCTACCTGAGCGGCCTCCCGGCCCCGGATGCAGAAACGCGGGCGCTGGCGGACTTATACAGCGCTCCGGAGGACCTGGATGGCTGGGCCGAACGCTGGATGGCACGCCTGGGCCAAGAGAACTCGGACGCCAGCGCCCAGCGCGACGCCATGCGCCGGCGCAATCCGCTGTTCATTCCGCGCAATCACCTGGTACAGCGCGCCATCAGTGCCGGGGAAGAAGGCGATTACACTGTCTTCGACCGCTATGCTGCACGCTTCACCGCGCCCTTCGATTACGCCCCGGATGACCTGGAGCTGGCGCGCCCCGCCGCGCCGGAGGAAATGGTGCAGCAGACCTTTTGTGGCACATGAGTCACGGTGCCTGAGACAACTGTGGGATAGTCTTCGCGATCTCCTTGCGATTTCTTTGTAGTAGACAAGTGGGAAGCCGGGAGCAACGGTGGTAGCATCCCCGCCTCGCGAGTGATAGCAACCCCGCCCCGGCAGCGACCTGCGAGGCCCCATGTATACCCGAGAGAACCCGAGCCCAGAGTATCTGGCGATGGTCCGCCTGTACGAGAGCATGCACGAGGAGGGCGAACAGTCCGCCGGCAAGTCGGGCAAGGACACCTTCCCCGGCAAGATGCTGATCAATCACGCCGCCGACATCCGCGACATGATCGAGGACACGGCTGCGCGCAACATTCTCGACTACGGTGCCGGCAAAGGCCTCGCCTATGAGCAGACCGACGTCAGCATTTCACCCGGACTGACGGTAGACAGCATCCAGTCCTACTGGGGCGTAGATGACATCCGCTGCTACGACCCGGGCTACGAACCCTTCAGCGCCCTGCCCGACCAACAGTACGACGGCGTTATCAGCACCGATGTTCTCGAACACATTACCGAGCCCGACGTACCGTGGATCATCGAGGAAATGTTCAATTACGCGCGCAAGTTCGTGTTTGCCAACGTCGCCTGCTTCCCCGCAGTGAAGGACCTGCCGAACGGCCAGAACGCGCACTGCACCCTGCACCCGCCCGAATGGTGGGCCGGGCTGGTGCACGGCATCGCCATGCGCCACACGGACATCTCCTACCGGCTGGTAATGACAACCAAGACGGGACCGCGCAAGAAAATGGGCTTCAGCAACAAGCGCCGTACCGTCTCCCAAACAGTGGAGCGCCTGGTGTGAGTACTGACTTCTTCGGCAAGCGTCTCTCGGGACCGCATACCATCCCCTCGGGTATCGTCACCACCGCGGGCTCGATCATCCAGTACGTGCTCGACCACATGCCCCAGATCGGCGTGCTAACCACCAAGAGTATCGGCCTTGAACCGCGCGTGGGCAACCGCGAGCCCGTGCTCAGCCAGTACGCACCGGGGTGTTTTGTCAACGCCGTGGGCCTGACCAACCCCGGCGCCGCGGCGTCGGTGGATATTCTGGGCGAACTCAGGGTGCCCGAAGACCGCTTCCTGCTGACGTCGATCTTCGGTGGCGGCATCGAGGAATTCGTGGCGGTTGCCAGGTTGCTGGCCCCGGTCTCGGATGGCCTGGAACTCAATCTGTCCTGTCCCCACGCCCAGGGCTACGGCATGGCCATGGGACAGGACCCGGACCTGGTAGCTGAAATCGTGCGCGCAGTTAAGGCTGCAGTTGATATCCCGGTGATTCCCAAACTGACGCCGAACACGCCGGATATCGCCGCGATTGCACGCGCCGCCGAAGCCGCGGGCGCGGACGGCTTCTGCGCCATCAACACGGTCGGGCCCGGCTACACCTCATCCCATGGCCACCCGGTGCTGAGCAACGGCGCCGGCGGCCTGTCCGGCAAGGGCGTGCTGCCGATTGCCCTGAAGTGCATTCGAGAGGTGCGAGCGGTCAGCAATCTGCCGATTATCGGCTGCGGCGGTATCAGCAGCGCCGACGACGTGCGCGAGACATTCAGCGCCGGTGCGACCATTGTCGGCGTCGGTTCCGCCCTGACCGGAATGGACACACCGGAGATGGCCCGCTATTTCCGAATCCTCGAAAACGACCTCGAGAGCGGACGCGACCACGCCGAATCCGAGGTACAGTACGCTACCGACATGCGCTTCAGGCCGGTGACCCTGGTGCGCAATGAGCGCGTCTGCGCGGACATCGCCCTGCTCACCTTTGACCGCAAGGTCAACGTGCAGGCCGGGGAGTACGTGTTCCTGTGGATCCCCGGTCTCGGCGAGAAGCCCTTCTCGGTCCTCGCCGACGATCCCTTTACCCTGGTCGCCATCGACGTCGGCCAGTTCACCCACGCGCTGATGGACCTGGCGCCGGGCACGGAAGCCTACGTGCGCGGTCCCCACGGCGTACCGGTGGACCCGCCCGAGGGTGCACGTATCATAGCGGTGGCCGGCGGCACCGGCCTGGCGGCGGTCTATCAGATAGCCCGGGATTTCGGCAACGCCGAGATCTTTACCGGCGCGCGCAGCGCCGAGCGGCTGTATTTCCTCGACGAATGCCGGGCTGTCGCCGAAGTCCACGTGTCCACCGATGACGGCAGCGCCGGCTTTCACGGGCGCGTGACCGAGCTGCTGCGCGAGCGTCTTGCCGGCATGTCCCGGGAGGAACTGGATACCCTGGTGTTCTACAACTGCGGTCCGGAGCCCATGGTGCATGCCGCAGTGGCGGTGCAGCGGGAATTCTGCTCCGACGATCAGATATTCAACGCCATCGACTACATGACCAAGTGCGGCGTCGGCATCTGCGGTGCCTGCGCGGCGCCGGACGGCCGGCGCGGCTGCATTGACGGGCCGTTTCTATCGGTCAAGCGATGACGTGACAGCTCTGCGGAGGCGTTTTTTTGGTTCTGACTCATTTCTCATAATGGTCGCGACAAGAAATAACCGTGAGCCGGTTACCATCCACCGCATAAACCAGCTTATGAGTATCATCAATACGCCTGGACCGGAATCCGGCCAGATTCTCTTTAAATGGCTCGGGCTTTCCAATACCTTCAAATGCACATCGCTGAGTATCCTGGATGAGTCTGTTGATGCGCTTGAGTGTTTTTTTAACGCTCGGCGTAAGAGGTAGGCTTTGAAGCGGCGCGCTCATGTGAGGTTGATTATCGTGTGTATAATTAATTTAATATATACACATACGGAATCTGCAGGCAGGGAGCAACCCGCAAATGCGCACGAACATAGACATAAATGACGAATTAATGAATGACACCCTGAAAGTCACGGGACTAAGGACTAAAAAAGGAAGCAGTCGAGCTGGGCTTGAGGACTCTGGTCAGGCTCCAGCAA
>CAYFVJ010000121.1:0-8168 GCA_964346555.1 uncultured Alteromonadaceae bacterium | reverse complement strand
AAAGGACGGCTCATGAAAGGAAATAAAAACAGTCTTTACGCGGTGGCACTCGCGGTCGGGCTGATCGGGGCGCTGCCGGCCGCGGTGGCGGATGAAAACGTCATGATCGTGTTCGACGGGTCGAATTCCATGTGGGGCCAGATCGACGGCACTGCCAAGATCGAGATCGCCCGGGACGCGATGGACAACCTGCTGGGAGAATGGACCGAGACTCACGAGATAGGGCTCATGGCCTATGGCCATCGCCGTCGCGGCGACTGCACGGATATCGAGATGCTCGTGACGCCGGGAGAGCATACGCGCGCCGGGATTCTCGAGCGGATCAATGGCATTACCCCGACCGGCAAAACGCCTCTGACCGGAGCGATCGAGCAGGCGGCAACCACGCTGTCTTATGCTGATGCGCCGGCCACCGTCGTGCTTATTTCTGATGGGCTGGAAAGCTGCGATCGCGACCCCTGCGCCGTGTCCGAAGCTCTCGAGCAGGCCGGTGTCGCTTTCACCGCGCATGTGGTGGGCTTCGACCTGGGCGACGCGGACGCCAGCGCGCTGTCCTGCATCGCCGAGAACACCGGTGGGCAGTATCTCTCCGCGCGCAATGCTGATGAACTGGGTGACGCGTTCAGCGCCGTCTCAAGCGCCGTTGCGGCCGCACCCGAGCCAGAAGCGGAGCGCGAACCGGAATATGACGTTAGCGTAAGCGCCCCCGATAGCGCACTCGCCGGCTCGGCCTTCGATGTCAGCTGGACCGGCACGGTGCATTACCGCGACTTTGTCACCATCGTGCCGATGGGTGCCGACGCGGGAACACGCGACAACTATTTCCGTGTCGGCAAAGACGATGGCACCGATAGTCTCAAGGCGCCGGCCGAGACCGGGCTCTACGAAGTTCGCTACGTCCTCAATGAGGGCAGGCGGACGGTGGCCAGCCAGACTATCGAGGTCACCGAGCCCGAGGTCACGGTAAGCGCCCCCGATAGCGCACTCGCCGGCTCGGCCTTCGATGTCAGCTGGACCGGCACGGTGCATTACCGCGACTTTGTCACCATCGTGCCGATGGGTGCCGACGCGGGAACACGCGACAACTATTTCCGTGTCGGCAAAGACGATGGCACCGATAGTCTCAAGGCGCCGGCCGAGACCGGGCTCTACGAAGTTCGCTACGTCCTCAATGAGGGCAGGCGGACGGTGGCCAGCCAGACTATCGAGGTCACCGAGCCCGAGGTCACGCTCGACGCCCCCGCGGAGATCCGGGTGGGCGATACCATCCGCGTGGAATGGACCGGGGCAGTGCATCCCCGCGACTACGTCACTATCGTACCGATGGGTGCCGACGCGGGAACACGCGACGACTATTTCCGTGTCGGCAAAAACGATGGCACCGATAGCCTCAAGGCGCCGGCCGAGACCGGGCTCTACGAAGTGCGCTACGTCCTCAACGAGGGCAAGCGCGTCATGGCCCGCAAACAGCTGGAGGTCCTCGCCGCCGATGCGCAGTTGGAGACAGGGGCAAGCCTGAGCGCGCCGCGGACCGCGGCACCGGGTGAAACGATCGAGATCGGTTGGACCGTGGACAGTGAAAGTGCCGACCAGCGATTGACCGTGGCGCGCGCCGACCAGGCGATCTTCACCTGGATGTCAGCAGTAAAAATTGCGGGGGATTCACCTGTCAGACTCGTACTACCGTCAGAGGCCGGTGATTACGAGTTACGGTTTCTGGACGTGACGACCCAGAAGGTTCTGGCACGCAAAGTAATCAAGGTGGAGTAACCGCCCTGCGGTGCCCTCGAAGCGGGTGTAAACTGAACCGTTGCTGTCAGGGCAGCAGCGCCGGATTGCGCTCAGCCAGAATATCGATATCGAAGCTCATCACCCGTTCGTTGTACTGGTTAAAAGCTTCGTTGCGGCTGCGGATGATGCCCCAGATATCACGCACTACCCGGTCGGATTTTTCGATCACCTCATAGGTGAAGGTGACCGTATGACCCGGGCGCACCGGCAGGTACCATTCGAGGTCCGTGACGCCCATCCCGGCGCCGTTGCGCCGACCGTCCTGCACGCCGCGAGCAAAACGTTCCATGTAGGACACCATCAGCTGCATCCAGATTGCGGTCAGGTGCCAGCCCGAGGCGATCAGGCCCTCGTGCACGCTACGACGTGCCAGCACCGGATCGGTGTGGAACGTCTCCGGGGCATAGCGTTTGCCGAACTCGATGATCTCCAACTCAGTGAAGGTGTGTGAACCGAACACGTGGAATTCGCCGAGGGGTATGTCCTCGAACCAGCGGCTGCGGATGTAGGGTTCAACGCTCATGCGGTGTCTGCGGTATGCGCATGCGCAACCAGGATGCGCGCCTCCAGCTCAATGACGGCCTTGTCTTTCTGATTGTTCACCGTCACTGCCAGCATCACGTTACCGGATCCGTCCAGACGCGAGGTTGCCTCGCTGTCGGTCACCGTGATCTCGGCGCAGAGCCGATCGCCGGCGAACACGGGTCGTCGCCAGCGCAGGCTTGGGACCCCGGACAGGCCGGTGACCGCGATCGCCTGTGCCCGCAGGGCATCGGTGAGCAGTCGCATCATGAGAGCAGTTGCCTGCCAGCCACTGGCGCACAACCCACCGAATATGGAGGCATCCGCTGCGGCGCGGTCCAGGTGATAGGGCTGGGGGTCAAATTCCCGGGCAAAAGTGAGGATCTCGTCCTCGCTGATGCCGAGCTGCCCGGTAATGAAACGCTCTCCCGCGCTGATGTCATCCCAGAAGCGCGTGGCCGGCGGGCTGTCTGCCGTCATCCAGGCACGACGGCAAGGACCCGCAGCGGACTGCCCGATCCTTCCTGCAGCTTCAGCGGTGCGCTGCAGATCAGTGCGCCGGTGGCGGGGAGCTGGTCCAGGTTGACCATGCACTGCAGACCGTACTTGCCGGCACCGTGCATGTAGAGATGACACGGGAGGGGCGGGTCGAAATGAAACGCCTGGCCGTGATCGGTACCGACGCACTCGCTGCCAAAGCCGATAACATCGCGCTCATCCACGAGGAATTTCACGCAGTCGGCGTCCGGCCCGGGGTGGTGGGCCCCGTCTTCGCGCATGTTTTTGGGGTTGTCCGGCGCGACGACCTTCTCCCAGTCGGAGCGCATGAACAGCCAGGATCCGGCGGGTATCCTGCCGTTTTCCGCCTCCCATGCCTCAAGGTGCGCGCGCGTGAGTATGAAGTCCTGGTCCGCAGCGACTTCGTCGGAGACATCGACAACGCAGGCGGGCGCGATGAAATCCGCGGGTTCGATCGTGTCCACCGCGTTGTTCGGCAGGTCCTTGCCGCTGACCCAGTGGATGGGGGCATCAAAATGGGTGCCCGTATGTTCGTTCAGTGTGAAATCGTTCCAGTACCAGGCCGGGCCTCGATCGTCGTATCGCGACAGCTCGGTCTGCTTAAAGGGCGCGGCCTGGTTGAATTCCGGCGGCAGTTCAATGACCGGGTATTCCGGCGTCAGCGTGGCGGTAAGGTCCACTACCCTGATGGAGCCATCTGCGAGGCCTGCGACCATTGCGCTGATTGTGTCTTTAGCTGTCATGCTGGTTCTCCTTATCAGTGCGAGTATAGACCACAGGTGGCCTCAGTGCTAAACCGGGCGTCACCCTCCTGGTAATCGGCGCGTGCCTCACGATGAGCGTGCGCAGTTTTGTTCGAAAGACTACGTACCGGCATTCGCCAGTGACTGCCGGGCAATTATCGTCTGCTGCACCTCAGAGGCGCCTTCGTAGATGCGCAGTGCGCGAATATCCCGGTACAGCGACTCTACAATATGTCCGCGTTGCACACCTTTGCCGCCGTGCAGCTGAACCGCCGCATCGATGACCTGCTGGGCAGATTCCGTAGCGTGCAGTTTGGCCATGGCGGCCTCGCGGGTGACACGGTCAGCGATGCAGTCCTTCGTCCAGGCCGAGCGGTAAACCAGCAGTGCGCTACTGTCCACACCCATCGCCATATCGGAGAGTTTGCCCTGCACCAGCTGCAGGTCGGCGAGGGTGCCGCCGAACAACTCGCGTTCGCCCACATGATGCAGCGTTTCATCCAGCGCGCGCCGCGCCATGCCGAGGGCCGCTGCGGCGACGCTGGAGCGGAATACATCCAGCGTCGCCATAGCGATGCCGAAGCCGCGGCCGGCCTCGCCGACAAGATTTGCTTTTGGAATACGGCAGTCGTTGAAGCGCAGGGTCGCCAGCGGGTGTGGCGCGATCAGGTCGATGCGCTCAGCGATCTCGAAGCCGGGGGTGTCGGCCTCGACTACGAAGCAGCTGATGCCGCGGGCTCCCTCGGCCTCGCCGGTGCGTGCAAACAGCGTATAGAAACCGGCGATTCCGCCATTGGAGATCCAGGTTTTCTCGCCGTTGATGACATAGTCGTCGCCGTCGGCAACGGCACTGCACTGCATGGCGGCAACATCCGAGCCGGCGTCCGGCTCAGACAGCGCGAAGGCCGCCAAAGTATCTCCCGCCGCCACCGGCTGCAGGAAGCGCTCCTGCTGTCCGGCTGTGCCAAAGAGTGACAGTGGTCCACTGCCGAGACCCTGCATGGCAAAAGCGAAATCGGCAAGGGCATGGTGTCGCGCCAGGGTCTCGCGGATCAGGCAAAGGCTCCTGACGTCCAGTTTCTCCAGCTGGCCGCCGCCACTGGCGGGCACAGCGTAGCGGGTGATGCCCGCCTCACCGAGTGCCCGCACCAGGCGTACGCAGGTGCCATCGAGATCGTGATGCTCGTCGCCTACCAGCGCTGGTATATTGGCTTCGGCCCACGCGTCGACGCTGGCGGCGAGTGCCCGGTGGCTGTCGTCGAGAAAGGGCCAGTGCAGGTAGCTCGTGTCACTCATCATCAGTCCCTCAATCGCCCTCGAACACGGGCTTTTGCTTGTTTACAAACGCATTGTAGGCGCGCCGGAAGTCCTCTGTCTGCATGCACAGCGCCTGGGCCTGGGCTTCCGTCTCGATCGCCTGATCCACTGACAGGTTCCACTCCTGCTGCAGCTGGGTCTTGGTGATGCCATTGGCAAAAGTCGGACCGCTGCAGATGGTCCGTGCCATGCCCATGGCCGCCGCGTAGGGGTCGTCGCTCACCGAGTTGAAGAAACCCCAGCGCTCACCCTCGTCGGCCTTGAGTGAGCGACCGGAATAAAGCAGCTCGCTGGCGCGACCCTGTCCTATAATGCGCGGCAGGATGGCGCAGGCTCCCATATCGCAGCCGGCCAGGCCGACCCGATTGAATAAAAAAGCTACCTTCGCGTCATTGCCCGCGTAGCGTAAGTCTGAGCTCATGGCGATAATCGCGCCGGCGCCGGCGCAGATGCCCTCAACGGCACTGATGATCGGCTGTGGGCAGGCGCGCATCGCTTTCACCAGATCACCGGTCATGCGCGTGAAGCCAAGCAATCCGGTCATGCTCATCTCTGTCAGCGGGCCGATGATCTCGTGAACATCGCCGCCGGAGCAGAAATTGCCGCCTTCGCCGCGCATGACCACTGCGTGGATATCATCTGCGTAGACCAGTGCCCGGAACAGATCGCGGAGCTCCGCGTAGGAATCGAAAGTAAGTGGATTCTTGCGCTCTGGTCGGTTGAGCATAACGGTGGCAATGCCGTCGCTGGCGTCCCACTTGAAATGTGTGGCCTGATAATCGGCGAGTGAGGTCTTGTGCATGCGGCTGATCTCTCCTTGGTATTCTCCGGGCCTCGGTATTCTTCAGGCCTTGGCGTTCTTCGGGCGTCGCCTCCAGACCGTCTTGCCTTCAGGCTGTTTCGCCGCCGCTGATCGAAAGGGCGTGGCCGTTGATCGAGCGTGCGGCGTCCGAGCACAGGTAGGCTACCGCATCCGCGATTTCGACGGGCTCCACAAGCCGGCCCTGGGGGTTGCTGTCGGTGAATGTTTTTACTGCCTCGGCCTCGGATTTGCCTGTCTTGCCGACAATCGCGCTCACCGCATCGCGTATGATCGCTGTGTCACTGTAGCCCGGACACACGGCATTTACCGTGATGCCATGGCCCGCCAGCTCCAGAGCAAGCGCGCGAGTCAGTCCGAGTACGCCGTGCTTGGCGGCGCAATAGGCGCTGACGAAGGGGTAGCCCTTGAGTGACGCGGTGCTGGCGACATTGACGATGCGACCGGTGCCGCGGCTGCGCATCCCCGGCACCACCGCCGAGCAGCAATGGAAGACGCCGTTCAGGTTGACGTCGAGTACCTGCTGCCACGCCGCGGTGCTGAGTTTGTGAAATGGGGCTGCCGGCGCCGCTCCCGCACAGTTGACGAGGATATCAATGTCGCCCAGACCTGCCGCCGCCTGCGCGAATGCTGTCTCTACAGCAGCCCCGTCAGTGACATCGCAGGGTATGCACTGGCAGCGGCTGACGTCGGCGATTTCATGACTTGTTGCCTCGAGTGCCTCGAGCCGCCGCCCGAGCAGGCTGACGCGGTAGCCCTGTGCTGCCAGGGCAATAACGATGGCCGCCCCGATCCCGCTGCCGGCGCCGGTCACCAGCGCATGTCTTTCGCTACTCGACGGCATCGCGCAGGCGCTGCAGGTTGGTGTGCAGCTGCCGGTAGCCCATGAAATACTGACGCTGTTCGGAAACCCCGATACCTCTATGTCCCATCTCTGCGGCGGCGCGCTGCGTCCAGTTGGGATCGGCGAGGTGCGCGCGCGCCAGGCAAACCAGATCGGCGCGACCGGCGGCTATGATACTGTTTACGTGATCCACCTCGTAGATGTTACCCACGGCCATGGTGGCAAGCCGCGCCTCGTTGCGGATTCGATCCGAGAACGGCGTCTGGAACATGCGCCCCGGTCGCTGCTTTGCAGCGTGGGATACCTGCCCGCTGGATACGTCGATAATATCGGCGCCGGCATCGCTGAAGGCCTTGGCAATGACTACTGCGTCGTCCTCGGTGTTGCCTTCATCGCCCATCCAGTCGACCGCCGAAATACGCACCGACATCGGCTTCTCCTGCGGCCAGACCTCGCGCATGGCGCGAAAAACTTCCAGCGGAAAGCGCAGCCGGTTTTCCAGGCTGCCGCCGTATTCGTCGCTGCGCTTGTTCATTACCGGCGTAATGAAGGCGGAGATCAGGTAGCCGTGGCCGGCGTGGAACTCGAGCATATCGAACCCGGCTCTCTCGCCGCGACGCGTGGCATCGACAAATTGCTGCACGACCTCATCCATCTGTTCACGCGTCAGGGCGCTGGGGACCGGGCTGTAGCTGTCGAAGGGAATGGCGCTGGGGGCGACCAGCGGCCAGCCCTCACTCTCATCCAGCGGGTCGTCCAGACGCCCGTTGACCCAGTCCCAGGGTGGCTTGGTGGAGCCCTTGGGGCCGGCATGCGCCAGCTGTAGCGCGAATTTGGCGTCCGTATGCGTGTGGACAAAATCGACGATGCGCCGCCAGGCATTTTCCTGTTCGTCGTTCCACATGCCGGCGCAGCCGGGCGTAATACGACCGTCGGCACAGACATCGGTCATTTCCGTGTAGATCAGGCCGGCGCCGCCCTTGGCCAGGGAACCGTAGTGCACCAGGTGCCAGTCATCCGGCACCCCGTCCACAGCGCTGTACATGGACATGGGCGACACCACGACCCGGTTGATAAGTGACATGTCGCGCAGCTGGTAGGGCAGGAACAGCGGTGGCACCGACTCTTCCCAGGCGTCCCCGAGCACGCGCTTTGCCAGGTGCTTTTCCATGCCTTCGAGCCAGCTCTTGTCGCGCAGGCGCAGGTTCTCGTGGCTGACGCGCTGGCTGCGGGTCAGCATGGAGTAATTGAACTGCTTGAGGTCGAAGGCACGCACGTAGCGCGGCACATTTTCGAACCATACCATGGCATTACGGGCACTGTTCTGGAGGCGCAATGCATCGATTTCGCGCTCATTCTGATAGGCGCGCAGGGCTTCGGGAATGGTCTCGCCGCTACACAGGTGGTCTGCCAGTGAGATGGCGTCCTCCAGACCCAGCTTGGTTCCCGAACCGATCGAGAAGTGCGCGGTGTGAGCCGCGTCGCCGATGAGCACGATGCGGTCATCCTTGATCCAGTTGCGACACAACACAAACGGGAAGTTGATCCAAGCCGAACCGCGAATATGCGAGGAGTTGGTCAGCAGATCGTGTCCGTCGAGATAGTTTTCAAA
>CAYFVJ010000120.1:0-8346 GCA_964346555.1 uncultured Alteromonadaceae bacterium | reverse complement strand
CACCACATGAACGAACAGACCAAGACGCCGCCCTCGGGCCTCGCCGGCAGGCTGGTCGTCGAGGGACTAATAGAATCTGACGATGCGCGCCATGCCCAGCAGATGGCGGCAGACCAGCGTGTCCCCCTCGTCAGTTATCTTGTGGAGACGGCTAACGTCGACAGCCATAAGCTCGCGAGGATTGCGTCGCAGGAATTCGGCGCACCGCGTTTCGATATCACCGCTTTCGACAAGGAACAACTGCCGGACGGGCTGGTCGAGGCCGAGCTTGTGAGCAAGCACCACGCCCTGCCGCTGTTCCATCGCGGCAAGCGGCTGTTCATTGCAGTGTCGGACCCGACCAATCTCGCAGCGCTCGACGAGATCAAGTTTCACACGGGCATCAACACCGAACCGATCATCGTCGATGAAACCAGCCTGCAGCGCGCCATCGCCGAGTGGGTCGAGGGGCAGGATACGCTGAGCGAGGGCCTGGAGGATCTGGAGGCCGGCGAGCTCGATAACATCGACGTCGGCGGCACCGAAGATCCGAACAAAGAGGACGAAGATTCCGCGGTGGACGAGACGCCCATCGTGCGCTTCGTCAACAAGGTGCTGCTGGACGCCGTACGCCAGGGCGCCTCGGATATTCACTTCGAGCCCTACGAGAAGGACTACCGCGTACGCTTTCGTACCGACGGCATGCTGCAGGAGATGGTGCGGCCGCCGCGCAACCTGGCGCCGCGGCTGTCAGCGCGCCTGAAGGTCATGTCACAGATGGATATCTCCGAGCGCCGCGTTCCACAGGACGGCCGCATCCAGATGAAGCTGTCGAAGAATCGCAACATCGACTTCCGCGTCAACACTCTGCCGACACTGTTCGGCGAGAAGATCGTGCTGCGGATTCTCGATCCTACCAGCGCGCAGATGGGTATCGACGCGCTCGGCTACGAGCCTGAACAGAAGCAGATGTACCTGCGCGCGCTGGACCAGCCCCAGGGCATGATCCTGGTCACCGGGCCCACCGGTTCGGGCAAGACCGTCTCCCTGTACACCGGTCTCAATATCCTCAACGAGCCGCAACGCAATATCTCCACCGCGGAGGACCCGGTGGAAATCAACCTGTCGGGCATCAACCAGGTTCACGTCAACCCGCGGGTCGGCCTCGGCTTCGCCGAAGCCCTGCGCTCCTTCCTGCGCCAGGATCCTGACGTCATCATGGTCGGGGAGGTACGCGACCTGGAAACCGCGGAGATCGCCATCAAGGCGGCACAGACAGGCCACCTGGTGCTTTCCACCCTGCACACCAACAGCGCCGCGGAAACCATCACCCGCCTGCTCAACATGGGCGTGCCCGCCTTCAACCTGGCGACATCGGTCAGCCTGGTCATTGCACAGCGCCTGGCGCGGCGCCTGTGCAAGGAGTGCAAAGCCCCGGCGGACCACATACCGCATGACGTCCTGTTGCAGGAAGGCTTCACCGAGGAAATGCTCGAGGGTGCCACGATCATGAAAGCGGTTGGCTGCAAGGCCTGCACCGATGGTTACAAGGGGCGTGTCGGTGTATACGAAGTGGTGCGGATCACATCCAGCATCGGCAACCTGATAATGACCAATGCCAACTCCATGGAGATTGCCAGTCAGGCGCGGGCAGAGGGCTTCCACGACCTGCGCTCCGCCGCGCTGCTGAAGGCCGCGCAGGGCTTGACCACTCTGGAAGAGGTCAACCGCGTCACAATCGACTAGACTGCAACCCTGTTGACAGCTGAAGGCACTTAAGCGGACACGACTATGGCTACCATTACAAGCAGTGACCTTTTTACCTGGAGCGGCACCGACAAGAACGGCCGCCAGACCAAGGGCGAAATCAACGCCTCTTCACAGGCCATGGCACGAGCGCAGCTGAGGCAGCGCGGCATTACCCCGAAAACGGTCAAGCGCAAGCCGAAACCTCTGTTCGGGCCGCGCAAGAAGCCCATCAAACCCGCGGATATCGCCATATTTACACGCCAGCTCGCCACCATGATGAAAGCCGGTGTGCCGCTGGTACAGAGTTTTGACATCGTGGCCGACGGCCTCGAAAACCCGACCATGCGCAAGCTGGTCACCACCATCAAGAACGACGTGGCCGGCGGCACCGGGCTGGCCGTATCACTCAGCAAGTATCCACGGCATTTCGATGAACTGTTCTGCAGCCTGGTGGGCGCAGGTGAATCGGCGGGTACCCTCGAGGTCATGCTGGATCGCGTGGCGACTTACAAGGAAAAGACCGAGGCGCTGAAAGCCAAGATCAAAAAGGCCATGACCTACCCGATTGCGGTCATCGTGGTGGCGCTGATAGTCACCGGCATTCTGCTGGTCAAGGTCGTGCCGCAGTTCGCCGAGACCTTCCAGAGTTTCGGCTCGGATCTCCCGGCCTTTACGCTGATGGTTCTGCGCCTGTCTGAGTTCATGCAGTCCTGGTGGCTGATCATCCTCGGTGCGATCATCGCCGTGGTCTACGGCGTCAGGGAATTGCGACTGCGCTCCCAGGGCTTCGCCGAGGGCATAGACAAGCTGGCGCTCAAGCTGCCAGTCATTGGTGGCATCGTGCACGACGCGGTGGTCGCGCGCTTTTCGCGTACCCTCGCCACGACGTTCAACGCCGGCGTGCCCCTGGTCGAGGCGCTGGAATCGACCGCCGGCGCGGCAGGCAACTCGGTCTACGCCAAGGCTATTTTAGTGATTCGCGACGACGTCACCACCGGTTCAACGCTGTACCAGTCAGTGAAATCCACGGGTCTGTTCCCCAATATGCTGCTGCAGATGATCTCTATCGGCGAGGAGTCGGGCCAGCTCGACGAGATGTTAGACAAAGTGGCGGCCTTCTATGAGGAGGCAGTGGACAACGCGGTGGACAGCCTGAGTTCGCTGATGGAACCGATGATCATGTCGATACTGGGCATCCTGGTCGGTGGCCTGATGGTGGCGATGTATCTGCCCATTTTCATGCTCGGCTCGGTCATTTGATGGCATCGGGCCCCGCTCACCGGCGCGCGGCCCGCTGAGCTGATGTCGGTCTGGCTCGCGGCGAACCCCGCCTGGTTCTATGGTCTGCTCGGGGTCCTCGGCCTGCTCGTCGGCAGCTTCCTGAACGTGGTCGCCCTGCGCCTGCCGCGCATCCTGCAGGAACGCTGGCAGCAGGAGTGTACTGCGTTTCTCAACGCCGGCGTCGAGTCATCCGGCGATACTGCGCTCGACGGGGATAGCGACACCGAGGCCACGCCGGCGTTTTCACTCGCCTACCCGCCCTCTCACTGCCCGCACTGCCAGCACCCGATTCGCCCCTGGCACAACATTCCCGTGATCGCCTGGCTGTGGCTGCGCGGCCGCTGCCCCGACTGCGGAGCCGGCATTTCCCTGCGCTACCCGGCAGTCGAGGCGCTGACAGGTCTACTCTCAGTCGGTCTTGGCCTGCAGTTCGGCCCTTCCGTGACGCTGTTCGGCGCGCTGCTATTGAGCTGGGCACTGCTCGCGCTGGCAGTCATCGATATCGATACGCAGCTGCTGCCTGACGACATCACCCTGCCGCTGCTCTGGCTGGGCCTGCTGTTCAATCTTGTCACCGGTTACGTGGCGCTTACAGACGCGGTGATCGGCGCCATGGCCGGCTACCTCCTGCTGTGGAGCCTGTACTGGGCCTTCCGGCTGCTGACCGGCAAGGAAGGCATGGGCTACGGCGACTTCAAGCTGCTCGCCGCGCTGGGCGCCTGGCTGGGCTGGCAGGCGCTGCCGCTGATCATCCTGCTTTCGTCACTGGTCGGCGCCATTGTCGGCATCGCGATGATTGTCATCACGCGCCGCGGCCGGAACGTGCCCATCCCCTATGGACCCTACCTGGCGGCGGCGGGCTGGATCAGCCTCGTCGGCGGGGACTACATCAACGACAGCTATCTGCGCGCTGTCGGTATCTGACCGCGATGTTCGTTGTTGGCATTACCGGCGGCATCGGCAGCGGCAAATCCGCAGTCACCAGCCGACTTCAGGCACTGGGCATCGACGTGGTCGACGCCGACGTGGCCGCGCGCGCGGTGGTGGAACCCGGCACTGATGGCCTCGCCGCTATCGTTGCGCATTTCGGCGGCGACGTGCTGATGGATGATGGCAGCCTGAACAGGGCCGCGCTACGCGAGCGGATCTTTACCGAGCCCGCGGAGCGTCAGTGGCTCGAACAGCTGACACACCCGCTGATCGGCGAGGAAATCCGCCGGCAACTCGCCGCGGCGCAGTCTACCTATGTCGTGCTGAGCTCCCCGCTGCTGCTGGAATCATCCCAGCACACGCTGGCGGACTGCATCGTGGTCGTGGATGTCCCCGAGCAGCTACAGATCGAGCGCACCATGGCGCGCGACGACAACAGCGAAGACCTCGTCCAGCGCATCATGGCCGCCCAGATGCCGCGGGAAGAACGCGTGGCACGGGCCGATATTGTCATCGACAACAGCGCCCCTCTCGCTACCCTCGACGAGCGCGTGGCGGCACTGCACGCAGACCTGCAACATCGAGCTACGCAGCACCCAAGGCCTCGAGAATAGGCCGATTCGCCTCGGGGAACGCGTAATCAGCCAGCGCCGACGGCAGAACCCAGCGCACCGGCTGCCCCTCGCGCCCTGACACCTCACCGCTGAAGCGATCGACCCGATAGACCTCGAGCATCACCTGCCGGTCCGGATAGTCGAAGCTGACATCCAGCATGGCGCTGGCACGCAGCACTGCAATACCGATTTCCTCGCGCAGCTCGCGCGCCAGCGCCTCAGGCGCCGTCTCGTCCGCCTCCACCTTGCCACCGGGAAACTCCCACAGTCCCCCCTGGTGGCGATGACGGGCGCGCCGGGCAATGAGCACCCGGCCGTGGTCGTCGACCACTACAGCGACCGCCACGCGCAGGCGCTGCATCGGCTACGCTATGCCGGCGAGACGCGTCTCGATTCGCGCTCGCACAGCGACGCCGGGCGTTACCGAATTCACCGCGCGGCCCACTAGCGTCATGGCACTAGGTCCGGTACTCGGCGTTGATGCGCACGTAATCGTAGGAGAAATCACTGGTCCAGACGGTTTCAAGGGCATCACCCCGGGCCAGCGCGATATCGATCACGATATCGCTGGCGGCCATCGCGGCGGTACCCTGCTCTTCCGTGTAGGACTCGGCGCGGCAGCCATTCTCCGCAATGAGCACGTCATTCAGTCGCACGCTGACCGCATCGACATCGAGCTCGGGCAGCCCCGCGCGACCGATTGCGGCGAGCAGGCGGCCCCAGTTCGGATCGCCGGCGAAAAGCGCCGTCTTGACCAGGGGAGAGTGGGCGATCGTGAAGGCAACATCGAGGCACTCGGCAGTCGAACGCCCCTGCCTGACGGTAATACTGACAAACTTGCTGGCACCCTCGCCGTCGCGCACAAGGTCCTTGGCAAGCATCACACAGACATCGCGCACCGCCGCCGCAAGCGCCCGCGCAGCAGGAGCGTCGGGCGTATCCAGTTCCGCGTTGCCGGCGGCGCCGGTCGCCATGAGAACACAGGCATCGTTGGTAGAGGTATCGCCGTCCACACTGATGCGATGAAACGAGGCATCGACCGCCTCGCGCAGAATTCGCTGCAGGAGTGGCGGCGCGACCGCCGCATCCGTGGCGATATAAGCCAGCATGGTGGCCATGTCCGGCCGCAGCATGCCGGCTCCCTTGGCCATTCCCGTAACGCTGAAAGTCTGCCCTTCACAGGTGACGCCCGCTGACGCCACTTTGGGACGGGTATCCGTGGTCAGAATACCCCGCGCCGCAGCGGCCCAGCCATCCGGCGTCAGCGCCTCGCGCGCCGCCGGTATCGCACGACAGATAATATCTACCGGCAGGTGTTCACCGATGACGCCGGTGGAGAACGGCAGCACGGTGGACTCATCGACGCCGCAAGCGGCGGCGACGGCCTCCGCACAGGCCCGTGCATCGGCAAGGCCGCGCGGGCCGGTTCCCGCATTGGCGTTGCCGGTGTTGATCAGCAGGTATCGCGGCGCACCGCCGCAGGCGGCCAGGGACTGCCTGGCAAGCGTTACCGGGGCAGCGCAGAACGCATTGCGCGTGAACACTGCCGCGCAGTGCGTGCCCGGCGTGAGCTCCACGAGGACCAGGTCATCGCGGCCGGCCTTGCGCACACCGGCGGCGACGGTGCCCAGGCGTATACCCTCGATCGGCAGCGCTACGCCGCTCGGCTCAATTCCTGTCACGGCGTCGGTCTACAGCGAGCCATGGCACTGCTTGTATTTCTTGCCGCTGCCACAGGGGCAGGGGTCATTGCGACCAACCTTGGGTGCCTCGCGCGTGAAAGTCTGCGGCGCGGCGGCTGGGGCGGCTTCCGCAGCCGGTGTCGCTTCTGCCTCCCCGGCCGCGGCCAGGGCCGAGGTCGCCGCGTGCTGGAAGGCCAGCTTCTCGCGCTCTGCCTCTTCGCGCCGTCGCTGGTCGATCAGGGCCGACTCGTCCTTGCTCTGGACCTGGACATGGCTGAGGAATTTGACCACCTCGGACTTGAGGTTATTCAGCAGCGTCTCGAACAGCGCAAAAGACTCGCGCTTGTACTCCTGCTTGGGATTCTTCTGGGCGTAGGCGCGCAGGTGAATACCCTGGCGCAGGTGGTCCATGGTCGCCAGGTGCTCCTTCCACAGAGTGTCCAGAACCTGCAGCATGATCTGCTTCTCGATGCGGCGCATATTGTCGCCCACCAGCTCACACTTCTCGTCGTATGCCGCCTGCACCGCCTCACAGATGCGCTCACGTATCGTCTCCTCGTGCAGCGTGTCGTCCTCATCCAGCCACTGCTGTAGCGGTAGACTGACTGCAAACTCGGCCTCGAGCTGACGCTCCAGACCCGGGATATCCCACTGCTCCTCGACGCTCATCGGCGGGATATAGCTGTCGATCGCCTCGTTGACCACGTCGCGACGGATATTGGTGATGGTCTCGGACACGTCCGCCTCGCCGAGCAGCTCGTTGCGCTGACCGTAAATGATCTGGCGCTGATCGTTGGCGACGTCATCGTATTCGAGCAGCTGCTTACGGATATCGAAGTTGCGTCCCTCGACCTTGCGCTGGGCTTTTTCGATCGCGTTCGACACCATACCGTGCTCGATCGCCTCGCCCTTCTCCATGCCCAGGCGCTGCATGAAAGTCTTCACGCGCTCGGACGCGAATATGCGCATCAGGCTGTCTTCCAGCGACAGGTAAAAACGCGACAGACCGGGATCGCCCTGCCGCCCGGCGCGACCGCGGAGCTGATTGTCGATACGCCGGGATTCGTGCCGCTCGGTGCCCAGGATATGCAGGCCACCGGCCTCGATGACGCGTTGGTTGCGTTGCTCCCAGTCCGCTTTCTGTGCCGCGCGCTGCTCCTCGGTGACAGCGTCGCCCATTGCAGCGAGCTCCGCGTCGAGGTTGCCGCCGAGCACGATATCGGTGCCGCGGCCCGCCATGTTCGTGGCGATCGTGACCACGCCGGGGCGACCAGCCTGGGCAATAATCTCGGCTTCCTGCTCGTGGTATTTGGCGTTCAGCACCTTGTGCTCGATCTTCGCCTTGCGAAAGCGCGCCGAGAGTTCCTCGGACGTCTCCACCGAGGCGGTACCGACCAGTACCGGCGCCCCCTTCTCCATGCAGGACTGCACGTCTGCAACTATCGCGTCGAATTTCTCTTCCCGCGTCATGTAGACCAGGTCGTTGAGGTCCTCGCGCTGCATCGGCTTGTTGGTGGGAATGGCGAGCACCTCGAGGCCGTAGATCTGGCGGAACTCGAAAGCTTCGGTGTCGGCGGTACCGGTCATCCCGGCGAGTTTGTCGTAGAGACGGAAGTAGTTCTGGAACGTGGTGGAGGCCAGGGTCTGGCTCTCGCTCTGTATCGCCACGCCCTCCTTGGCCTCGATCGCCTGGTGCAGGCCCTCGGAGAGGCGACGGCCGGGCATGGTGCGCCCGGTGTGTTCGTCGATCAGCACCACCTGGCCGTTCTGCACCATGTACTCGACATCGCGCTGGAACAGGACGTGCGCGCGCAGCCCGGAATAAACGTGGTGCAGAAGAGACAGATTGGTCGCAGCGTACAGGCTGTCACCCTCTTCGAGCAGGCCCTGGTCGACGAGCAGGTGCTCGATATGCTCGTGCCCTTCTTCCGTGAGCTCGATCTGACGCTGTTTTTCATCCACGGTAAAATGGCCCGTCTCCTCCTCCTCGTCGCGCTTGAGCGAGGGAATGAGGGCGTTGATCTGCTTGTAGAGCTGGGAGCTGTCCTCGGAGGCGCCGGAGATGATCAGCGGCGTGCGCGCCTCGTCGATCAGGATGGAGTCGACCTCGT
>CAYFVJ010000119.1:4318-8472 GCA_964346555.1 uncultured Alteromonadaceae bacterium | reverse complement strand
GATGAAGAACAGGGCGATGGGTACGAATTCCAGCAGCTGTCTCATGGGGACCGGGCATCCTGTCGTGGTAAACTTGATCGCATGATTGAAAAGTATAGCGTTTATCGCACACGCGGCGACGACCCCGAGCATAATCGCTCGCGCAGATTGTAGTGACTGTCCGCGTCGACTTCCACACCCATACGCTGGCCTCGGATGGTGCACTGGCGCCAGCGGAGCTGGTTACCCGTGCCGCCGGGGCGGGGGTGTCCCTTATGGCCATTACAGATCACGATACGCTCGCCGGCTACCGACAGGCTAGACACAGCGCCGCGGACGCCGGAGTCGCGCTGGTGCCGGGGGTAGAGCTGTCGTGCCAGTGGTCCGGTGCCGCTATTCACGTTATCGGGCTCGGTTTTGATGTCGATTCGCCCGTGCTGGCTGCGGGCATCGGCGCGCTGCAGGCAGCGCGCAGAGATCGCGCACGCGAAATTGCCGCCCGCCTGGAGAGGCGCGGCTACGCGGGCGCCCTCGCCGGTGCTCTGGCCTGCGCAGGTTCATCGCAGATAGGTCGCCCGCACTTCGCGCGCTGGATGGTCGACGTCGGGCATGTGCAGGATATGGGCGTGGCCTTCGATCGCTACCTCGGCCGCGGCAAGACCGGTGACGTCAAAGCCTGCTGGCCTTCTCTCGATAGCGTGACGCGCTGGCTGGTTGAGGCTGGCGGTATCGCGGTGTTGGCGCACCCGCTGAAGTACCGGCTCACGCGCATGAAGCTGCGCAGGCTGCTGACGGATTTCCGCGCCGCCGGCGGTCGTGGGCTGGAGATTCTCAGTGGCCGGCAGGAGGCGTCCCGGACGGCGGCGCTGGCGCGGCTGGCGAAGGAATTTGACCTGTATGCCTCGGCCGGCAGCGATTTTCACCGCGACAGCCCCTACGGACCTTCTCTCGGTGTAGAATCGCGCCTGTTGACAGGCGTCCCGAACGTGGTCCACCGCCTGCAGGCCGGAGCGGGCCTGTGGGACGCTGATCGCGATGCCGGTAAACACATTTTCGAGTCGGGAACGAGCCAGACGTGAGCCAGTTTTTCCAGATCCATCCCGACAATCCGCAGCTCCGGCTGATCCGGCAGGCCACGCAGTACATCCGCGATGGCGGTATCGTGGTCTACCCGACTGACTCTGCCTATGCTCTGGGCTGTCAGATCGGTAACAAGGCGGCACTCGATCGTATTCGCCGGCTCCGGCGACTGGATGCGAACCACAATTTCACCCTGGTCTGTCGCGACCTGTCCGAACTGGCCACCTTCGCCCGTGTCGACAACACCGTGTACCGCTTGCTGCGCAACAACACGCCGGGTCCCTACACTTTCATCCTGCGCGCGACGTCAGAGGTGCCGCGACGCCTTATGCACCCGAAGCGCAAGACGGTGGGCCTGCGCGTGCCGGCGAATACCATTGCCCAGGCTTTGCTCGGCGACCTGGGCGAGCCGATCATGAGCGTGACCCTGATCATGCCGGGTGAGGACCTGCCCCTGATCGACCCCTACGACATCCGCGATACTCTGCAGCACGAGGTCGACCTGGTCATTGACGGCGGCTACTGCGGCATGGAGCCAACCACTGTGGTCGACCTTCACGACGAGGTGCCGGTGGTCCTGCGCGCGGGCAAGGGCGATCCGTCGCCTTTTACTGACTGATGAGCAGGCAGGTGAGCGCGGACGACCCGGCAGCTCGGGGCACTGAGCCGGAGGCAGAGACCTTAGCTGCGCCGGCACGGCGGGCGCGACCAGAGCAGAGCGAGATGCCCTTTGCTTTCGTCATGGGCCAGGCAATCACCGAGCTGCCGAAAGATCTGTACATCCCGCCGCGCGCGCTCGAGGTTTTTCTCGAGGCTTTCGAGGGACCGCTCGATCTTCTTCTTTACCTGATACGCCGCCAGAACCTCGATATTCTCGACATTGACGTGTCAGAGATCACCGAACAGTACATGCGCTACGTCGAGCTCATGGATGCCATGCAGTTTGAGCTGGCGGCTGAATACCTGCTGATGGCGGCCGTGCTGGCAGAGATCAAGTCGCGCGTGCTGTTGCCGCGTTCAGCAACGGTCGAGGATGATGAGGAAGACCCGCGCGCGCAGCTGATTCGCCGCCTGCAGGAATACGAGCGTTTCAAGAAGGCCGCCGAGGATATCGAGGCGCTGCCGCGGGTGGATCGCGATACCTGGATCGGCAGCGCCGAGGTGCCCGCCATCGAGCGCGCGCGGATCGATCCGGACGTGGACATCCGCGAACTGGTGCTGGCGCTGGGCGAGGTACTGCGGCGCGCGGACATGTATGAAAGCCATCAGATACAGCGCGAGGCGCTGTCGACACGCGAGCGCATGTCCGAGGTGCTGGAGCGTCTCGCGGGGCGGCCGTTTGTGCCGTTCGTGTCGCTGTTTCTGGCGAGTGAAGGACGCCTTGGCGTGGTGGTGACTTTTCTCGCGGTGATGGAGCTGATCAAAGAGTCGCTGGTGGAGATCGTGCAGACGGAGCCGTTCGGCGCCATCCACGTCAAGGCGAGGGTTGAGTGACATGACGAGTCTGGTCCAGATCATCGAGGGTGCGCTGCTGGCGGCGGGCCGGCCACTGACCGTGGCACAGCTGGGCGACCTGTTCGAAGCGCATGAAAAGCCCAGCAGCGATGAGCTCAGGGAGGCGCTGGAGACCGTGGCCGCCAATTGTCAGGGCCGCGGGTTCGAGCTCAAGCAGGTGGCGAGTGGCTACCGCTTCCAGGTCCGCGAGTCGCTGAGCCAGTGGGTTGGCAGACTGTGGCACGAGCGCCCGCAGAAGTATTCGCGGGCCCTGCTGGAGACGCTGTCGCTGATTGCCTACCGACAGCCGATCACCCGTGGCGAGATCGAGGAGGTGCGCGGCGTGGCCGTAAGCTCCAGCATCATCAAGACGCTGGTGGAGCGCGACTGGGTGCGCGTGGTGGGCCATCGGGACGTCCCGGGCAGGCCCGCCATGTACGCCACTACCCGGGCCTTCCTGGATTATTTTAATCTGCGCCACCTCGACCAGCTGCCGGCACTCGCCGAGATACGCGACCTCGACACGCTGAACGCGGAACTCGGCTTCGGTCCGCTTCCCGATAATGATGCGCAGGAGAAGCCGCAAGTGGCCGATGAATCCGACCCTGAGGTAGCCTCGTCGGCTCAGGTGGCCGCGGATAAAGTCGACAGCCAGGACGACCCGGGTCCGGATCATGGGTGAGAAAACGGCCAGGCTGGCGGCAACAAAGCCGGCAGGCAAGGCGGGCGAGAAGCTGCAGAAAGTTCTCGCGCGCAGCGGGCTCGGTTCGCGGCGCGAAATGGAGCGCTGGATAGAGCAGGGCCGCGTCACTATCGACGGCAAGCCGGCGAGCCTGGGTGATCGGGTGGATCGCAGCCGACGGCTCAGCGTGGACGGCAAGCCACTGAACGCGGCGTCTGCGCAGGACACGCGCTGTATTCTCTATCACAAGCCCACCGGCGAGGTGTGCTCGCGCAAGGATAGGGAGGGCCGGCGCAGCGTGTTCGAGAACCTGCCGAAGGTCGCCTCCGGGCGCTGGATCTCCATCGGTCGTCTCGACTACAACACCTCGGGGCTGCTGTTGTTCACTACGGACGGTGAACTCGCCAACGCGCTGATGCACCCCTCCAGCGACATCGAACGCGAATACATGGTGCGCGTGATGGGCGAAGTCACGCCGGACATGCTCCAGCGTATGCAGGAGGGGGTGATGCTGGAGGATGGCGTCGCCCGCTTCACGGATATCCAGGACGGCGGTGGCGAGGGCGTCAATCGCTGGTTCTACGTGGTCATCATGGAAGGGCGCAATCGCGAGGTGAGGCGACTGTGGGAGTCGCAGGGGCTCACCGTGTCGCGCCTGAAGCGCGTTCGCTATGGCGAGGTGTTCATTCCCTCGCGGGTCAAGCAGGGGCAGTGGGTTGAGCTCGAGCGCAAGGAGGTCAAGAGTCTCTATCGCATGGCGGGACTGCAGGCCAAGAATCTGCAGCGCGCGACCCAGGGAGAGCGCATCGACATGGAGCGGAAGCTGCGCAAGAAGAAGCGGGCGGGCGCGCCGCACGCCCGGCCTGCTGCAGGCAAGCGGCAGCAGGGCCGGCTTCAGGGACGCTCGAAGAAGCGCTAG
>CAYFVJ010000119.1:0-4218 GCA_964346555.1 uncultured Alteromonadaceae bacterium | reverse complement strand
TGCTGCAGGCAAGCGGCAGCAGGGCCGGCTTCAGGGACGCTCGAAGAAGCGCTAGCTTGCTCTACTGAGCGTTGAAAGCAGCCCCATTCATGCGCGCGCTGTCGTCACCCATCAGGTACAGGTAGGCCGGCATGATGGCTTCGGGCGACGGGTTGTCGGTCGGCACCTCGCCCGGATAGGCGGCGCGCCGCATGGCCGTATTGGTTGCGCCCGGGTTAAGGCTGTTGACGCGGACGTCACTGGTGCTGTCGAGTTCGTCTGCGAGCACCTGTACAAAACCTTCCGTGGCGAACTTGGATACTGCGTAGGCGCCCCAGTAGGCCCGCCCCTGCCGGCCGACGCCCGACGAGGTGAAGATGATGCTGGCGCGGGGCGCCGCTTCCAGCAGCGGCAGCAGCGCGCGGGTCAGCAGGAACTGGCTGTTCACGTTGACCTGCATGACTTCCTGCCAGGCTTTCCAGGTGGCATTGGCGATCGGGCGTCTCTCCCCCAGGACGCCGGCATTGTGCAGCAGGCCGTCAAGGTGGCTGAACTCGCTGGAGATCGCCTCCGCCATCTGCTGGGCCTCGGTTTCCCCGGCGCCGGCCAGGTCGAGTGGGAAGATCGCGGGTAGAGCACCGCCGGCGGACTCGATCGCATCGTAGGTCGCCTCCAGTTTGCTGACCGTGCGCCCGGTGAGAATCACCGTTGCCCCGTGTGCAGCGTAGGCGAGAGCAGCCGCTCGCCCTATGCCGTCGCCCGCACCTGTAACCAGCACGTTGCGCTCCGCCAGCAGGTCGCGGGCGGGCGTATAGTTGTCCGGTATCTGCTGAACGTGCATGTCGATGTCCTCGAACTGTCAGGCGGTGGCACCGCGGTGGTTAAAAACGAGTGCGGTGAGCGCGTGCCCGTCCGCCGCGCTGGCGTCGGCACCCCAACGGGTGGCGTCGTCGCCGTCCTCGATGTAGCCATAGGTCGCGGCCAGCGTGTACATGCCGGCGTTGCGACCCGCGAGTATATCGCGGGCGTGATCGCCGATATAGATCGCCTGCGCGGGCGTGCACGCCAGCTCCCTGCTGTTGCGCAGAAGGCATTCCGGATCGGGCTTGCCGCGACTGACCTGGTCGGCGCAGACCACGCTGGCGGGGGGTGGCTTCAATGCCAGCTGCTCGAGCAGGGGCAGAGTAAAGCGCGAGGGTTTGTTGGTGGCGATACCCCAGGGGATGCTCGCGGCGTGCAGTGCGTCGAGCAATTCCTGCAGGCCCGGGAACAGGCGCGAATGTGTGCCGAGAATGCCTGCGTACAGCGCAAGCAGCCGCTCCAGGGCCTGATCGAAACCGGTCTCGCCCTCGCGCAGATTCAGTGCCAGTGTGACCAGCGCCCGCCCGCCACTGGAGACGGTGTTGCGGATGGCGGCGGCAGGCAGTGGTGCCAGGGCGTTTTCGGCGCGCAGGGTCTGCAGCACGGGCACAAAGTCGTCGGCGGTATCTACCAGCGTGCCGTCCAGATCGAGGATAACGCCGCCGAGCGCACTGCCTGGATGCTTCATTCCGGCCGCGTGGCGCGCAGCATGTAGTTGACCGAGACATCTGCGGGCTGCAGCCGGTAGCGCCGGGTGACCGGGTTGTAGGTCAGCCCGGTCATTGCCTGCAGTACCAGGCCGGTCTGGCGCAGCCAGCCGGCCAGCTCGGATGGCCGGATGAACTTGCTGTACTCGTGGGTGCCCGCCGGCAGCAGGCGGAGAATGTGCTCGGCACCGACAATGGCGAATAGAAACGCCTTTGGATTGCGGTTGATGGTGGAGAAATACAGGGAGCCGCCGGGTGCCACCAGGCGCGCGCAGGCCTCGACCACCGCCGCGGGATCGGGGACGTGCTCGAGCATTTCAAGACAGCACACGATGTCGAATTCCCCCGGCCGTTTCGCGGCCAGTTCCTCCGCGGTGGACTGCAGGTAATCCACCTCGACGCCGGACTCCAGCTGGTGGATGCGCGCCACCGACAGTGGCGCCTCACCCATGTCGATCCCCGTCACCCGGGCGCCACGCTGTGCCATCGACTCGGACAGGATGCCGCCGCCACAGCCGACATCCAGCAGGTGCTTGCCCGCCACCGGTGAGTGCTGGTCGATGAAGTTCGCGCGCAGCGGGTTGATCTGGTGCAGCGGCCGGAACTCCCCATCCGCGTCCCACCAGCGCGAGGCGAGCGCCTCGAACTTGGCGATCTCCCCGGCATCCACGTTCTCGTGAGCGGTCATGCTGTGTATTGTCCTCCGGCGATGATGGTCTCGCGCCATTGCGCGGCGCGGCGCAGCACGGCGGCTTCGTCGATACTGGTCAAACTATTATCCCGCAGCAGGGCGCGTCCCGCGACCCAGCTGTGGGTCACTTCGCTACCGCTGCAGGCATACACGAGATGCGACAGGGGTGAGTAGACCGGCTGCGTGGCGCTGCCGGAGAGGTCGACGGCGATCATGTCCGCCTGCTTGCCGGGCAACAGGCTGCCTATCTGCTGCTCCATGCCGAGCGCCCGCGCACCCCCGAGCGTTGCCATGGTCAGTGTCTGGGCTGCCGGCAGCGCCGCGGGATCGCCGGTGCCCAGTTTGGCTAGAAGTGCGGCGCTGCGCATTTCCAGGAACAGGTTGAGGCTGTTGTTGCTGGCCGCGCTGTCCGTCCCGAGGGCGACGTTGACGCCCGCTGACAGCAGCTGCGGCACCGGGCAGGTTCCGGATGCCAGTTTCATGTTCGATTGCGGGCAGTGCACGACATGGCTGCCGGTTGCCGACAGCAGGGCGATATCCTGTTCGCCGAGATCGGTCATGTGGACGCATTGCGTGCGCGGACCCAGCAAACCGATGCGATTGAGCGTGTCAATCGGTCTCTCGCCGCAGCGTTCCACCGCCTGCAGCACCTCGCCCGCGGTTTCGTGCAGATGGATGTGAGTGGCGATATCCAGCTCCGCAGCCAGCGTCGCGACCCGCGCCAGGGTCGGCTCGGCAACGGCATAGGATGAGTGTGGCCCGAAAACGACCGCCTGCATTTCCGCGTGGCGATATTCGTCAATCAACGCCAGTCCGCGTGCGAGATAGTCGTCGGGCCCCGTCCCCCAGGCGGAGGCGAATTCTAATATCGGGAAGGCGATCTGGGCGCGCATGCCGGAAGCGCGGTATTCGCTGGCCGCCTGCTCGGGAAAGAAATACATGTCGCTGCAGGTAGTGGTGCCGCTGCGCAGCATGTCGGCGATGGCCAGGCGCACGCCGTCGCGCACGAATCCGGCATCGACATGTCGGGTTTCGGCGGGCCAGATGAATTGTTCCAGCCAGGGCATCAGCGCCAGATCGTCGGCATAGCCGCGCAGCAGCGACATGGCAGCGTGACCGTGCGCGTTGACCAGACCCGGCATGAGGACATGTCCGGGCAGTTCGAGTATCTGTGCGGCCTCGATGCCCCGGGCCCGGTCGCGATCTAGTACGGCGGCGATGCGGTCGCCGCTGACCACCACACTGGTGTTTTCCAGCAGCTGACCCTCGGGCTCCACAGGCAGCACCCATCGGGGATGGATGACGAGATCGGCGCGGGTGATGGTGTCCTGCATGCTTTGCCCTGTTCAATCTACTCTGCCGATGCGTATGCCCGCGCTGCCCGGGTGCGAGGCCAGTGCCGCCAGAGTTCCGTCCCCGCGAGCTGCCGCGGCGCGCGCTGTGAACAGTATAACCGCTAATTTCCCCGTTCCCCGCGCGCTGCGTGTAAGTGGTTAAAAACATGGCGAAAAGCAACCACAGGCCGTATACTGGCAGGCTTGCAACCGGGCCGTGGCGGCAACTCCATCTGCCAAGCGCGTGGGTATCTTCCGCCACCGCGAGGCGCGCTGTTGCTCGGCCAGTCGTGCACAGGGAATGTCTGATTCATGGGTGATATCGCCAGGGAAATTTCGCCGGTCAACATCGAGGACGAGCTGAGGCAGTCCTATCTCGATTACGCGATGAGTGTCATCGTCGGTCGCGCACTCCCGGACGTCCGGGATGGTCTGAAACCGGTGCATCGCCGCGTTCTTTTCGCGATGAATGAACTCAACAACGACTGGAACAAGCCCTACAAGAAATCCGCGCGCGTAGTCGGCGATGTCATCGGTAAATACCACCCGCACGGTGATTCTGCAGTGTATGACACGATCGTGCGCATGGCCCAGGACTTCTCCATGCGCTACATGCTGGTGGACGGGCAGGGCAACTTCGGTTCTA
>CAYFVJ010000118.1:0-8485 GCA_964346555.1 uncultured Alteromonadaceae bacterium | reverse complement strand
GCTCCAACTGGCTGTAGTAGGCGGCCAGGGCAGCAAATTCCTCTTCATCCAATCCTTCTACCGCCGACTGCATAAAGGGATGGATACGCTCGGCATGTTTAAAGGCACGCAGCTGGATCTGCAGATACGCTGCGTGCTGCCCCGCCAGAATCGGCCACTCGTCGGCAACAGGCCTGCCATTGTGGCCGTGACATGCGGAACAGGCGCCGGCAAGCTGCCGGCCCCGCTCTACCCGTTTGGCATCACCATTCGCCGCGACGCCGGGGTCTTGTGACGAATACCAGGCCGCGACAACCTGAATATCCTCATCGCTCAAGCCGCTAAGGAAGGGCGTCTTCATCGCACTGATGCGATCACCGGAGCGCATGGCCTTTATCTGCCGAACCAGATAGGTTTCGTGCTGTCCCGCCAGATTGGGCCAGGCGGGGCTGCCGGAAACGCCGTCAGCTCCATGGCAGGCCACGCAAGCCTGAACCTGTGCCGGTGGCTCGGCCTGTACCTCAGCAGTGACAACAGCCGCAAACACGGCGGCGCCCACAATCAAATGCTTTTTCATAAGGCTCTACTCTCTCGCGTCGGCGCCGGCGATAGCGCCCAACACATGGTCCCGGTAATCATTCACTTCAGTCAAAGGATTTGCACGCAGCCGTCCGACCTCTGTGGCGGTGAAGGGGGTGAAGGGTGACTGCAGGCTGTCGCCGGCAAACTCGTAGACTATCCAGTTCAACACGGCCGCGAGACGCTCATCACTCAGTGTCGAGGTCGCCGAGCCGGGCACCCGCACCAGGTATTCCCGGCCCGCCCGGCTCTCGAGAAACACGCCCACATGTCCCTTCATGGCCGGCACGCTTCCGGCACCCGAGCCATCCGGTGTGTGGCAGCCCTGGCAATTCATCTGGTAGTCAAACACCACCCGGCCACTGTCGTCGGCCGCAGTCACTACTGCGGCGAACCAGAACATAAACGACAGCAGTGTCAGCCTGATCATCAGTCGTCAAACGCCACGCCGACCACGATGGCCGTGGAGCAATGATAGGTCACACTCGACGTACCCAGACACCAGTTGATGTCATTGGTCTTGTCGGGCCGGTAGATCGGTCGATCACCCTCGTCGCGCATGCACAGGCAGGCACCGCAGGAGGACTTGCCACAGCAATCGTTGTAGGAGATCACGTAGTTGCGACCATCTGCCGGATTATGGCAGGTCCCGATCCAGGTGACCGGCGACATTTCGGTACCCGGCGGACAGGTGTTGGCACTGCCACCACAGCAATCGCAGAGGAAGCCGTCGATGGCGCAGTAGCGCCAGTAGTCACAGCTGCTGGGATCGCCCTCCTCCACTGGCCGCGCCGCGCCCTCGCCACCCGCGGCGCGGGCAACCGGCAGCAATGGCATACTGGCACCACCGACCAGCATAGCTCCCAGGCCTTTCAGCAAGCCACGGCGCGAACTCCCCTGAGCCAGCTGCCGGCTACGCTGCTCAACTAATCTGTCAAAGAAATTCATGCCTTGTCTGCCTCCACATAATGCACCGCCTCGCGCTTGCTCATGTAGTCCTGTATTGACGCGACCTTGCGTTCCTTGGCTTCGAAGAGGCTATCCAGATGTTCGCGTGAATTGATGATGCCCATCGAAGCAATCGTACCCTGCTCGTCGATCAATACCCCGTAGGGTAGCTTGGAGACGCCAAAAGTCTTGCCCGCGATTTCCGATACCGCGTAGGGGAAACCTGAGAGTTCCTTGCGCTTCACATAGCCCGCGTGATCCTGTTCCTCGCCGTCACTGACCAGCAGCAGCTCCACCCAGTCCGCCTCGGCCCGGGCCGCCGACTTCAGGGCCGGGGTCAACTCATTGCAAATGGGACAGTCCGGTGACAGAAAAAACAGCAACTGGGACTTGCCTCTACCCGTGCCACCGACAGTCTCAGAGCCACCATCCAGCGTCGCCAGGGCGAGCTCGGGTGCGGGGGCACCCACCTTCAGCTTCTGGTTCAGCATCAGCGCACCGGCAGGCGCAACCCGCTCGTAGAGAACCCCGATCTGGCGGGCGAGTGCCAGATTGACCATAACCATCGCGACGAATCCCACCCACAGGGCGATGTTCGAAATGACCAACAAGTCCATCAATCTACCTGCTCCCGGCCAAGTGCTGGCCATTGCTTATCAGTTGTTCGGCGCCGAGATACAGACCGATCATGAATACGGCCATGCACAGGGCGAGCAGAATACCGGCGCCCGACAGGGCCATGGGGCCGGCAGGCAGAGCCAACAGGAGAGCCAGCCCTGCCATCAGCAGATTGCGTACCACCAGTGCGGGACTCACCAACACATCCGACGCCGGACCGGCACAGCCGCAGCGCAGGTCGCGGCGCCCCAGGATCAGCTGCCAGGCCATCATCAGGGCGTAGGCGGCCAGCACAAAAGCAGCCGCGCTCGCGGCGAAAGCCCGTGTCTGTGGCGGCAACAGTGCCGCCGCAATGGCAATTTCCAGAGTACCGACCGGGTAAACCAGTGTGTCCCGCCATAGCGGCCGCAGGAACGCCGGTAGGTACTGGGCCACGAGCTCGCTGAACTGTGCCGGTTGCCGTAGCTTGTGCAGTCCGGCGACCACGAACAACCAAACAACAAAGCCGGTAAACGCCACAGCGACTATTTCCGGCAACACCACGCTAGCTGGATCCATACAGCATCAGGGGAGTGTTCTGGCCCAGATCGGTGATGGTCTTGAGAAACTCGCCGCTCAGTACATCATAGAGTTCCAGGCTCATGTCCACGGGATTGGTGACCAGCAACTTCGGCTCGGAACCTCGGCTGACCGCCAGTGACACTCCCCATTCCCGCAGGGCAATGCGCGCAACCCGCTCCTGCGCGACAGGATCGTAGACCCAGACTTCGGCGCCACCGCCATTGTGGCTGCCATCGGTTGCATCGGGGTGCATCAATACATAGAAGCGGCCGAGATCGTCCTCGGCGGTAATACCAATACCGCCGGGGGCCCAGCCTTGCGCGCGCTCGTCTTCGGGTACCAGATGCCACGACTCCGCAACCTGCGCAACCTTGCCACCGACATCGACAGGAAAAACCCTGCCGGCAAAGGTGGGGAAGTAGGCCATGTCGCCGATATAGGCGGGGCGCTCGAAGATCGGCGAATCGTTGGAGTCGAAGAAAGGCTCGGTACGCACCTGAGCCACTACGCTGCCATCCTCCGCCAGCTCGGTGCTCAGAAAGCGACCATCCGCACACAGGGAGCTGAAGCCGCGCTTGCCCGCAGGATAGGTCAGTACACAGCCCGGGGTGCTTATTTCACCGATGATCCTGCGCTCCTCGAGATCCACCAGGGTCACCGAGGCGGCGGGACTGAAATTGGCGATGGCGAGCCAGCGATCGTCGTTCAACAGCAGAAGGGCATCGCGTTCCGGCAGGCCCATGAAGCGCTTACCCGTCGGCAACACCACTTCTGCCACCGGGCTCAGGTTTTCCTGATCCCATATGGTGAGGACATCGGTGCGCTCGCCGCGGGTACCCCGGGTCTGAAAGGTCTCAGTAGCATAGATTTCCGCACGGCTGGCCGACTGCTGCACACTACCGATCATAGCCACATTGAAGCTGCCCTTCACCTGTCGGGCTACGGTATCCTCGGCAGTATCCAGCAGCCACACCTTGCCATTGGACATGTGATAGAAAGCGGCATCGTGCACCAGGAACCAGCTTTCGGGGTAGTCGCGGGGCAGGCTCTCCACCACCCCTATGGGCTCTACCGGCAGCGGCGGCGGGGGCGCACTGTCAGCGGCGACTGCTTGTGCCGCTATCGCCAGACCACAAAACACTGCGCCAACTGCCCGCATATCAGGAAATTTCCACATACTCTGTTTTCCTGTGGTCGACAAGGCGATCAGTTCCGTCAAGTCCTCTTTGATCGCCTTGTCATCTTTTTTACTCGGGCGTGGGCACTGTAATCGCGGGGTTGTGATCGAAGAAGTTGAAAGGCGAGAGAATGACGCCCTTCCACATCGTCGGCATCACGGGCCAGTCTTCCATTCTGGGGATGTGATGGAACCCCATGGTGTACCACGTCACGATGTCCTTGTTCCGAATTTCACGGCCCTCCTCGGCCCAAACCGGTAGGGTGTCGTCGCCCTTGCTCTGGAAGGCATACTCGCCACCGGCATAGCGCTGGGATTTGTCATACGGCGTGACCCAGAAGGTCTTGTCGATGTAGGCGTTGCGGATCGCCGGTGGATCATTGACCACGTCAAGTGGACTGTAGGCGACACTGTTATTGGGAATCACCATATAGCCTGGGCTATGGCCCAATCCGCTTTCCGTGTTCCTGTTCATTACGTGGTACATGGCCGGCTCTTCCGAACGCACCCGGTACTGCGCCTCCTTCTCGGTTTCAGGCACCTCTGTTTCGGTGGTCCACATAGATCTCCGGACCGCATCATCTGCCACTGTCGCGGGCACGATATTCGTGCGCATGAAGGTGTTGTCCTGACCGTCGATGTCGAGGTCGAAGCGGAAGTTGAAAAAATGGTCGTGGTTCGGCGCCACCAGGTTAGGCGCTATCAGCGTACCGTGCCGGGTGTCTTCGGAAGCCGTTTCGTCGTTCATGTTCTGCGCAACCACGCCTTTCACAGCATCGATGCCGGTGGAACCCACCATGACCTTGATGCGGCCATCCTGCATGAATACATAGTCGATAAGGTAATCGTAATTACCGATCTGGGACGCGGTACGGAAAACCAGTTCCGTCCAGGGTCGGCCCTCGGTCGGTACGGCGGCGTCCTCGGACTGGGCAAAGATCTCATAATGACGCCAGATCGGGTCGCCGGTACTGCGCTCGAACACACAGATAGCATCGGGAATTTCCACCGGCTCTCCGGTATCGGTGTGGACCATGGCCGGGAGGAAAGCGGCGTATGCCGGGCAGTCGACTCTGGCCCGCAAGGGTGTCAGGAAGAGACCAAAGCCGTATTCTCCGCTGTCCATGTAGGTGCGCCAGTACCAGCCTTCATCCGGGTCCATGTATGGCACAAAGACCTCGGAAAGGTGGGCCTGGTAAAGCACAGATCGCCACTCGCCCCGATCTTTGGCGGCGACGTTGGACAGGACAACGCCTGGGCGCTTGTCGATGCGGTAGTTGAAGCGCCACATGTCCCACTGTATCTGGCTGTCTTTGATCGTGAAGTTGGGGCCGCCTGGTTGGCTCATCTTCACCGGGTTGGTTTCCGGGCGCAGACCGTAACGCTCGTCTATTTCCTCATCCGTGTAGCCCCAGGCATCTTCCGGCAATTCAATTGCACCGGTGTCTACCACTTCGAGCACTTCCATTGCGTTCAGGTCGACAACGGCCAACAGTCCTTCAATCGGCTTGGCATAGAAATTGGAAGCCTCCGGCTTTAGGTAGCACGGCACTGTCATCAGCCGGGTACCCTCTTCGCGCTCGGTCATGAAGTTCCCCGAGGTCAGCGGCAAACAGAATACCTCGTCAGGGGTAAGGCCGCGGGCGTCGAGGCCAGCGATGAAGTCGGTGTTATCGAGGGCCAGATCCATCGCCCCGGTGAACTCCTCGAGTAACAGCATGCTTTGGCCACTGGTCTCTTCCCAGGACACAATAGACTCGGTGCTGATATTGATGATTGCCTCATAAGCCGAGCCTCCGTCCTTGACAATAGCGCGAGCCATGCGGGGAATGGCGTCGCCTTTTTCCCAGTCGAGAACAAAGGATTTATCGGGTTCCACAAGCTCAATCAGCGGAAAGCGACTGTCTTCGGTCAGCTTTCCTGCAGATTTCAGAAGTTTAGTGACAGCGCGGTATTCATCGCCGACGAGTCCATCCAGCGGATGGCTGACCTGACCCAGCACCGAGGCCGCGAGCAGGCTCGCCGAGGCGACCATCACACCGAGACTTTTCTTTACCATTTTCATGCACTTCATCCTTGTTCAGATTAACAGGCAATACAGACAGATTTAATTTCGGTGAATGGCTCTATGATTTCGCCGCCGGAGTCACTCGCTGTCTCAGGTCTTGCTGATAAACACCGTCTGTATATTGGTGTACTCCTCCAGCCCGTAACGGCCGAACTCCACGCCGATGCCGGATTCCTTCGCACCGCCGAAAGGCGCGTCGGGCTGTATCATGGCGTGGGTGTTGACCCAGGCAGTGCCGCATTCCAGACGACTGGCCAGGGCCGCCGCTTTCTGCGGGTCACCGGACCAGACTGAACCGCCGAGCCCACTGGGGCTGTCATTGGCGCGGCGCAGGGCATCTTCCACATCACTGAATTTCATCACCGGCAGAATGGGACCGAAGGGTTCTTCCCTCACCAGCCGCGTGTCATCGGCGATATCACCCACAATAGTAACCGGATAGAAATAACCCGGACCGGGCATGGGCTCTCCGCCGGAGAGGAAACGGGCGCCGCTTGCCCTGGCTTCGTCTGCCATGGCGCAGACCTTGGCGAACTGGGCCTTGTTCTGGACCGGGCCAAAATCGGGATCGGTGCTGCCATCAGCCGTGGTGACGTTGTTGGCGAGCGTCACCAGCGCATCGCACATGTCCTCGTAGATGTCCTCGTGCACATACAGGCGCTTGAGAGCGGCACAGGTCTGGCCGTTGTTGAACATGGCCGTGGCGAAGACCTTGGGCGCAATCGCCGCCACGTCGACATCCGGCAACACGATGGCGGCATCGTTGCCACCCAGCTCGAGGGTCAGGCGCTTGAGATTGCAGGATGCGTTCTGCATGATTTTCTTCCCGGTCTCGGTCGAGCCGGTAAACACGACCTTGTTGATGTCGAGATGGTTGGTCATTGCAGCACCCAGGCTGCCGTCCCCGGTGACCACGTTGAACACGCCCGGAGGCAACAGTTCATTGATGATCTCGGCAAAGCGCAGCGTCGTCAGTGGCGTGTACTCGGAAGGCTTGAGGATCACGGTATTGCCACTGCGCAGCGCCGGCATGACATGCCAGATCGCAATCATCAGCGGGAAGTTCCAGGGCGTGATCGAAGCCACGACGCCCAGAGGCTTGCGATGCACCTCGATGCGTGCCTCGTCGTTGTCCTGCAAAATATCGACCGGCAGCTCCAGGTCGGCGGCGGCGTGACACCAGGCCAGGGCGGCACCGATCTCGAAGGCTGCACCCATACCGGCAAAACCGGTGTCGGGCTTGCCCTGCTCGAGGGTCAACAGGGCAACCAGTTCCGCCCGGTGCTCTTCGATCGCCTTGCCAATCTGGTGAATGATCGCCCCGCGTTCGTCGCCCGGCCGCTCGCTCCAGGCGGGGAACGCCGACCTGGCCGCCGCAACCGCCTGATCGAGATGCACTTCGGTAGCTTTCGGGCACTGGGCCGCGACTTCCTCTGTCGCGGGGTTGATGACTGGAAAGGTAGCATCGGCCGCCACTTTCCGGCCATTGATAATCATGTGGTAATCGCTCATAAACGCTCCGTTATAATTTATTCGTCTGTTAGAAGCTGTAGGTCAAGGTGGCGCCGTACCAGCGCGGCGGTGCATAGACCTCCTCGCTCAGGCCCAGCAGTCCCAAGTCGAGGTTATACAGGCGGTACACCTCGTCGCCGGCGTTCTTGACCCAGCCCGCGACCTCCCAGGCACCATCCTCGGTCGCGTAAGACAGCCGGGCATTCCAGACCAGATAAGCGTCTTCGGCTGAGATCTGCGAATTCGATGCCTCGATAAACTGGTCGTCGTTCCACATGCCATCAACCTGCGCCGCCACGCGCCCACCGAGCGCAGCCCACTCATAGCGCACCAGCGCGTTGAAGCTGAGCTCCGGCGCATTGGGAAACTCAGCCTCGACAGTGCCGCCGAAGACATCCGGTACCGCATCCACCTCGGAATCGATCCAGGCGGCACCGAGCAGGATATCCAGGCCATCCAGGGGGAACAGGCTGAGCTCTACTTCGCCGCCGTGCGACTCGGCATCGGAGTTCGTCACCTGGGGCGTCAGGCCGAGCAGGGAGAAGGCCTGGTAATCGTCATAATCATAATAATAGAGAGAGGCGTTCACGCGTGCCCAGTCACTCAGCTGCGTCTTGAGACCGACCTCGTAGGCAGTCAGAACCTCCTCATCGTGCTTCAGGTTGGCCGGGTTGATGGCAGCCACCGTCCCCAGCGGATCAATGGACCAGTTGCCGCCCTTGATACCGCGGTTCCAGGAGGCGTAAAGCAGGGCGCCGGTCTGGGTCGTGTAGTTGAGCTGCAGGCGTGCCGCGTAGTCGTCGTACTCGATGGTGTCGAGGCCGGGAACGGGCGCGGACGCGATATCGAAAACCTGCGACCGCGGAATACCGGCATCGGGCTCTTCAAAGGATTGCACGAAGTCAATGTCCTTTTCGTCGTCGGACCAGCGCAGTCCGGCGATAAGTGTTAGCTGGTTACTGAAATCGTATTCCGCCTGTCCGAACACCGACCAATTGGTCGCATCGACGGTCACATCGGTGAACTGGGCGGCCGAATCGGAC
>CAYFVJ010000117.1:0-8537 GCA_964346555.1 uncultured Alteromonadaceae bacterium | reverse complement strand
AGGAAACGGTGCAGCGCCAGCGCCACCGGTTCGTCGCCCACGCCACCGCCTCGCACCTGCGCATCGTCCAGGACGCCGTGCGCGATCTCGCCGTGGCCCTGAGCCCGAACGCCGCCGAGCGCATCGCCATTCTGGAGGCGCGCAAACAGCGGCTGGAGCAGGAAATCGCCGAACTGCAGGGCGGTGTGGTGCGCGAGCTGCCGGAGCCGGTGCAGCGCGAGCGGGTGCGCGAGGTCTACCAGCTGGCCTCGGTACTGACCGCCGATTTCCGGCGGGTCGAAGACGAGATTCGCCAGCTGGACCAGGCCCTGCGGGTGGACATGATTGAATCCGGCGGTGGCCGCGGCGAGGTCCTCGCGGGTCTGCTCGAGAAAGAGCAGCTGCTGCTGGACTCGGAGGCCGGGCGGGCCTTCGAGGGCTTCTTTGAACTCCTGATGGACCAGAACCGCAGCACGGAGCTGCGCGAGCAGATCAGCGGCATACTCGCCCGGCCCGCCGCCGAAGATCTCGCTCCGGGCCAGCGGCGCTTTCTGGAGCGGCTCATGCGCGAGCTCGGCAGGGAGAGCGAGCGGGTGCTGCAGGTGCGGCGGCGCACGGAGGAGAGCCTGCGCGCTTTCGTGGAGAGCGGCGCACATCTTGAGAACCGCAGGGTGGACCAGTTGCTCAGGGATCTCGAGCAGGTCGCGGTCACCTTCCCGCAAAGCGGCATCAGCCTGCGCGGCGAGACGGGCCTGGCGCTGCACAGCGGCAGCGCCTCGGTACGTTCCCTGGATGGCCTGCGGCTGCGTATCCCGGATCAGCAGCTGGATACCAGCGACGTGCAATCCCGGGCAAACAGCCGCGAACCGAACAGCGCCATGCTGCAGCACCTGGAAACCGTCAAGGTGATGGACGTGGCATCGAAAATGCGCCACCAGTTGCGCGCCAGCGGCCCGCGGAGCATTGCCGACCTGGCGCGCGAGAGGCCGCTGAGCGCCGGGCTGGAAGAGCTGGTCGCCTGCCTGCGTATCGCCCGCGCGGTGGATGCGCCGTGTCTGCCGGAGCGCGAGTCTGTTACGGTAACGGATCAACGGCGCGGCCCCATCCGTGCCTCCATTCCCCACTACATGCTTCACGCGGAGCTGTTTCCGGAACGACTCGAGGAACTGTCGCTATGACCGGGGAGGAACCCACAGATGCACCGCAGGTCTTCGACCTCTGGCGCGAGGCAGTGCCAACCGCTCCGGCGGCAGAGGAAAAACCTAAGTTCACGCAGCCGGGGCCGGAAACGCCTGACCGCCGCCGCGAGCCCGGCCAGGTGGATGCTCCGGCCGAGGACGTCGAGGCACCGGACGGGGGACTGCCGCATGAGGCCCGGCGCGCGCTGGTCTATCTGCTGAAGCACGGCATCATCCTGTTCGACCAGAAGCGGCTGCTGTTCGAGGCTCTGTGCCGTCATCGCGAGGCGCTCGAGCTACAGCTGGCCAACCTGTACCTGCGCCTGCTGCTGGATGACAAGGCGGGGGTCGCCCTGCTGCTGCAGCCGGAAACCGGCGAGGACGAGCAGGGCGACGATGACCCTAACCACGTGACGCTGATCAACCGCCGCACTCTGACCCTGTACGAGACCCTGCTGCTACTGGTGTTGCGCAAGCATTACCAGGAGCGCGAAACCACGGGCGAGCGCAAGGTGGTGGTCGACCTGGCGCAGATCGAGGCGCGCCTGACGCCCTTTCTTCCCCTGACCAACAACAGCCGCCTGGACCGCAGCAAGCTCGCGGGCGCCCTGAACCGGCTCGCAGAGCGCAAGATCGTCGCCAGCATGCGCGGCGAGGAGGAGCGCTTCGAGATCACCCCCGCCATACGCTATCTCGTCAACGCCGACTTCCTGGAGCAACTGCTGGCGGAATACCGGGCCCTGGCCGGGGCAAGCGAAAACGGAGGCCATACCGGCGATGCATGACAGCTTTTTCCCCCAGGGGCAGATCCGCCTGTCGGCGCTTTCCGTGTACAACTGGGGCTCTTTCCACGGTCTGCACAGCGCGGACATTGATCCGCAGGGCACCCTGATCACCGGCGATAACGGGGCCGGCAAGTCGACGCTGATCGATGGACTGATGGCGCTGCTTCTGCCCGCCGGCAAGGGCAACTTCAACCTGGCCGCCGCCCAGGGCGACAGCAGCGATCGCAACCTGCTTTCCTACATGCGCGGCAGCTACGGCTCGGAACACGAGGGGGCCGGTACGCGCACCCTGAACAAGCGCGACGGTGCCACCGCCACCGCCCTGCGCGCCCTTTTCCGCGCCGACGACGGCTCTGAATTCACGCTCGCCGCGCTGTTCTGGACCACCCAGGCTTCCAACGCGCTGGCCGATGTCAAGCGCCTCTACCTGGTCGCCCGGCGCGACTACACCCTGGAGGAGCTGCTCTCGGCCTTTGGCGAGGGCGATGCCCGTTCGCTGAAGCAGCGGCTCAAGCAGGACCCGAGCGTCGTTCCCTGTGATGACCGCTTCGGCGAGTACCGCGAGAACTACCGTCGCCTGCTGCACATGGAAAACCGCAACGCACCCGCGCTGCTCTCCCGCGCCCTGGGCCTGAAGAAGATCGACGACCTGACTCATCTCATCCGCGAGCTGGTCCTGGAGCCCAGTGGCGTGCGCGATGATGCGCGCACCGCGGTGGCGGAATTCGAGGATCTGGAAAGCGTGCACGGGGAGCTCTGCGATGTACGCGACCAGTGTCAGGCGCTCGCCGCCCTGCCCGCCGCCTGGTCGCAGTTCCAGCAATCCGCCGAGGCAGTGGAATTGCTGACCGCCGAACTGCAGGGCCTGCCGGCCTATATCGGCGAGCAGGCCGCGGTCCTCTGGGGCCAGCGCATTGATGAGCTCGACGCACTGCTGGAGCGCCTGCGCGAGGCACTGGCGGCGCTGAAAGAGCAGGAAGATCGCGCACAGCAGACCACCGAGCAGCGCCACGCGGACTACCTGCACGCCGGCGGTGAGCGCATCGAGAACGTCAAGCTCGATCTGCGCCACGCGCGGGAGCGCCTGCAGCAGGTCACGACGCGGGCGCGCGATTATCAGCAGCTGGCGCGCAAGCTGGATCTCGCGGATACGCTGGAGAAGAGCCTGTTTCTCGACAACCAGCAGCGCCGGGAGACCGCGCTGCGGGATGCCGAACTGGCGCAACAGAAGACACAGGATGCATTCGCCGAAGCCGGTGGCCAGCTCAGCAACCTGCAGGCGGATCGCGACAGCCTGCAGGGCCACCTCGCCGAGATCGAGGCGCGGCCGAACTCGAACATCGACCCGGCCTTTCAGCGCTTGCGCGACCAGATGAGCGAGGCGCTGGAGATCCCGCTGGAAGACCTGATGTTCATCGGCGAACTGCTCGATGTACACGACGAACACCGGGACTGGCAGGGCGCCATCGAGCGCGCCCTGGGCGGTCTGCGCACCACCCTGGCGGTACCCGAGGGCCGGTTTTCCATGGTTACGCGCTGGCTCAACGCCCGCCACACCGGCCTGCACGTGCGGGTACAGGTCGTCGCCGGCGCCGCGCAGGGTGCGGCAGACTTCAAGGACGATGGCTTCCTGCGCAAGCTGGCGTGGCGGGAACACCCCTACCGCGACTGGTTGAAACGACATCTGGCGCGCTTTGACCTGCACTGTGTCGCCGACACGCAGACCCTGGACGCGACCCCGTTTTCCATGACCCGCGAGGGCCTGGCGCATCTGGAGCGGGGACGCTTCGAGAAGAAAGACCAGCAGCGCATCGACGACCGGCGCAAATGGGCGCTCGGTTTTTCCAACAAATCCCGACTGGCGCTGCTGCGTCGCGACCTGCAGGATCTCGAGGCCGCCCTGACGCGGCAGCAGGAAGCCGTGGCCGCTGCGCGCACGGCGATGGACCGCGCCGGCGAGCACCGGCAGGACTGGGCGCAACTGGCGACATTCAGCTGGGACCAGATCGATGTGCCCGAGTGGCAGCAACAGATTGCGACGCTGGAGGCCCTGCTGCGGGAACTGGAAAGCGATCAGGGTGGACTGGCGCGGGCGCAGGCGCGCTGGGAAGAGGCCAAGCAGCGCCAGCAGGACCTGCGCCGTCAGGTCGAGCAACAACAGGCGGCGCTGCAGGATGCGGAGCGCGACCGGCAGCGGGCGCAGACCCGGCGGGATAAAGCCGTCGCCAGCGCTGCCGCCGGGCTGGATGAGTCGATCCGGGAGCGCCTGCAGCGGCGCATAAGCGCCATCGTCCCTGAAAATCTGGAAACTCTCGGTGAACTCGAAGACCGGCAACGGGCAGAACTCGAACGCGAAAGGAACCGCGCGGCGGAGGAGAAAGCCAGCAGCGGCAGAAGTGCGACCGGTATCGTCGCCGCTTTCCATACCCGCTGGCAGGCCATCGCCTGTGACTGGGGCAGCAGCCTCGAGGCGACCCCGGAGTATCTCGCCCACCTCGACGCCCTGGAGAAAGAGGGCCTGCCGACGCTGGTGGACCAGTTCCGGGAGCGCCTCAACCGGCATACGACGCAATCCCTGGCCGGCATCCGCGAGAAGATCGAGTCCGAGCGCGACGACATCCGCGAGCGCATCGACGTCATTAACGATGTCCTGCACCGGACCGAGTTCAAGGCGGGCAGCTATCTACGCCTGTGTGCCAGAACAGACCACTACCCGCATGTCCGGGAGTTCAACCGGCAACTGACCCGGCTGTTCAGCCTGGGTGGCAGCGATGATCACGAGGCGCGCTTCGCGCAGTTAAGGGACGTGATACAGGTGCTGGACAAGGCCAGCAACCCCGCGACTGCCGGCACCCTGGAGAGCCTGCGACTGCTGGATCCGCGCCACCAGATGTCATTCTATGCCGAGGAGCTGGGCCGCGAGGACGGCGCGGTGCGCGATGTTCTGGATTCCTCCAGCGGCAAGTCCGGCGGCGAGAAAGAGGCATTCGCCGGCATGATCGTCGCCGCCAGCCTGGCCTATGTGCTGACCCCCGACGGCAGCGACAGGCCTATCTACAGCAGTGTATTTCTCGACGAGGCCTTCTCCAACACGGCCGAGGCGGTCAGCCGGCGGGTGCTGCGCGTCTTCCGCGAACTGCACATCCACGTCAACCTGATCACCCCCTACAAGAACCTGAACCTGGCGCGGGAGTCCGCGCGCTCCCTGTTGATCGCCGAGCGCGATGCCACCTGCCACGAAAGCCACCTGTGCGAAGTGACCTGGGAGGAGATTGACCGCCGCCTGGATGCCTCCGCGCGACACGCCCTCGCTGCGGAAGGGGAGATCGCGCTGGAGACCTGGTGAACGACTGGGGTCTACTGCCGCCGCAGGCCCGCGCCCAATTGCGCCGACGCGAGTGGGACAACCGGCGCCACTTTCGCCAGCGCCTGACCGGCGAGCGGCCCTTCCCCATGCGGCTGTCCCTGAAACCGCCGACCCCGGCGCAGGCGCTCGCCGGTATGGATCACCTGCGGGAACTGGTGGCCCAGTGGCAGCACTGGCCAGACCCGCAACAGGTGCAGTGGGATACCCGCCACTTTCGACATGTCGGCACCTGGCCGCTGCCGGTCGCCTTGCGGCTGGACTCGATGCAGGCCCTGCTCGCTTGCCTGGGCCGGGATGCCGTGGCGCTGGCGAATCACTGGCAGCGAGTCATGGCGCCCATTCAGGCCCTGGAGCCCGGCCTGTTCCCCACCCTCACCCGCCACCTGGATGCGCTCGAACACATGCGTGAGCGGGAATCCGAGCTGCTCGTGCGGCTTCTGCCCCAGCTTTACGCCGGTATCGGTCGGGGACACTACCTGCGCGGACTGCCACTCACGGGGGTGGACACCAAGTTCGTCGAGAACTGGCAGACGCTGATTGCAGCGCTACTTGATACCCTGCACGCGGGTGCAATCACGGCGGCCGGGGGCCTGCTGCCCTGGCTCGGCTGCCTCGATACGCCAAAGAGCTGGCTGCTGGTGCGACCCCTGTGCCCGGCGACACGTGAGCGCCTCGGCGGGCTGCCACTGCTGCAGCTGGACGCGGAGACACTGACACGCCAACCTCTCCCGGCGGACAATATTCTCATCGTCGAGAACCGCCAGTCATCCACCGGCACAGGGCTCGGCCTGCCGCCGCTGGACAATTGCATCGCCGTCTTTGGCGGCGGTCGCAACCTTTCCTGGCTGCGTGCGCCCTGGTTGGCCGAAAAACGGATCGGCTACTGGGGCGACATGGACAGCTGGGGCCTGACGATACTCAGCGAGGCGCGCCGCTACCAACCCCGGGTGCAGTCACTGATGATGGATGTGGACACTCTGGCGCGGTTTGCGCACTACCAGGTGGTCGAATCCTCCCCCAGCACGACGTGTCCCGACGCACTGACTGACGCTGAACAGCGGCTATGGGACGCTCTGCGGGACGGTGGACAGGCCCGTCTCGAACAGGAGCGACTGCCGCCGGATCATGTGCGCGCCTGCCTCGAGGCGTGGCTGCAAGGCGATCTGGACGGTTGACTGTCGCAGCGGGCTTGAATCGGCAAGAACACGCCGGGAACGACTATTTCACCCTGTTCTGAAGCTCTCGAAATGTATCCGCTGTAAGGATCAACCCGGGAAAGTGCTCACTCATCGCCAGAATATCGTCATCACCGGTGACCAGAAAGTCAGCCTCGCCAACACGAGCGAGCACCAGAAATACCTGATCGTGTTCATCCCGACAGAGTGGCAGATCCGGCCCGGGATCGGGCAGGCTCACCACCTCGGCATACGGCAGAAAATCCGCCAGTAAATCCTTCTGCTCCGGTTCCGTGAGCCGGAACTTGGGGTAGGCCAGCACACGCAGCAATTCGTTCACGCTCGCCCTGCACACCAGAGGTCTGATTTCGTGACGCTGCCAGGCATGACGCATCCAGACAAGGCGCCCGGCATTGAAAAGCAATGCTGACAAAACAATGTTGGTGTCGAGCACTACCCGGCAGGGCATCAGCGGCGCGCTGCCGCCACGGCATCGTCGATGTCCTGTTCCGTGATACCGAGCTTCTCCAGTTTGTCGCGCACCGCCTGGGCCTGCTGAATCCTTACAGGAGTCAGAATGATACGACCGTTCTCGACGGTCACATCAAAGTACTCCGCCACGTCCACAAGAGACACCACTGCCTTCGGCAGCGTGAGCTGATTCTTCGCGGTCAGTTTAGCGAGCATGGCTATTCTCCGGCTGGAATGCTCAAAATCTTACTTCCTTATTTCCTTTTTTTCAAGGAACTGCGTTAAGCCATCACCGTCACGCCGGCCCGGCCGCCATCGCCGCCGCCCGCAGCAACGCCCGCGCCTTGTTCAGCGTCTCTTCCCACTCGCTTGCCGGCACGGAATCAGCCACCACGCCGGCGCCCGCCTGCACGTGCAGCTCCCCGTCCTTGATGACGGCCGTGCGGATGGCAATCGCGGTATCCATGTCGCCCGCCCAGGACAGGTAGCCGACCGCACCACCGTAGACGCCGCGCTTGACCGGCTCCAGTTCGTCGATGATCTCCATCGCGCGGATCTTCGGCGCGCCGCTCAGCGTACCCGCGGGCAGGGTGGCGCGCAGTACATCCATCGCGGTCTTGCCCGGCAGCAGGCGGCCGGTAACGTTGGAGACGATGTGCATGACGTGGGAGTAGCGCTCCACTACCATCCTGTCGGTGAGCGACACACTGCCGGTCTCGGCGATACGCCCGACATCGTTGCGGCCGAGGTCGATCAGCATCAGGTGCTCTGCGATCTCCTTGGCATCCGCCAGCAGTTCGGCCTCCAGCGCCGCGTCCTCGGCGTCAGTGCCCCCGCGCCGGCGGGTACCGGCCATCGGCCGCACGGTCACATCGCCCTGCTGCAGACGGGCGAGGATTTCCGGGGACGAGCCAACCACCTGGAACTCCCCGAGATCCAGAAAATACAGGTAGGGGGACGGATTCAGATTGCGCAGCGCCCGGTACAGGTTCAGTGGCGGCGCGCTGAAAGGAACGCTGAGGCGCTGGGAAGGCACCACCTGCATGACATCGCCGGCGAGTACGTACTCACGCACGCGCTCCACGGCGGCTTCATAGGCCTGCCGCTGCAGACTCGAACGCGCATAGCTCTCCAGCGCCGACTCGTCGCGGGCGGCCAGATCCACAGGCGGCAGCTCGGGCATGCGCTGCGGCAGGCGGGCCGCCAGCTCGGCAAGCCGCGCCTGTCCCGCTGACAGGGCATCGGGCTGCGCCGGATCGACGTTGACAATCAGCCGCAGCGTGCCCGCGAGATTATCAAATACCAGCACCTCGTCGGACAACATGAGCAGGATATCCGGCGTACCCAAGACATCCGGAGGTCCACTGGCGGCCAGTTTCTGCTCCACGTAACGCACGGTGTCATAGCCGAAATAGCCGACCAGACCGCCGTGGAACACCGGCATGCCCGGCACCGGCGCGCAGCGATAGCGCCCGGCGTAATCCTCGATAAAAGCCAACGGATCGATCACCTCATGGCGATCGCAACACGCACCATTGAGCCATTCCTCCACCTGCTGCCCGCGAACCGTCAGCACCCGCCG
>CAYFVJ010000116.1:6435-8563 GCA_964346555.1 uncultured Alteromonadaceae bacterium | reverse complement strand
ACTACCGATCCGGCGCTGCTCCTCGAGACGCGACTTGAGGCAGCACGGGCGCAGCTGGCTCTCGGTGATGTAAACGAGGCCATTCGCTACCTGGAGCCCGCGCGGCTCGATAAGTATCGCGACGGCCCGCCGCTGATCCGATTGCGATTCCTCAGCGCGATGACGCTGCTCGCGCGACTGGAGGGTGACCTCGAGCGCACGGAGACGCTAGGCCTTGAACACCTCACGCTGGCAGAGACACACTACCCGCAGCCCGCGTATCTTGCCGATCTGCATCTGAAGCTCGCTGCCGTCTACCTCGCGAAGGGACAGCACGACCCGCTGCGACGCCACGCAGAGGCAGCGCGCTCACTGGCTGAGGAGACGGGGGATGTGGACACTCTGATGGGATCCTATCGCTATCTGGCCAGCAGCTACTTCCGGGATGGTGAACTGGACGCCGCGGTGCAGCTGGCTCTGGCCGCCGGGCCCACACTGGACCGAAGCACGGACGTGCCCGCCAAGGCTTATTTCCTGCAGTTTTCGGCCCTGGCCCTGAATCTGCGCGGCCTGTTCGAGCCGGCCCGCATTTATACACGGGCGTTGAGGCAGCTGGGTGAAACGTCCGCCGACCTCATGTATGGCGCTTTGGCAGATATCACCATCATGCATCGGCTGTATGTGCAGGGGGCCTACGCAGAGTCGTATGCACTGGCAAGTAGTTCCCGCGCGCGTCTGGAGGGCGGGGTGGGTGGCCACGCAGCCATTCCTCTGGCTATGGCTTTTGAAGCGATCGCTGCGGCGCGCGGCAGACCCCTGGAGGAAGCAGAAGCCATTGTGCGTACAATGGAAGCGCGCTACCCGGACAACACGGACCTGGAAGCGTCCCTGCTTCGGGCCAAAGGACACATTGCCGCCCGGCGAGGCCGGCACGCGGAGGCGATCACGCTCTTGCGCGGTGCAGAGGCCTGCTACCTGGCGGATGGCATGCTGTCTGTCGCCAATTACCTCGGCTACGAGATTATCGAACTGCGCCTGGACAATGAGCCGGAACCTCCGTGGGACGATATCGAGCGCCTGTCCACTGCATCAGCCATCGACTACCCGCTCGCCATCGCCCGGGCTCGCGCCCATGCAGCCGATGGCAACTACCTGGATGCAGCCACGGCCCTGGAGACGGCGCGACTGCACGGCAATGACCTGTGGTCGGATCGCGATCAGCTGCTGCTGGAGCAGTACCGATCAGCCGTAGCGATGGCCGACTCGCGCGAATCCGCGTCCTTGCAGGCAGACTATTCACGCTGATTGAACTGCAAAGACAACCCACACGCAATTAAGTTAGCATAAGAATTCTCGAATGATGATTGGAAGCGTGGGGCAGTGAATCGACGCCAACTATTGCAATTGATTCTCGGATCCGGTGTTTCGCCCCTTGCTATGTCCCTGTCAGCAAGCGCGCCTCACGGACCGCGCCCCGACTTCGTTTTTGTCCCTGGCACCTGGCTCCGTGGCTGGACCCGGGGTCCGGTGCGCGATCGCCAGCCCTTCCCGGGTCAGGAACGGGACCTGACCCCGCAGGATCAAATATGGAATTCAAAGACTACTACGCAATCCTGGGGGTAGACCCCGGCGCCGACGACAAGACAATCAAGGCCGCCTACCGCAAGCTCGCGCGGCAGTACCACCCGGACGTGAGTGAGCACGCCGACGCGGAAAACCGCTTCAAGGAGGTGGCTGAGGCCTATGAAGTCCTGCACAGCGCTGACAAGCGCGCAGAATACGACGAGCTGCGCGCGGCCTATCAACAGCAGGGACAGCGCCGCTCACGTCCGGGCGGCGGCGATACCCGCGGCGGCCAGCAGGGTGGCTACAGCCAGGCGCAGGCAGAGGCGGACTTCGCCGACTTCTTCAGTTCGATCTTCGGCAGCGGCGCGGGCCGGGAAAGCCGCTACGAGCGCGCCGATCCCTTCGCGCGCAAGGGTCAGGATATCGAGATGGAACTGCCGGTATTCCTGGAGGAGACACTGAATGAGACCTCCAAACCCGTGCGCTATGCGTTCTCCTACCACGACGAGCAGGGCCAGCTACGCGAGTCAACAAAGTCACTCAATGTGAAGGTGCCCGCCGGGGTAAGCGATAGCTCGCGCAT
>CAYFVJ010000116.1:0-6335 GCA_964346555.1 uncultured Alteromonadaceae bacterium | reverse complement strand
GACCTTTTCGCCGTACTCAACGTGGTGATGCCGAAGAAGACAGATCAGGCATCTAAAGAACTCTGGTCGCAGCTGGCACAGGCATCTGACTTCGACCCCAGAGCCGAGTGGAGTAACTAGCATGCAGATCTCACCCATTTTCCGTATCAGCTTTCAAGAACTGTGCACCTGCACAAGCATCAGCGAACAGCAGGTGCGGGGCCTTATCGAAGAGGAGATCATCCTGCCCGAGGGTGGCGCAACGCCGGAAGAATGGCAGTTTTCGGTCACCGCTGTCAGCATTGCCAAGAAAGCGGCGCGCCTGCACAGCGAGCTGGTGGCCGACTGGGAGGATATTCCGCTGGTGCTGAAGCTGCTGGACGACCTCGCAGACCTGCGCGACGAAAATGAGCGGCTGCGGCGGCGCCTGTCGCGATTCGAAGATGCACCCGACGCCGCTCATCGCTGATCAGTCGCCGTGCCGCGTTAAGCCGGTTTGACCACAGTGTACCCACGGCCTTGCGCATCGACTCACTCGTGGCCGACGACAGAATGTTCAACCTTGCCAGCGTCGTGAAGACGTCCCCCATGGTCGCGGGCGGAGGCTCCTCCGTCTGGCTGATGACATGGCTGCCGATGTCGACGCAGAGCTGGACAGCGCGCGCCAGGTTGAGAACGAGGATATCCTGCAGGTCCACATCTTCGATCAGTGCGTTGACATTGCCGGGGGTTTTCTCGGCAATACGCTGGATACAGCGCCGCAGGGATTCGATTTTCTGCTCTACGGGCGCATCCATGCCTCTCTCCTTTCCGCGAGGATCCGGCGCTGAACGGGTTGTCCGCCAACAGGCCAAGATCGATGTCGCTGTCGTAAGTGGCACTGCCACTGGCCACGGAACCAAACAGGATCGCAAGGCGCAGTTGCGGATATTGCGCCAGCACGCAGAGGATGTCTCGATCGATGTCGTTCATGCCGGCATTGTACTCTTACGTCCGCTTTGCGTATCCGTTTGTGTCGGACAAGCGACTTGTCGAGCCCACATGAAACAGCACACGGCGTTTGCATTTCACCTGTCAGTAGCGTTTGATCGCAGGTGTAATCCAGATCAACCACAGCGCCGTTACCACGGCAAAGGAGCACGCCATGTATCGACGACTTGCCGCGAATTTCACCTTTCTTTTTGTCTTTGCCTGCGCTGGGCCGCTCTTGGCGGCGAGCATTCCCGACGCCGACCGAGAACGATTGTCGGGCATCCTCGACAGTCAACCCAAAGACCACAAGGCCCGTCAGTCGAGCCGGAACCCTTTGCAGACGCTGGCCTTCTTTGGCATCACGCCGGGTATGACCTTGGTGGAAGTGCTTCCTGGCGGTGGCTGGTATTCACGTGTGTTGAGCGCCTACCTCGGCGACGATGGCACGCTGATCGGCGCGGACTACCCGCTGGACCTCTGGCCCGCTATCGGGTTTGGCAGCGAGGAGTTCATGGAGACGCGCCGCGCCTGGCCCGAGAACTGGCCACAACAGGCCAGCGAGTGGCAGGGGGATGACGGCGCTCATCTCATCGGACAGCGCATCGGCTCCATCGACGAGCAGTACAACGGCACAGTTGACGCCGTTCTGTTCATTCGCGCACTCCACCACTTGAATCGCACTGAAGATAGGGGCGGATTTCGCTCAGCCGCCATCGCAGACGCCTGGTCCGCACTCAAACCCGGCGGCGTGGTCGGCGTCGTCCAGCACATGGCGCCACCGGCCTGGTCTGAACAATGGGGCGATGGCTCGCGCGGCTATATGCATCGCGATGCGGTTATCCGCCACTTCGAGAGCATGGGCTTTGAACTCGTGGCGGCAAGCGACATCAATCGCAACCCGCGCGACAAGCCGGGCATGGAAGACATTGTCTGGCGGCTGCCGCCGAGCCTGCAAACCAGCAGGGACGATCCCGACCTGCGTGCCCGTTTTGAAGCGATCGGCGAGTCCAATCGCATGACGCTGCTGTTCCGCAAGCCGGAGAGCGCCTGAAGAGTCGGGCTCTGCCGCAACGCGGTAACGTGAATGCCTTCAATCGCGACCTCTTCGACGGCCTGCAGCGGGAGGGCAATGTATTCCTCACCTCGACAGGGCTGGATGGATGATTAACACATCGATCCAACCGGTCCACCTCCCGCTCTATCGGCGCAATGGTCAGCGAGCCATGTCGTCGCAAGAGCGGCGCAGGCGCGCGATATCCACGTCCCGCGACAGGCGGTGATCGCCGTCTTTAATCAGCGTGAGTACCACGTCATCGGTCGTCAGCGCCTGCACCAGGCGCTGCGCGTGCTGCCAGGGCACGTCCGCATCCTGCATACCCTGCAGAATACGCACGGGGCAATCGATCGCCAGCGGCGCATCCAGCAACTGCCAGGCGCGACCGTCCTCGATCAGCGCACGGGTGATGCAGTAGGGCTCGTCGTAATCGGACGGCCGCAGGGTAAAGCCACTGTTTAGAATCTCCGCGCGCGCCTGCTCCGGCAGACCCGCCCACAGAAGCTTTTCGGTAAAGTCAGGCGCGGGGGCCAGCAGCACCACGCCGGCAATCCGCTGCGGCCGGGCCAGCGCGGCCAGTAATGCCATCCAGCCACCCATGCTTGACCCGACGAGTACCAGCGGGCCGTCCGTGTATGCGTCGATAGCGTCGAGCGTATCCTGCCGCCAGATCGATATCGTACCGTCCTCGAAGGCTCCCTCCGACGCACCGTGCCCGCTGTAGTCGAAGGCGAGAAAGCCGTGGCCGGCGTCGACAGCCCAGCGCTCGAGCGCGACCACCTTGGTACCCTGCATGTCCGACTTGAAGCCGGACAGCCAGACGAACGTACGCGCGCCGGACTGCGGCTGATGGTAGCGACAGGCCAGGCGCTGACTGTTTGATGACTGAAAAAATGTGGTTGTCACAACATCTCCCTCAGCAGGTTCCTCCAGCGCGGCACAAGCTGCGTCGAGCACCAGCAAGAGACGTCCACTGGCGCCGGCAGACCCTCTGTGAGCCACTGCCGCAGTCGCATCACCAGCGTCTCGACATCACCCGCAGGATAGCGGTAGTCAGATGCGTATAACTCTGGATAGCACAGAGCGTCCGGCACCAGTGGTCGCGCGCCGGCGCTGGCGGCCTCGAGCACCGACAGGCCCTGGAACTCGTGGCGGGCCGTACTAACTACGATGCTCGCCCGCGACAGCACGTCGCAATAGTTATCTCGTGGCAACATGCCATCGGCAACGATCCGCGGCGCCAGGGCGTCGCGTAAGCGCGCCAGCGATTTCGGCACCCCGGGCGGCCGCCTGCCCAGCAACGCCAGTGTGAATGGCACGCCCTCTGCAGCGAGGGCTAGCATTGCGTCCGCGAACAGCGATGGCGATTTATCGTGTTCCCAGCGATGATTCCACAGCACCAGCGGCGGGTCGGGATCATGCCCTGCAGCAGGCGCTATAGGGTCGATGGCGACCGGGCACAGCGCGCTTTTGCACGACAGCCGATCGGCCACGCCATCGGGCACCGCATCCGGCATGTCGGCGAGCAGCGCCGAGACGCCCTCGAGGAAGGTTCCACGGTTGAAGTCGGAATTGAATACCAGGCGACTTGCCGCAAGGGCACCGTAAAGCTGCACCATTTTTGGCTCCAGGGTTCGCACCTGTCGGCCTGTGTCGGGATAAGCGAACTGATTTTCATGGAAATAATACAGTGATGGCACCATCGCGACGCGCGGGTGCAACCCCTTGAACGTGGCCAGATCCACCATCGAGGTCGCGACGATCAGGTCGGGCACTTCATCCGGCAGCAGGTCCAGCCACGACAGGGGATTTCCGCGGATACGCCAGGCGAAGTGCCGCCCCGGCAACTCCAGCCGTCGCCAGACGCACTGACTCTGCGTCTGCACCAGCCAGTCGGCCCAGGCGGCGTGGCTGTCGGCGCGATAAGCCGAAAGCAGCCAGATGACTGGACGTCGCTTCCCGACAAGCTTACCCGCTTGCGTTTGTCCTTCCGCAATCAATGCTACCGCCCTGCCGCGGCCGGTCTACCTTCCACTGTCGAGATAGACACCGCGCTTCGCATACCACGCCTCATCAAGCTGCCAGCGCACCGAGCGCACATCCGGATGAGAGCGGATAATCTCTGCAGCGCGCGACTGCACGGTGACCAGGGCGTCCTGGGCAGCCATCATGTCGGGATGATCAACCGGCACAGAGGCCAGTTCGGGAAAAGCCTCGCGCAGAAACTGCATTACCGGCACCCGCGCGGCGCGCGGGCTCGATGCCGTCGCGATGCCGTTGTCCACGCTGACGACGCGGAAGGCGTAGGGATAGGCGGCGAGCTCTGCATCACTCGCCAGTTTGGCGTTGATATCGCCCGCAACCGTATCGCGGCTGAAAAACCACCACGCCAGAGCAGCGAGGAGTGCCACCACAAGGATCAGCGTATAGCGTTTGGCAAACTTATCCATAACGGGACTCCCAGGCGGCATACCCATCGACCCACACAGGCGTTAGGATAGCTTCCATCTCCTACCAACACCACTACAGAGAACACGAGGAAAGCATGAAACTCGACTCCATTGCACTGCACCACGGTTACACGTCCGAGGCGACGACGCGCGCCGCCGCCGTACCGATCTACCAGACAACTTCCTACACCTTTGACAACACGCAGCACGGTGCCGACCTGTTTGATCTCAAGGTCGAGGGAAATATCTACAGTCGCATCATGAATCCGACCAATGCCGTGCTGGAGCAGCGTGTGGCCGCCATGGAAGGCGGCATCGGCGGGCTCGCGGTGGCATCGGGCATGGCGGCTATCACTTACGCCATTCAGTGCATCACCCGCGCGGGCGACAACATCGTCAGCACCAGCCAGCTCTATGGCGGCACCTACAACCTGTTTGCCCATTCGCTGCCCAATCAGGGTATCGACGTGCGCATGGTGGATGCGCGCGACGTCAATGCCTTTGAAGCACAGATTGACGAGCGTACCCGCGCGATTTTCTGTGAATCTATCGGCAACCCGGCGGGCAATGTGGTCGATCTCGTCTCGCTGGCCACTATCGCACACCGACACGGCGTCCCACTGATCGTCGACAATACCGTTGCCACGCCCTACCTTTGCCGCCCGATCGAACACGGCGCGGATATCGTTGTTCAATCGCTGACCAAGTACATCGGCGGTCACGGCATTGCGGTGGGTGGCGCGATCGTCGACTCCGGCAACTTCGACTGGCAGGCAAATGCCGCGCGGTTCCCGATGCTCAACGAGCCGGACCCGTCATACCACGGCGTCGTCTACACCGAGGCGCTGGGCCCGGCGGCCTTTATCGGCCGCTGCCGCGTGGTGCCGCTGCGCAATACGGGTGCCGCCCTGTCGCCGGCGAATGCCTTCTATATCATGCAGGGACTGGAAACGCTCGGTCTGCGCATGGATCGACACTGTGAGAATACACTGGCGGTTGCGCACTATCTCGAGGGCCACGCCAAGGTCAACTGGGTCAATTACGCCGCGCTGCCGGGCAGCCGGGATCACGCCCTGTGTGAAACCATCTGTGGTGGCAGGGCATCGGGTATTCTCAGCTTCGGAATACAGGGCGGCATCGAGGCGGGTGGACGCTTTATCGACGCGCTGGACATGATACTGCGCCTGGTGAACATCGGTGACGCCAAGTCCCTGGCCTGCCACCCGGCCTCCACCACGCATCGACAGCTGAACGACGACGAGCTTGAACGTGCGGGCGTCAGCCGCGACCTGGTGCGACTGTCGATCGGGATCGAACATATAGACGATATTCTCGCCGACATAGAACAGGCGCTGGACAGAGTCTAGGAGGACATCATGGCAGGCTCTTTGCAGGATCAGTTGTTGAACGCCGGACTCGCGGACGCCAAAAAAGCAAAACAGCTGGCAAAGGACAAGCGCAAGGCATCCCGCGTGGCGCGACGGGCGGGCGAGGAGGTCGTCGATGAGAACAAGGTCGCTGCGCGGGAAGCGCTGGCCGAGAAGGCGCAACGGGCGCGGGAGCTGAACGAGGAGCGTGACGCCGAGGCCCGGCGCAAGGCCATCAATGCCCAGATCCGCCAGCTCATTGAAAACAACCGGGTCGCTCGCACCGGGGGCGATATCGGTTTCAATTTCACCGCTGGCAAAAAAGTGAAAAAGCTTTACGTGACGCGCATGCAGCAGAGGCAGCTGTCGGCGGGTAACCTCGCTATCGCGCGGCTCGAAGATGGTTACGAACTGGTGCCCGCGCCGGTCGCCAGCAAGATCGCCGAGCGCGACAACAGTCGGGTGATCTTCTGCCGGGATTCCGGCGACAGTGGGCTCACAGCCGAAGAACAG
>CAYFVJ010000115.1:0-8594 GCA_964346555.1 uncultured Alteromonadaceae bacterium | reverse complement strand
CTGTTCGAGTCCCGAAAATCGCGCAGCGATTTTGGTCGAGTTGCGCAGCGGCCGCCGTCGTTCCCGCCGCAGCGACCGTGCGCCCCACCCCTGCGCGCCCGACAAACCGGCGTCTACATGACGAATTGCCGCTGGCCGAACGCGCCCCCGCCAGACCGGCGACTACATACCGAGCTGCTGCGGGCCGACCAGCTCCCCCGCCAAGCCGGCAGCAACGCTCGTCACCCAAGCACCCCGACCTCCGCAGCCGCCTCGTCCACAAAGCCGGCAAACAACCCAGGATCCTCCTCGTGCCCGAGATGACCAAGCCCCGGCACGATGCGCAGGCGCGCGCAGGCCAGGCGGGAGTTCAGGTAGCGCGCCTGGGCAGCCGGCACGGCGCGATCGTTGATGCAGGCGACCAGGTAAAGCGGCGTGTCGAGCGCGAGAATATCCCGCTCCAGTGCCGCCAGGTCCCAGTTCGCCATCATGGCAAGGACGCCGCGGATATGCCGGGGAGACTGGGACAGGCTCTGGTAGTGGGACAGATCCAGTTCGGCGCTGCGCGACCCGGTCTGTTCGATCAGGCGATCGACCATGGGTGAACGCGCGGCGCGACGCGCGAGTATCCCGGGCAGAACAGGCAGGGAAGAGAGCACGCGTGCGGCACGCGGAAAGATCTTGCCCATCATGCCATCGAGAGGCAGCAGTGCGCCGTTGAATGCGACGATGGCAGCCGGATTGATCTGCGCATCGAGCGTCATGCGCACGAGGACCGCGGCGCCGGCCGAGTGCCCCACCACCAGCTGCGGCTGCACCGCCAGCGTGTCGAGCAGGTCGGCCACGGCAGACGCCATCCCCGGCAGGGATTGTTGGCTCCGCGCTGCCGGATCGGTAAAGCCGTGCCCGGGCAGATCCGCGGCAACCACGCGAAAGTGCGCCGCCAGCAGCGGCGCCATGCCGGCCCAGGAGTTCGTGGCGGCGCCGGTGCCGTGAAGCAGGAGAAGCACCGGTCCCCGCGTCCCCAGGGCCTGAACATGCCAGCGCAGGCCGCCCGCCTCGACATAACGGCTGGCCGCCCGGTTGGGCCACTCGTCGTGCACCTCGGCGAGATCGCCGCCCCTCACTGAGCGGACGCCAGCTGTACGCTGTCGCGCAGCATCGTGGCGTTGGCGTGAGGCAGCGGCAGATAGCGACCGTTCAGAGCTCGCGCCAGCGCCTCGCCATTCGGGTGCGGGCGCGGTGAGGTATCGATGACCATCGTGCGCACCTGACAGCTGCGAAGAAACGCCGCCGCTGTCAGCGCCTCTTCAAATGCCTGTTGACGACCCGGCTTGCCTGCTCGGGTGATGTTGGCGCGGGCGTCGGTCAGCAGAACGACGCTCGGAGTGCCACCGTGACGCTGTACCTGCACCGAGAGTTCACCCGCGGCATCGATGGCACTCGCCAAAGGCGTGCCGCCGCCCCCGGGCAGCGCCGACAGATTACGCTTGGCGCGCACCAGCGACCGCGTCGGCGGCAGCAGCAGTTCGGCAACCTCGCCCCGGAACGCGATCAGCGCCACCTGGTCGCGCCTGACGTAACAGTCATTCAGCAGCAGTTCCACGGCACCCTTGGCTTCCGCCAGTCGGTGCAGGGCGGCGGACCCGGACGCATCCACGGCAAATATAATTGTGCTTTCGGTGCGCTCGCGGAATCGCGTCACGCGAAAATCCGAGCGCTGCACGATCACGCCCGGGCCGTCACCGCGGCCGGCTGCATCGCGCTCGGCACGGCGCAGGCGCTGCCAGGGAGCCGCCGTACGCAGGGTATCGATGAGGCTGAGACGCGCTCCACTGCGGGGATCTCCCGGTACCGTGCCCATCGGGCGGCCGCGCGCCTTGGAACGCTGCTGCACACCGGAGCGCCCGGCGGTCGAACTGCCGCGACTGGGCTGCATCAGTCCGGTCTCGATACTGGCGAGAAGAGCCGGTGGTATCGCTGCGGCGGCTGCCTCGAGAACGCGATCCTCGAGCGGTTGCTGGCTCGACTGTTCATCATCACTATCACCGTCCATTTCGTCCGGGCTGTCCGTGTCATCGGGAGGATCATCTGTGGGATCATCGGCATCAGCGTCGGCATCGGCGTCGGCCTCTGGCTCAGGCTCCTGCGGTGTCTCTTCCGGCTGCTGCTCCTCTTCTTCAGGTGCCTCGGGTGGTGGCGTAGGCGCGCGCGTCGCGCGCGGCGCGAGGACCAGGCGCGCCGCGGCATCGAGGTCAACGGCTTCAAGGCTGTCGCGACCGGCGAGCGCCGCCGTAGCTCGCGCACAGGCCAACGCAAACTGGCAGGCGCGCAGTGAATCAATTCCCAACATTGCGGCAGTGGCACAGATCGCCTGCAATGCGTCATCCGTGGCGGCAATCATCGGGAAACGCTGCCGCGCCTCTGCGACTGCTTCGGCGCTGTAACCGGAGGCATCCAGATCACGTATGCTCAGCGGGGTAAGATCCAGGTGAAATGCCAGGCGATCTCTGAGTACAGGCGATAGCGCCTCGTCGTCAGCCTGGCCCTCATCCAGCGCGATCAGCGCAAGACGCGCGGGGACATCCCCGTTCACGCCCTCCCTGGCCAGTGTGAGCTCACCCCGGTCCAGCGCGGTCGCCAGATGCGCCAGCGTACTGCGAGCCGCACGTTCGGCCATGGCCAGAAGCGCGAATCCACCGTCACACTCGGCGAGCAGGCCGCGCTCCGAAACCGGCAGCCCGGCACGCAGTGTCGCGGCAAGGTCGAGTCCACCGAGCAGACGCGACTCGGCGATATGCAGGGGTATTCGCCTGACCGGCGCTTGCGGCGGCAGCCCATCGCGCCATGCCTCGAGCCAGGTATCCCGCACCGGGCCGGGGCAGGCCCGCAAAGCGACGCCACCCAGCGTGTCGGGCGCCACCGCAGTCGCCGCCGCCGCGAGAACCGCGTCCTCCCACAGGGCCGCCATTCCCGCCGTGGGAGCGGCATCGACCGGGCTTGCAGCTGCAATACTCACGCTGCGAACAGCTCTTCCATCGCCCGGTCTATGCGGGCTCCGGAGCCGGACTCATCCAGCGGGTCGCGACGCAGCCGGTGGCGCAACACCAGGGGCGCGACAGCCTGCAAATGATCGGCGCTGACTTCACCCGCGCCATCCAGTGCGGCCAGCGCGCGCGAGGCGCGGATCAGGGTGAGCTCACCGCGCAGGCCGTCAGTGCCCAGCGCAATACACAGGCGTGCCGCCAGTTCGACGACCGCATCGGGCAGTTCCACCTGGTCCAGGTGCGCCCGCGCATTGTGAATCTGCCGTCGCACCTTGCCTTCCTTGCGCTGGAAACGCTTGATGAACGCAGCACGGTCACGATCAAACTCGTCGCGCAGGCGCACGATGCCCATGCGCGCGTCGAGCTCCGTCGGCGTTGTAACATCCACTGAGAGTCCGAAGCGATCCAGGAGTTGAGGGCGCAATTCGCCCTCTTCGGGGTTGCCGCTGCCGACGAGCACAAAGCGCGCGGGATGACGTATGCTCAGCCCCTCGCGCTCGACCACATTTTCTCCCGAGGCCGCGACATCCAGCAGGGCATCGACGATATGGTCTTCGAGCAGATTGGCTTCGTCTATATAGAGAAAGCCGCGGTGGGCACGGGCGAGGAGGCCCGGTTCAAATGCCTTTTCCCCATCGCGTAGGGCGCGCTCGAGATCCAACGCGCCGATGACGCGATCCTCTGTGGCCCCCAGTGGAAGATCAACCACCGGCATCGGCTCGCTTTTCACCTTTTCCGCGCCGTGTTCCTCGCCCGGTCGGCACTGCGCGCACAATCCGGGCCGTGCAGCGTCTGGCGCACAATTATAGGGGCAGCCCGCAACGATGTTCATTTTCGGCATGAGCGCCGCCAGGGCGCGAATTGCGGTCGATTTGCCGGTGCCGCGGTCACCAAAGACCAGCACGCCGCCGACTTCCTGATCGACCGATGCGATAAGCAACGCGCGTTTCATATCATCCTGGCCGACAATGGCTGAAAAGGGGTAGGCAAGTGCCATAGTAATCCGGGTATCCCTGTTGTTCGTGAATGAAGCCGCGGTGTTGCGGCGTGTTTTCCGCCGTGGCCGGGCAACGCGACGCCTGACACTGTCAAGCTGATGCGACACCTGGCGGCGCAGTGATCTTTTACCCGCAGCGACGCCGAAACTCAAGCACGACCCGTAAACGCACGCGTTTTTCGCCAGCGCCGCACGCGTCAGGTCAATCTCCCAGACATACAGTCCGCACTCGCCGCTGACAACGTATACGCTCCCCTGTCGCATTGTTTGATATGCTGCACCGATCATCTTGTCCAGGTTGTGTCTAATGTCAAAGGGGCTACCCGCCGCCATCAAAGCCGATCTCGCCCACTGGACGTCGGCTACCTGCGGCCGCGTCGCCTATTACAGCGACGCCAACGCCGCTGGCGGCAGGCCTCTGCTTCTCCTGCACAGCATCAATGCGGCACCGAGCGCCATGGAAATGCAGCCCCTGTTCGAGCACTACCGCGGAAGCCGGCCGGTTTACGCACCCGATCTGCCGGGTTTCGGGCACTCCCAGCGCGGCGATCGCCCCTACACGGCCGAACTGTATGCCAATACCATCCGCGGCTTTCTCTCAGAAATTATCGGCGGTCCCGCGGATATCGTGGCCCTGTCGACCAGTGCAGAATTCGCTGCCCGGGCGGCGCTCGACGACGACAGGATTAAAACGCTGGTTTTTATTTCACCAACCGGCTTCGCTGCGCGGCCGCGACCCTCGGCAAAGACCCGCAGTCGCCTGTTGCGCTTTTTCAGCAGGCCTGTGGTGGGGGCGGCCCTCTACCGCGCACTTACCGTCAAGCCCAGTGTGCGTTATTTTCTCAATATGGGCTTTGTCGGCCAACCGCCCAAAGCGCTGGTTGACTACGCACACCGCACGACCAGACAGCCGGGCGCACGCTTCGCGCCGTTCCTTTTCCTCTCGATGCAGCTTTTCACCGACGATGCCCCGAATACACTGTACCGGCACGTTAAAGTACCGGCCCTTGTGTTGTATGACGAGGATCCGAATATCAGCTTTGAACGCCTGCCCGAGGTGGTTGATCAATGCGACAACTGGCAGGCCGTGCGCGTCAGCCCGACGCTCGGCCTGCCGCACTGGGAGGAACTGCAGCAGACGACGGCGGCACTGGACAGCTTCTGGAGCGCGCCGTCCAGCGGCTGAGCGCGCAGGACAGCGTCACGCGGACTTGCCAAGGCGTCGCTCCAGGTTGGCCGGGCGATAGCGCCCATCCTTCCTGCGCCGGGACAGCACCGATGCGTGTATTTCCGTGGCAATGCCAGGAGGGTCAAGCGGTCTCTCATAGGGGCGTTTGACCCGGTAAACCAGCCGCCTCGAGTTGTGCAGTTGCGCCGTTGAACTGAGACGTATGGACCCCGGCAGGTGCGCTTCTATCCCCAGGCCCGCGCCGGCGGACTCATCCAGCATCCACTTGAGTGGTACATCAGACGCAAGTGGTTCATTCCTGCCCGCCGCATAACCGCCGCCGACATCCCCGTGTGAGCCGGCAAACCAGACCTGGCGCAGGTCCAGGCCGTTGCGCGGCGGCCACAGGGTTGGCTCGAAATCCTCACGCCGCTCGTCGATCGCCATGGCATGACGCGCCACCCGCACATTATCGCCGAGCTTGGTATCGTAGAACTCGTCATCGCTGTTGAACAGACCAAGCACTGAAAATGGCACGCCGAGCGCGCCCACCGTGTCCCAGGCGCCGACAAAGTGCACTTCACGGGACGGGTGGCTGTGCTGCTTGCGGAACTTCAGCGAGGCCTCACCAGCCGGCCTGTAGGCCTCACCCTTGCGCTTGTAGTGCCTGAAGGCTTTCTGTATCAGTCTGGCATCCGGCCGCTTGAGTATCCCGCAGTTGTTGATCAACCCGCACACGGAGCGCACCGTGTAGGCACCGCGGCTGAACCCGAACAGATAGATGCGGCTACCCGGCGTATAGTTCTGCACAATGTAGCGATAGCTATCCATGATGTTCTTGTGAATCCCGAGACCCGTGATACCGCCGCGCACCCGGGCGTAGTAGGAGCCGATGCCCCAGTCGTAGAACACGTGCTGCGCCACGCCATCGGCCGTGAAAGGCCGGATAGCGCGAGCGAGACGCAGCACATTGGTCGGCACATCCTCCTGCTCCTCCTCGGGCCGGTTCCAGGTGCCATCGGCACAGATAACGATGTTTTTTACCGCCATGTTGTTCGTGACCGCGTCAGAAACCCTTGCACCGAAGGGGCGTGCCGATACCGCGCAAGCTCCGTTCGACTATCCTTTTGTTACTGATAGTCTAGTCTCATACGGTGATATTGCAGAGCTGAATCGCGTGATTTTTTGCCAGGGATTTCCTGTGACGAATTCCGCCCGTCACGGGGCAGGGACAACGCACTCCGGGACCGGAAACACGGTACCATTGCTGTTTAAAGATCACCCCGGAAACCACGCATGCTGATAGAAGCCCATGACCTGGAATACGCCTACAGTGAGGCAGGACAATCCCACACCGTGCTCTGCGGTGTCTCGCTGGCGATCGCCGCCGGCGAGCGCGTGGCTCTGGTCGGACGCAGCGGCTCCGGCAAATCCACCCTGCTGAACCTCCTCGGCGGCATCGATCTGCCGACGGCCGGCAGCGTACAGCTATGCGGTGAGTCCATTGACCGACTGGGGGAGCCGGCCCTGACGCATTTTCGTCGCCAGCACGTCGGTTATATCTACCAGCGCTTCAACCTGGTCCCGACCCTGACTGCCGCCGAGAATATCACTCTGCCCCTGGACCTGGCCGGCGCCTCGCGGGAACGCCAGTCAAAAGAAGTGGCGCACTGGCTTGACGCGGTCGGCCTCGCGGGGCGCGGCGAGACCTTTCCGGACCTGCTCTCCGGCGGCGAGCAGCAGCGCGTAGCGATTGCCCGCGCCCTCATTCATCGCCCCACCCTGGTACTGGCCGACGAACCCACCGGCAGTCTCGACGCCGGTACCGGCAACCAGGTACTCGACCTCCTGTTCCAGCGCGCCGGCGACTCGCAGCAGTCGCTCCTCGTGGTCACACACAGCGATGAAGTGGCGGCCCGGGCTGATCGCATGGTGGTCCTGGAAGACGGGTATCTGCAGGACCCGAACAGCGAAGCGCCGGCATGAACCGACTGCTGCTGCGCGCCAGCCGCCGCTTCTTTACCCGGCACCCCTGGCAGCTCGGGCTGACCCTGCTGAGCATTGCCCTGGGCACCGCCGTCATGGTGGCGGTAGACCTCGCCAACAGCACCGCCACGCGCTCCTTCGACCGTTCGATCGATGTGCTGTCCGGACCCATGTCCCATGAAATTACCGCGATAGACGGCGATATCCCGGAAGCCGTCTATCAGACGCTGCGTGTGGAGCGCGGCCTGCGCCATTCCCTGCCGCTGGTCGAGGGGCGACTGGGGATCGCCGGTGAAAGGTACGGCCTGGTCGGCACAGATCCATTTGCGCTCACGGCAATGGATCCCGGCGCCGGAGCGCCTGCCGACCTGGGCGGTGAAACGCTTCGCGCGCTTCTCACGCAACCCGGGGGCGTGGTAATCCCCGAGTCCCTATCCCGGCGCCTGGGTATCGATTCCGGTGACACGCTGTCGGTAAGCGTCGGTGACAGGACTCGTTCTCTTAAAGTGCTGGCGGTGTCCCGGGCCGATGCGGGGGCCTGGTTCGCGGACCGGCTACTTGCCGACATCGCCACCGCGCAGACCCTGCTGGGAAAGGTCGGCGCCCTCAGTCGTATCCAGCTCGATCTCTCGACCGCGCAAGCGGATGCACTGACCGGCGCGCTGCCGCAGACGCTGCAGCTTGAGGCATATCAGCAACAGCAGGCGGCCTTTGTCGAGATGACCGCGGCCTTCCGCATCAACCTTGCGGCCATGAGCCTGCTCGCGGTGCTTGTGGGCGTGTTTCTTGTCTATAACACCATGACCTTTGCTGCGCTGCAGCGTCGACCGGCCTTCGCCGTGATGCGCATGACCGGCGCAACCGGCGGACAGCTGTTGCGACTGCTGCTCATCGAGGCGGGCGTGCTGGGGATCATCGGCAGCGCGCTGGGCGTGGCGCTCGGTATCGCCCTGGGCCAGGGTCTGCTGGTGCTGGTTTCGCGTACGATCAGCGATCTCTACGTGGAAATATCGCCGACGCAGATCGGTATTTCACCCGCGGCGATCCTGCGCAGCGTCGCCATTACGCTGCTCGCAGTGCTCGCCGCGACGCTGGTGCCGGCACGCAGCGTCGCGCGCACACCACCGGTCCTTGCCGAAAGACGCTCACGCCAGGAGTCCGGTCGGCGTAGCGCCTGGGCGCTGCTGGCAGCGGGTGTCGCGGGTATGCTTGCAAGCCTGGTGGTGATCGGGCTCTCGGGGCGATCGCTGGTCGCCGGGTTTGGCGGACTGTTCGTTTTCGTGGTCGGCTACAGCCTCTGCGTGCCGCCATTGATGCTGGTCCTGCTGCGCCTGTGCGCGCCCCTGCCGCTGTTTCGCCGCAGCGTCGGGCGTCTTGCGCTGCGCGGGGTGCAGACCTCGCTCAGCCGAACCGGCCT
>CAYFVJ010000114.1:5454-8882 GCA_964346555.1 uncultured Alteromonadaceae bacterium | reverse complement strand
AGTGAACGCAACGACGCGACGATCAAAGCTGAAGCACTAAAGCACAACCTCTCGGGTCTATGGTCCAGGCGGATATCACAGAAAGATCGTTTGATCTATCGATTCGACGACAAGTCAATTTATGTCTTTGCTATCGATGGTCACTATGACCAATCCTGACGGGGTATGTTACTCGGTCTCCGGCGCCGGGCCTTTGCCTGACAGCAGTTCAAGCAGCGGTGGATGATCCGCCCGAAGGCGAACGCGCGCCCACGTAGGTGGGCAGGGACGCTGCAATGCTGCTCACCGCGGCGGGCCGGTCGACAACGACCCCGCTGTGGATCCCCGGCCAGTCGCCATGCCTCGCCGGCGGCGCTGGGCAGGTAGATGGTATGTCGATGCGGTGAAAGTTTCGTGGCACTTGTGTGACGGACGTATCACATTGGGTGGCACTCAAGGCAGCACGTGATTATGCGTGCCCCAATTCCTGCATGTCGACGCCAAAAGCTCTCGACAATGTGGCGGCACGCTCCAGAGTGAGGAAATCTTCCATCGCCGTGCGCAGCTGCTGCCGTGCAGGCGCGGCCATGACCAGGCTGCTGCACTGATCGAATTTGTCCCAATATTGAGAGGTGGGATACGGCGCGGCCTTGCTGCCCCTGGGCATGAACACTGACTTCTCCAGGATGCGGCCATCCTTCAATGTGACTCGCAGGGTGGTGTTGACCTCGGTTTCCGGGCGCTCGATGGGGTGGCGGTGGATGCGCTCCATCATCTGCCGGTACTCGCCGCGGTGCAGCGCGTCGTGGGTGAAATCTGCCAGGCTGCAGGAGCCTCCGACGAGCAGGCAGGAAAGCGGGTACTCTATCGAGAACTTGCCCTCGAGGCCGGTGGTTGGACGCCGGTACATCAGGTTTTTCAGGTGCATGGCCGGTGCGTGTACGTCGACGCGCTCCACGTCTGCGGCCGCGAAAGCGTGCTCGGCCAGCAGATCCTCCATGGCATCCAGGGAGCGATGGGCGCTGCCGCAGGTAGGAAAGCGCTTCACCCGGAACCGATGCTCTACGATCAACAGTGGTTCACCGACGCTCTCGGTCTCGAACGTGAGGGTCTGGCCATGCTCTGGCTCGCGGATGGCGGCGCGCAACTCGTCTCGATCCGGCCCCACCATGAGCGTATTCATGCCCGTGGGTCCATCCAGCGTATGCCGGCCGGCGGTGACGCCGGCCCGGGCGAAGAACGCCGACTGGATGCCGTTGCGCGCGGCGTTGCCGGCGTGCAGCGGTTTGGCCATCGTGCCGAACTGGGACATAAAGCCACCGGCGGTGCTGGTGGCCAGTGAAATGGCCATCGCGGTCTGCTCGGCATCGAGTTTCAACAAACGCGAGACCGCACAGGCCGTGCCCAGGGTGCCGATGGTGCCGGTGGCGTGCCAGCCACGCTTGCGGTGGGGCGGATTCACGCCCTGGCCGATGCGACCGACGATCTGGATCGCAGCCAGATAGGCGTCCATGCACTCATGCCCCGAGCTGCCGAGGTCTTCGGCCACCGCCAGAATCGCTGGCCACATGACGCAGGAGATGTGCGCCTTGGCGGGATCGAAGTTATCGTCGAAATCCAGCGCGTGGGCCGCGGTGGCGTTGACCATCGCGGCCCAGGGCAGCGTCAGGCCCTCACTGCTGCCGACCACGGTGACTTCACCCGGCCCCCATGCCCGAAGCTGTTCACGGATCATCAGGGTCACCGGCGCGACTGCCCCCGGCAGCATGGCAGCCATAGTATCGATGAATTGACGATAGGCGATGTCGACGGCCTGCTGCGGCCACTCGTCGGCAACGTTCGCCAACCAGTTGGCGTAGGCTTCAAGAGGGTTTCCAGGCTGTGTCATGCGCGTTCCACCGATAGCTTTATTGTGACCGACAGGCGTGACGCCCCACACCGCCTTTACTGCACCGTTCTGACTGGTCTTTTGGCATTACTTGCCCTCTTCCGGGAACGGGTAGCGCAGCCAGCGGCGCTGGTGCCAGCTCCAGAGTTCAGGATGCGCGCGAATATGGCAATCGACAACACCTGCAAGTTTCGCCACATCCTCTTCCGTCGAATCGCCCTCGGGCAGTTGGATCGCCTCGCTGATACGGAATGTCCAGCGCGGTTCAGCCGCATCGAGCAATACCGGAAATACGGGAACATCGTACTTTCTGGCCAGTGTCGCCGCGCCCGGCGGCATATTGACCTGTTTGCCGAGAAAGCGGGTCGGGATACCGCCCTGCCTGTTGATCTGGTCAATGGCAATGAAGGTCATCCGGCCTCGCTTTAGCGCCTTGTCGAGATGATAAAAAGCGGCGAACTCCGGTCGCGCATCGACGACCTTGACGCCGCTGTCGCGGAACACGTTGTGGAAGAATGCACTCGGCAACTTGTGTGATTCGTAAGCCACGACGGTAATTGGCACGCCCAGGCGGTCAAGCGCAAGCAGAAGTGCAAATACGTTGCCGGCATGCATTCCCATCAGTACCGCGCCCTGCCCCGATTCAGCCCGCGCCAATAGCGACTCGGCGCCCGTGATGTCGACTGAGTCGATAATTTCACGCCGTGCTACGGCAGCACGCGCCTGGGCTATCACTTCCAACACGGCACGATCGTTGATTCGATAAGCCTTGTACAACCAGCCGCGCACTTCCGCCTTGCCGGTTCCCGGGCCCATCACCCGCGCAATTTGTCTGCTAAGCCTGCGCCGGCGCAGGGGCGTTGCGACATGATGCAGGCGTCCAAGCCGCTCGCCGTCGCGCTGGATTGCAATAAAGCCCCGGCGACCGCGCCAGCGCACGTAGCGGTCCAGCAGCGAGACGGTCAGTCGCCTGAATCTGCGCTTCAGCCATTTCCACGGGCCCGGCCTGGTTTGCCGGGGTTCAGGCATCGGCAACCTGCTCGGCCAGATAACGCGCCAGGTCGTTGGCGGTCGGGTAGTCGAACAGGTCAGTGATCTCCAGGTCGACAGAAAAGCGCTGCTCGATTTCCTCGAAGACCTGCGCAAGGTCCAGGGATGACAGCTCGATCTCGAACAGGTTGTCGTCGGCGCCGATTTCACGGTCCTCGATAACGTCCCGGCAGACTGCCAGCAGTTGCTCCGCGATGGCATCGGCCCGGCCGCTAGCTGCAGCCGGGGCATTGAGCAGTTCGCCCAGTTCCCGGAGCGGCGAATCGAATTCGCCCCGGTTTGCGGCTGATGTCAACTGCTTTCGCTGCAGCTTGCCGCTGGTGGTCTTCGGGATCTGCGGCACCGGAATCACCGTCGCCACGATGCCCAGCTCGCGACTCAGCGCGGCGGTAATTTCCTGCACGACCGGCACCAGGGCCTCGAGCCTGCCGCGATGCAGCACAAAGATGGCCAGCCGGTCCGATTCGTCGCCCTGTAGCCTCACCGGGCCCGCGGTAAGCTTGTTGAGGTC
>CAYFVJ010000114.1:0-5354 GCA_964346555.1 uncultured Alteromonadaceae bacterium | reverse complement strand
TGCAGGTAATGACTTGCCCTGATCGTCGACGATGCGCACCTCGGTATCGGCGATGGCGCGGCCGAGCAGCACCAGTTCCAGGGCCCCCGGATCGCCGGCGCCGGAAGGAACAACCCGGTCGCCGGGAGATAGCGAATTGCGCGAGACCCATAGCGTGTGCATGCCGGCACCCGGCTCGGCGAGGGTCACCACCAGGCTGGCCTCGGCCAGACCGTAGACGCAGCACATTGCGCCCGGCTTCAGCCCGGTGCCGGCCAATCTGTCGAGGAATCGGCGGGCCAGGGAAGCGGCAATGGGTTCGGCACCGTTGTAGATCAGTCGCACCCTCGAGAGGTCGACATCGGGCAGACCCTTACTCTCGATCGCGCGCAGGGTGTGCCGGTAGCCGAAATTGGGTGAGCATAGAATTGTCGCCCGCACAGCGGCCGCCGATTGCAGCCACAGCGCCGGGCGCCGCGCAAACAGTGATGTGGGCATGATGTAGTGATCGAAGCCGTTGCCCAGCATGATCAGATGAAACCCGATCAACCCCATGTCGTGGCTGAGGGGCATCCATGACAAGGCCACCTCCTCTTTGCGGTAGGCTGATGCTATGCTCGCCGAGCGGATATTGGCGAGTATATTGGTGTGCGTGAGTACTACGCCCTTGGGATCGCCGGTTGAACCCGACGAGAACTGGATGAAGGCACGATCTCCAGAATCGATCCTGGCCGGCTGGGCGGCTTGCTCGCGCGGCAGGATACCGCCATGGCAGTGCGATTCGACGCCTTCAATACCCTGTGCATGGGCATAATTCACGATGCGCTCTTTTAATGCCGGTGTGGTTACAATCGGCACCTGGCCGAGCAGTTGCCAGATCTTCGCCAGCTTGTTGAGCGCCCCGGTCGTGGCGCCGGCGGCCAGCGGCACCGGCGTGATGCCGCCGTAGAGCGCCGCCCAGAAGAACTTCAGGAAGCGCTCGCTGTCGTCGGTAAAAAGAATGATGAACCGGCTGTCAGCCAACTGGCGTGCCTGCAGCGCGGCTAATATTTTCAGGGCCTGCTGACGAAGCTCGCCGAAGGACAGATGGTGGATATCGTTGTCGCCTTCGATCAAGCCGATGCGACCCGTCTCTTGCGCGCGCTGATCCAGCAGCGCGGTCAGGGTTTCAAATTGCATTTTTTCTCGATTGGGTCGCGGAGAGGAAGCAGGGTTACCGCGGGACGAGAGTATATACGTGCTGTTTTCGGAAATTCAATAGAACCGTACGCGGTGGGGCGGGTTGGATTACACTTGAAGCGATTATCGAAATAGCTTAATTTCGCGCGGCTCGCGAAGTCGCGTGGTGCATGGACCGGCTCACTCAGTATGGCCTCGCGTTCTTGACACCGTCATGAATCTGGAGTGAACACATGTCTCATCAGCCGATCCAACTCGCCTATCCCGACCTGTTCCGGCAACAGGCGCTGATCGGCGGACGCTGGGTCGATGGCGCGGAGGCAAGAACCTTTGACGTGCGCGATCCGGCCAGTGGGAGCGTTCTGGGGACGGTCCCCTCGCTGAGTGCCGATGACGTGGCCCGGGCTATTGACAGCGCGGTGACAGCGCAGCGGGACTGGGCCGGGCGCCCTGCGACCGAGCGGGCAGCCCTGCTCATGCGCTGGCACGATCTGATGCTGGAACATCGGGAAGATCTGGCCCTGCTGATGACGCGCGAGCAGGGCAAGCCGCTGGCGGAGGCGCAGGGCGAGGTCGCTTACGCCGCCAGCTTTATCAAGTGGTTTGCTGAGGAGTGCCGGCGCGTCTACGGCCGCACGATCCCGGCGGCAGCCGCCGATCGACGCCTGCTCACGATACAGCAGCCGATCGGCGTGGCGGCGGCTATTACGCCCTGGAATTTCCCGGCCGCGATGCTGACCCGCAAGGCCGGACCGGCCCTGGCGGGCGGTTGCGCGATGATTGCCAAGCCAGCGGAAGATACGCCCTTTACCGCCCTGGCGCTGGGTTTTCTGGCCCGGGAAGCCGGCCTGCCGGACGGGCTGCTCAGCGTCATCACAGGCGACCCGGTTACCGTGACCAAACCCTTGATGGATAGCGCCGCTGTACGCAAGATCAGCTTCACGGGTTCCACCGAGGTGGGCCGGCTGTTGATGCGTCAGGCCGCCGACACCGTCAAGAAGATGAGCCTGGAACTCGGCGGCAACGCACCCTTTATTGTCTTTGACGACGCCGATATCGATGCTGCCGTTGACGGCGCCATGGCGTCAAAGTACCGCAACACCGGCCAGACCTGCGTCTGCGCCAATCGCATCTTCGTACAGGATGGTGTCTATGATGCGTTCGTCGAGAAATTGGCAGCGGCAACCGCCAGGCTGAAGGTCGGTGCGGGCACCGAGGACGGTGTTACCCAGGGCCCTCTGATTAACGTGCAGGCACTGGAGAAGGTCACGGCCCATGTCGCGGATGCGCTGGAAAAAGGCGGCAGAATTGTCATCGGCGGCAAACCCCATGCGCGCGGCGGCACGTTTTTCGAGCCCACTGTCATCGCCGAGGCAAGCCGCGACATGCGTCTGTTCGGCGAGGAGACCTTCGGGCCGGTGGCGCCGGTTTTCCGCTTTCACGAAGATGACGAGGTGGTGGCTCTGGCCAACGATACCCCCTTCGGACTGGCTTCCTACTTCTATGCGCGCGATATCGGCCGCGTGATCCGGGTCGCAGAGAGTCTGGAAAGCGGAATCGTCGGCGTGAACTCCGGGCTGATCTCGACCGAGGTGGTGCCTTTCGGCGGCGTCAAACAGTCGGGAATCGGCCGTGAAGGCGGGCACGAAGGTATTGGCGAATATCTGGAGACAAAGTACATCTGCATCGGGTTCTGATGGCAGGCACTGTGCCGCGTTGTCGCGAGGGATGCGCCGGCGAGAGGCGCTTGCCAGGCAGTGCCCGCATCAGGGTTTGAGCGACAGCTGCAGCATCCGGCCGTCGTCGTCCACCACTTCCAGCTTCACCAGCAGCCAGTCCCGCGCCGGTGCCAGCCAGACGCGGGTACTGCGCGGCGCATCCTCGGGGTCGTGGAGGCGTTCCAGGTAAACCGTTTGCTCGGTGCCGGTGGCGAGTTCGAGCTGCTCGGGTCCGCGGACGATAATCTCGTAGACCTTTACCTCACCGCCATCCGCGATGGGATAGCACAGCAGCGTGCCGGGCGTGCTGGCACCGCGCGCGAGATCGCGCTGTAGCGCCAGCTGCCAGCTGACCGGATCAAAGGCGGGGGCTTCAAGGGGTGCCGACCGCGACTTATCGCCGGTCCGGTACACGGTGCCATGCGCCCAGTCGAACTCGAGATACCGGGTTCGGCGGATAATGCCGCGCATGCGATAGGCGTAGTCGAGGGGTCGCAGCGCCCCTGCGTCCGTCAGTTGCATAGTGGCCTCTTCCTTGAGCTTCAGCAGCCAGGTGCGCACGCGGGAACTGAAGTGAAGGGTGCCGTCCGGGTCGGCCTCCAGGCTCCGCGTCCCCGTCGCGGTGAAGGGTATACCGTCGTAATCCACCTCGTAGCTGGCGGAAAAGGGCGTCGGTTCCCAGCTGCTCTTTTCGCTGATAGACGCGGGCGCGGTGTCCGTTTCAGCCCCGCCTGTAGCGTCCGGCTCGGTCTTGGCGATCCCGGCACGACAGTCGGCCGCGGTATCGGAGCCAGTGGCGGCGGCTGTGGGCAGGGCAAGTGCCGCGCTGAGCAGCAGTGCGGGCAGAGTACTGCGATATTTAGCGATGCCTCCGCCCCGTCCGGCATTGCGAGCGGTGGATGATTCGGGCGCTTCGGTGCGTTCGGCATTATCCGCTAGTTGCGCACGGCTATGGCAATGGACTGGGGTCAGCATGTGCTGCTTGTCATCTCCCGGCATGCAGATTTGGTCGATGAAATTTTTTTGACTCGCAGCCGCGGCATTTTGTTCCACGCCAGCTTTAAGGGCTCGCGCTACAATAAATTACCATTTTCAAGAGGGCACAATGGTGTAGTTCCACTTCGGAAGCACCTCTTCCCTTGTGAAAGGGGACGATTACTCGGTAATCAAAGTCGCTGCTCTTTTCCCTTACCGAAGTCTCGAATCAGCGTACCGGTGACGCTGGGAGTGATGTCGGATTCAGTATATTCGCCCTCCAGAACGAAGCGTGAATAGTTCATCTTGCTGTGATCGCTGCCTTTTGCAACCGTGTATGAGCAGAAATGCTCCCATGTCTCGATGAACCTCAGAGCAGGAATCGTGGGTCTGAAAGCGATACAAACTGAGGCCTTTTCGTTGATTTTTGATTTCCTGTTGTTATCCATGAATCCGACATCCCATTCACCTCCGGGTAGTGATATTTTTTTTAGCAGAAACGCATCCGCGTCCAGCCAGGTCACAGTAGTCCCGAGCGTCAAAAGCTTCATTTTTATGAATGTCGGTTTGAATAAACAGGCGTTCCTTCTTTCACACTTCGGTATTGTTTCGAAGGAAGTCGAATTCCCGACGCTCAATGCGGAGGAGTCGAGCCTCGCCAGATGGTCTGCGTACTTGGTATTGCGGGTTCCATAGGAAATCAGAGTCGGTTCGATGGTGCCCTCGTCCGGGTCCTCTTCAGCACGGATTTTCTCATCTTCGATCGGCGAGAAGCGTACGGAAGGCTGGGGCGAGATGAGGAAATGGCCGGGCGGTCCATTTTTATACGCCTCGGCAACCCGCTTGGCGCTACGTCGGACGCGATTGAACATCGATGCTGCTCCTGGTGTGCTGTTGCGGTTCGGGTGGAATCCTCGAACAGTGCGTCGGTCAATTGGAGTCGAGGAGCATGGCAACCGGAAACTAGACGCACGCTCCGTGGCCTGTCTTGCCCCGAATCTACAGCAGCTCACCATGTGTTTGATGTGACGGCGGGCTCGGTTGCATGGCGCTGACAAAGGTGAGTCAAGAACGTACCACAAAACTGGGGACGGAGCACGGAGGCGCTCGGCGACGTAGCTCGAGTGGCCTCGGGGTTAGCGCCGAAGGAACGTTGCTTTATCCTATCTGGTGACAGGCCGCAGGCTGTCCCACGGATTTTTCAGAAGCCTCCCCATTCGGACCCAGGACGGATGCGCTCCTCACGTGCCATGCCATACTGCGTGTGACTATCGCGCAGAAGCCTACACTCTTCCGTTGGATGCACTCGAATCATGAAACAGACAACAGGCATGAAGACCGCTCCCGACTTCTTCATCGTCGGCGCGCCAAAGTGCGGCACGACCTCTATGAACCATTGGCTCAACCAGCATCCTGACGTCTATCTGATCCGCGGAGAGCCACACTTCTTTGCGACCGATCTCGCGTACAACTCGCCCCGTATGGGGCAGGGACGCTATCGCG
>CAYFVJ010000113.1:0-8947 GCA_964346555.1 uncultured Alteromonadaceae bacterium | reverse complement strand
GGGGGCGAGCAGGAGGGGGGTGAGGGGGTTGGTGGAATCCAGGGCGCGCAGGGCCACCGCCGTGAATACGCGGCTGCAGCGCCGTCTGCGGCACGAGCGGTCGGCGACACCTTGCGCGTATTATCTGCAGTGCTGGGGCGATGGCGGTGACAACGCGTATCCGGGTGTTCTCGCGCTGGCAGATGCTTTCGTGGTTACGGCTGACAGTATCGCCATGCTGTCCGAGGCGTGTGCCACGGGCAGGCCCGTTTTTATGTTTGACACCGGCGGCATGCGCCGTGATGCGGCGCGCCATGCGGGCGTCGCGCCAGCTGTGGAGGAAATGTCTGGGAATGCAGGTGACTGGCGCCTGGGCGGCGTGTTGTTTGCGCAGCTGATGCGCAATTGCCCGGACTCCTGGAGTCGGGATATTTCACTCGTGCACCGCGCCCTCGAAGACGGCGCGCGAGCAGACTGGCTGGAGCCTGGGCGCCTTATCGATACCCTGGCAGCGCTGCCTGACACAGCAGCTGCAGCCGCCGGCATTGATCTGCAGGGTCAGCTGGCGTCGCCCGACATGCGGCGTGCGCTGGCGCGGATCCGGGCACTGTCAGCGACCTGAAACCGGTGGCGTATCAGGTCACGTCTGCCGCGCTGACGCGTTCGGCCCGTCCATCCCGCAAGCGGTAGAGACAATCGGCAGCGTCCACCATGCCGCGGTTGTGCGAGATCGCCAGCAGGGTGATGCGTCCCTTCAAAGACTCCATGGTCTGGCGCACCGCCTGCTCGCTGTGCGGATCCAGGGCGCTGGTCGCCTCGTCCAGAATCAGCAGCCGTGGCTGGTTGATCAGGGCGCGGGCAATCACCACGCGCTGGCGCTGCCCGCCGGACAGCTTGCCGCCGCGCTCCCCGACCACAGTATCGACGCCTTCGGGCAGCGCCTGCACGAAGTCCCAGGCGCCGGCGTCGCGCAGCGCCTGTTCCACCGCCTGCGGCGTCAGGTCCGGATCGCCCAGGGTGATATTGTCGCGGATACTGCTGTGCAGCAGCACAGTGTCCTGCGGCACGTAGCCGATCTGCCGGCGCCAGGCCCGAAGATCCATTGCTGACAGAGGCTCGCCGTCGATGCGGATCACCCCGTCAGTGGGCTGCAGCAGGCCGATGGTGAGATCGACCAGCGTGGTCTTGCCGGTGCCGGAGGGGCCCACCAGCGTGCTCAGGCGACCGGCGGGAATATCCAGGTCGAGACCTTTGAATACCGGCGCATTGTGTCCGTAGCTGAAGTTGACCTGCTCAAAGCGAATGCCCTGCGACAGTGCCGGCGGCACGCTGCCGCCGTCGCTCTCCGCCGCGGCGCGCGCGGCGTCGATGCTCTCGAGTATGGCCCAGTAAGCGCTTTCACCCTGTGCCAGCTTCTGGTACTGCTTCTGCACCTTGCCGAGAAAAGAGAACGCACGGCCCAGCGCCACTACCAGTACCATTACTGTCGGCAGCTGCATGTCGTAGATTCCCAGCGCGACATAGATGCCGAGACAGATAAAGCCCGCAAACATGAGCTCCTGCCCCGAATTAAGGGCCGCCGCGGCAAGCACCTGGCGTCGCAGCGCCTGGTTCAGTCTGCCCGTATCGCTGGCCAGCACGCTATCCGCCTGACCTTCCCGCGCCATGGCCTTCATGGCTTTGACCGAGGCGAGGGTATCGGTGAGGTTGCCGATCAATGCTGTCAGCAGTCGGGTCTGCCGACGTCCGGCGCGGCGGGTGATACGCACCAGGAAGTGCGACAGGCCGATGACAATCGAGCCGGCAACAATCGCCACCAGCGAGGCCTGCCAGGACAGTGCGAAGGCCACGGCGGCGTAGATAGTGGACTGTATCAGGAAGGTAATCGCGGTGGCGCCGTGCACAAAAGACTGGGACGCGCGCTCTGCCTCGGTGGCGAGCGAATTGGTCAGGCGCCCCGCGGGCTGGTGCAGGAAATACTCCCAGCGGCTGCGCAGAATAGCGCGCAGCATGTCCAGGCGCAGATCGGTGCCGACCTGGGCCGCGGTATAGCCGACCTGGCGCTGCGCCAGCAGCAGGAACACGCTTTTCAGGAACATGGCAAGCAGCACCAGCAGCAGCATATTGCCCAGCGTCGTGCCGATGCCGACGCTGTGTAGTACGTCGACGATCACCGCTTCGTAGCCCGACAGGTCGGCGGCGCCGGTTTCCATGCGGCCGGTGCCGAGGGCGATATTCAGCGCCGGTAACAGGGCCGACAGTCCGATTCCCTCGGCGATACCGGACAGCAGCAGCGCCAGCAGCATAAGCAGCGTCGGACCGCGATAGGCGCGGAAAAAGCTGAGCATCAATCGCATGCAGAATCCGTTTGCTGCGCAGGTGAGGAGGCGACGGGCCGCAGGCGCCTGCCGGCGGGGCGCCGGGCGAATGTTACCAGTGCATGCGCCGGAAGAGCAGCCAGGCACAGCCACTGATAATGACCGTCGGCGCCAGCGCAACCAGCGGCTGGCTCAGCTCGAACAGCTGCCCCATCGCGAACAGGATCTGCGAACCCAGGTAGAAACCGATGCCGACGGCGGCGCCGATGGCGAGGGTGGCACCGAAACTGCCGCCGCGCTGGGAGCCGACACCGGCACTTACCGGCGTGGCGAGGATGATCATGGCGGCTACTGTCAACGGGGTGGTGAGCCGCTGCCAGAACGCACTCAGGTACTGTACGGCATCGCGTTCGTTGTCTGCCAGGTAGCTGCCGTAGCTCAGCAGCACTGACAGGCGCATGCTCTCCTGCGACAGTGACAGCACGGGCAGTTCCCGCGCGGCCCACAGGTTGTCGATGCTCAGGGACGCGACACGGGATGTCTGCAGGGTGTCGTCCTCGAGGCGTTTCTCCTGCACTGCCTCGAATTCCCAGGTGCGGTCCTCCCCGACCTGCGCGGTCTCGGCGTGTACCGCCCGCTGCAGTTGTCCGCTGTCATCAAACTGGTACAGGTCGATCTCTGCAGGTTGGCCATCTTCGCGCATGGCACCGAGATGAATGTAGCGTCGGCCACTTTTCGACCACAACCCCCCCGCAGGTAACCTGTGCGCATTGTTGTAACGCAGGTCCAGGCGCAACTCTTCGGCGCGCTGGTGCAATGGGGCGGTGACGTATTCCATGGCCACCCACAGTACCAACATCAGCGCCGCGGTCGGTACGGCGATCGCAGCCAGTAGCTGGCGTGGCGGCACACCGGCGCAGCTGATCACCGTGAGTTCGCTGCCGCGCTGCAGGCCGGCCATGGCAATGATGGTGCCGAGCAGCATGATCACCGGCGACAGGTCGATCAGCTGCTGCGGCAGGACCATCAGGGTATACAGGCCAATGGCGGGGGCGCGGTAGTTGCCGACGGCGGCATCGAGTTCATCGATAAAACCCAGCAGTCCGAAAATGGCGGCGATCACCAGAAATGTGGTCAGCCAGCCGCGCAGCAGGGTCAGGGCGAGGTAGCGGGTGAGAACGGTCATTCAAGGCCTTTCGTGGCAGTTGTTGGTCGACGCCGCAGGCGCGGCGGATACAGCAGCAGAACCAGTAGTACGAAAAACAGCGCATAGCTGCCCCATAGGCCGGGAAACGCGGGAATGCGCTCCTGCTCGATCCAGGTCTGGACCAGGCTGGTGAGGCTGAACAGGCCAATGTAGAGCCCGATGGCCAGAAAGAAGCTGCGAGTGCGCGGTTCCCGGGGGTTGGAGCGCGACAGCGGCGCGGCGATAAGCGCCAGCAGGATCGTGCCCAGCGGGGTCGTGAGACGCCATTGGTACTCGGCGGTATCGCTGGGGTCACTCGATAGTGCCAGTGCCTGTATCGATTCCGCCTTGCGCCGGTAGCGCTCCTGCTCTTCGGTGGCCGGCAATCGTATGGTCAGTTTGTCGAACTCGGTGGTCACGTCGAGAGTCGCGCGATTGTCCAGCAGATAGTGAAAGCCGTTGAAGAACTGTGCGCTGAAGGGCTCGTTCGGGTTCAGCGTGGGCAGGGCGGCGGTTTCTGCGTAGATGAGCTCGGAGCGTTCGCCGCCGCGGTGCATTTTCTGCAGGAATACCCGCTCGTGCAGCCCCTGCTGCAGGTCGAGACCATCGGCGATGAACACGTAGTCGCTGTTGCTCATGGTGACGAATTCGCCGGTATCCATTTTTCTCAGGTCAAACTCTGCGGCTGCCTGTGCCTCCAGGCGGTAGCTTTCGCGATAGGCCCAGGGCCGACCCGCGATCGAGATGACCCCGGTGATGATGGCGAATATGACCGCCAGCTTGAACACCGACTCGAGAATGCGCAGGGGACTGATGCCGGCGGCGATGAAGGCATTCATCTCGGCATCGCGATAGAGCTTGCCGAGTGCGGCCAGAACCGAAAAGAACAGGGCCGAGGGCAGCAGAATCTCCAGCGTGATCAGCGTTTTCAGTGCCACCAGCTTGAGCGCCGTGACCAGGTCGATCTGGCCCGCGGCTGCCAGGTCGAGCTGGCGTGCCAGGGAAAAACCGACGAATACCAGTACCAGCAGGCCCAGCCCGAGAACAAACGGGCGCAGGATTTCCCGGCTCAGGTAGCGATCGATGATCATTGTCGGATTGTAGCCCAGGTGGGCCGGTGTCAGGCAGCTCTCTCAGGTTCCAGATGTACGTGGGTATCCCTGCCGCGCAGCGTCATGAACCCCAGGCTGGTGAGTGCGCATCCCGTCATGCACAACGCAAAGCTTACGAGGGACTGTGGCAACAGCGTGGTCAGGCCGCTGGCGATACCGCCGAGGCCGAAGCTGGCGGTGCCCATGAGCGCCGCGGCCGACCCGCTGCTGCTGGGGAAATACTCCAGAAAGCAGGCCTGGTTGTTCGGGCTGATGGCGCCCAGCGTGCCGGCGTAGACCATCATCCCGGGCAGAAAGGCCAGCACCGGGCCATCCAGCAGCGCCACCGCCAGCAGCCAGGCGGCCGCGGCGGCCTGCACCTGAGTCGCTGAGCGCAGTATCTGCAGCGGCGACAGCCGATTCAGCAGGAACCGGTTGAGCAGGTTGCAGCCGAACATGGTGATGATGTTGCAGGCAAACAGCAGGGTGAAGGCATCCGGTGACTGGGCGTAATGCACCTGGTAAATGTAGGCGGACCAGGTGGCAAAGATGATAAGACCGCCAAATCCGGCGGTCTGCCAGCCGATGTGTGGCAGGGCACGGCGTTCGCGCAGCACACCGAGGTAACGTGAGACAACGCTTATGGCGCCGCGCTGGGGCGGCGGCTTGCGCGGGCTGCGGAACACGGTCACCGTGAGCAGCGGCAGCAGGCACAGCGCGTAAAGGCCGAGAAACTGGAAGATCAGGCTCCAGCCGCCGATCTGCAGCAGCAGGTTGCCGACAGCCGGGGCGATGGCCGGGGCGACAATGGCTACCAGGGCGATCATCGAGAACAGCTTGGCCGCCTGCCTGCCCTGGACCCGGTCCCGGACGAGTGCCGGGATGGAAACACCCGTCCAGCCACCGCCAATCGCCTGCAGCGTGCGCCCCAGCATCAGCCCTTCCAATGTCTCGGCCTGCGCGATCAAAAAACTTGCGAGTGCAAACAGGAGCAGTCCGCTGATCAGGACACGCCGGCGCCCGAATTTGTCCGACAGTGCCCCGCCGACGAGCTGGCTCAGGGCAAACGCAACCATGTACACCGAGATGCTCAGCGCCACCGACTGGATGTCCACGCCGAGGGAGTCCGCCATGACGGGAAAGGCGGGGAGGTAGGTGTCGATGGCGAGCGGCCCCAGCATCATCGTGAAGCCGAGAGCGAACACGACCGCCAGCGGCGTGTGTTGTGATTGAGTCATGCCGGTTCCGGGTGGCGCGAGAGCCCGCGATGAATCAGCGAGCGTTAACTTCGTAAGTATACCACGCGAGGCGCGTTACTGCTCCTGCGGCATGTTTTCACACCTCGTCAATGCGTGGGCAGCGGGGTTCAGCGCGCGCTTCACGGCTGTGCTTGACAGCTGGCGATCCTGCGTCGTTTACCGCATAATCCGCGGCTTTGCGTGTATGCCGGACCATCGGGACGGCGGTGACTATTGTTATGTTGAAGCTGAGTGACGGCGTCAAGAAAGCGCTCGTTATCGCCCCGACAGAGCTGCTGCCCGCACGCTGGCGCGTGGAGCTGCGGCGGCGTGGTCTGGCGCGCCTGGAGCTCGCCAGGGCGCAGCGTGCGAATTTCCTCATTATCGGCCACCCCAAGAGCGGGAACACCTGGCTAAAGGTGATGCTGTCGCGCCTTTACCAGCTGCGCTACGACCTGCCTGAGTCGACGCTGATCAACACCGATGAGTTCGCAAGGCGCATCCCGGACATACCGCGCATTGCCGCTACCAACGGCTGCTACAGTTACGAGGGCGAAGTGGGGAAGCTGCTGGCGGCGGATGCCCCGGACAATCCGATGCGGCATAAGCCCGTGGTATTCCTAGCGCGCAACCCGATCGATATCGCGGTATCCTGGTACCACCAGTTCACGAAGCGCCAGTCCCGCGCCAAGCAGGAGCTGATCAATCGCGCCATCGCGCATCCGATCGACCGGCGCAGCGTGCAGATGTGGGCGTTTGTGCGGCACTCGGAAATCGGACTGCCCTTCCTGATTGACTATCAGAATACCTGGGCGCGCAATATCGCGGCGCTGCCGCGGGGACTGCTGATCAAGTACGAGGATCTGCGACGTGACCCGGTCAACACCCTGTCGCGCATCCTCGCGCACGTCGGTGAGCGCTTCTCGGAGGAAGAGGTGCGCGCGGCGGTGGAGTGGAGTTCTTTCGATAATCTGCAGCGGCTCGAAACCAGCGGCACATTCCGCCAGGGCGGCATGAAGCTGGTCAATCGCAATGATCCCAGCACTTACAAGGTGCGTCGTGGCAGGGTCGGGGGTTATCGCGAGGACTTTGCGCCGGACCAGGTCGAGGAGCTGGAGGCGCTGGTTAGAGAGCGTATTCTCCCGGAACTCGGCTACTGCCGCGACGTCGCCGGGGCCTGATCTTTGCGCCCGCGCACCTGGGTCATGCTCGGTGACAAGCGCGGGGACAATGGCCAGGTGGAAACCCTTGTTCAGGCGCTCGGCTGGCCGGTTGAGCGCAGGTTTCTGCAGCCGCTGCCGCAGTGGATCTACGGCAAGCCACCGTTTGAACCCACGCTGTCACACCTGGACCCGCAGCGCTCAGACGCCCTGGATCCGCCCTGGCCAGACCTCATCATCACATCGGGCCGCCGGCCATCGATGGCGGCGCTCTGGGTGCGCGAGCAGAGCGGCGGCATGACCCGGGTTGTTCTGGTCGGCAAACCCTCCGGCCATCTGCGCGATTTCGACCTGATCATCGCCAGCAGCGAGAATCAGCTGCCGCCCTTTGACAATGTGGTATCCACAGTGCTGCCGTTCATGCGGGTGGATGCAGCCGCCGTGCGTGCCGCGACGCAGTCCTGGTCCGCGCGCCTGGAGAGTCTGCCGCGGCCGCTGGTGGCAATTCTCGTCGGCGGCGAGACCAATCCGTTTGTCATGGATGCCGGGGTAGCCCGCCGGCTGGTCGCCGAGGCACGGCGCGTGGTCGGGCAGGGCGGTACCCCATGGGTCACGACCAGTCGCAGAACCACGCCGGACGTGGTCGAGGTGTTGCGCCGCGATCTGCCCGCCGAGGCGCATTTGTACACCTGGTCGGCCGAGGCGGTGGCGGAGGAGAACCCGTATCTTGCGCTACTTGGCGGCGCGGATGCGTTTGTGGTGACCGCCGACAGTATTTCCATGCAGGTCGAGGTGGTGCGGATGCGCAAGCCACTGGCAATCCTGCCGCTGCCGGTGGGTCCCTTCGGTGCCTTCGATCTCGCGCGTCGACGCCTCGCGACCTGGCTGAACGCGCCGGCGGGAGCGGGTGTCCCGCACGCTGTCCGGCGCGCGATGGCGCGGGGCCTGTATCGATTGGATGTATTCGGCGTGGTATCCGTTACCCGGGATTTTCAGGCTTTTCACCGCGGGCTCGTCGAACATGGACTGGCTGTGTGGGCTGGCGAGCCGCCGCGGGAAAGCCATGCACCCTTGCCCGACGATCTCGATGAGGTCGTGGCGCGTATCCGCGCTTTGGTCTGATGGCTCTGACGGGGTCCGTGGCCCCTCAGCGCAGCCCCAGCACATTCTTCGCGAAATGCGTTCCCGTGCGGCTGATGCGCTGGGCTGCGAGGGCCAGTGGACTGCGGTCGAGATAGTTCAGCTGCAGCATTCGCCGCTCGCCGACAAAACGGCTGTGGCCGTGCCAGGAATGCGGCGTGCGCTTGAAGGCCAGCAGCGTGCCACCCAGCGGCGGCACCTCGACCGCGTAGTCTTCCAGGTCGTGTCTCGAATGCAGCAGGCGCAGCTGGCCCTCGGTGTGCGTCCAGGTGTCGTTGAAATACAGCAGCACGCTGATGATCTTGCTCTTGTGATCCGTATGGATATTGCCGTCGCTACGCTCGCAGAACCTGCGCACGGTGATGGTTGTTGGCAATCCCTGCAGCGCCATGCCGAAGCGCTCGCCCAGTACACGCGCAAAATCCTCCGATTCGAGCTCGCTGACCATCTGCGCGAAGGCCGCGCCGTAGCGCAGGTCCGCAAGGGCGTGGTTTGCGGCAGAAGTGATGTCGGGATAGTCGGCATTCGCCATCGCCAGCGCGCCGGGGCCGAGGAAGCCGGGCACGACGGTGAAGGGAAACGGATCTGTCTGCACCGTCGCCTGTGCCAGCGCCTGGAGATCGATCATGTTCATGGGCGGATGATACCGCTAATCGAGCTGAAATCGGCAGGTGTGCGCGCCTGTTTAGCGCGTGAAAAATCCCGTTTTGCTGCGGCAGGTGACGGAATCCGGTAACATCCCGCCCCTCTTTTGGAGTGCATCGGGAGCGCCTGTCAGCATGGCCAATGCTTCCCCGGCCGAGTTGCTGGTGGCCGATAATTTTCGCGCGGCGGG
>CAYFVJ010000112.1:0-8998 GCA_964346555.1 uncultured Alteromonadaceae bacterium | reverse complement strand
CCTGCGACGCTGTGGGGGGGTGGCGGGCGCACGTTCTTTGGGGCGCCACGAGCCGTATTACGGCGTGTGCACTAAACAAGGTTTGAGTTTAGGGTATCGAAGCCGGCCTTGTCCAGCATGGTTAACCGCTTTGCGTCCGCGCTCGCCAGCTGACCGTCTCGGCAGAGAGCGGCAGCAAATTTGCATCCAGCATTGCATCGGCGCAGTGTTTTTCTATCATGGTCAATGACACTCTCGAGCTAACCCCGAATGCGCGAACCCCTTCCCGTGCGCCACCTTGCGGTGCTGATTACCGCCCTGATGGCGACTGCGATCGGCCAATCGCTGGTCTTCGCCATCCTCGCACCGCTCGGGCGCGAGGTGGCGCTGAGCGAGCTACAGATTACTTCGATCATCAGCGTGTCGGCGCTGGTTTTCGGCTTCGCTTCACCGCTCTGGGGCCGCCTGAGCGACCGCGTCGGCCGCAAGCCCATCATTATCGTCGGGCTGATCGGCTATACCATCGGCACGCTGATTTTCACCTCAGTCTTTTACGCCGGCCTGGCAGGCTTGCTTGGTGGCGTCTCGTTGTACGTCATCGCTCTCCTGGCGCGCTGCGCCCAGTCACTGGTCATGTCCGCTACCGCACCCGCCAGCACAGCCTACGCCGCCGATCATACGGCCCCCGCCGGGCGCACACGCGCCATGGCCAAACTGGGCACCGCCAACAGCCTGGGCACCATACTGGGGCCCGCCGTGAGCGGAGTCCTGGCGACTTTCGGCCTGCTGGCCCCGCTGTACTTTGCCGGCGCACTATCGGCCTGCGCCGCCTTACTGGTGTGGCGCCTGTTGCCCGTGACACCGCCGCGCGACCTGCGTCAGCGGTCCGGGCCCACGCGGCTGCGCTTCAAAGACCCTCGCCTGCGCGCCTACGTGCTCACCGCCGTTGCGCTGTTCACCGGGTTTTCCGCCATCCAGCAGACGCTGGGGTTCCTCATTCAGGATACGCTGTCACTGGACGGCGTGCGCACCGCACAGATGACCGGCGCCGCACTCATGGTGTCGGCTACCTTCGCATTTATTGTGCAGGTTACGGCCATGCAATGGCTGAAACTGCAGCCGGGCACGTTCATTCGCCTGGGCTTACTGGCCATGCTCTGCGGCGCGGCAATCCTCGGCGGTGGCGGCAGGTTTTTCATGCTGGCGGCGGGCATGGGCTTTCTCGGCGTGGGACTGGGACTGACCATGCCTGCAGTTGTTGCCGGCGCATCGCTCTCGGTAGATGCCGACGAACAGGGCGGCGCGGCCGGGTTGATTACTGCATGTCCGGCGATCGGCTTTATTGCGGGACCGCTGTGCGGCGGTCTGCTATACCAGATAGAGGCATCCCTGGCATCACTGTTCGCGGCGCTGGTGTTCTTTCTCGCCCTCGTTGTGCTCGCGCTGACCGGGGGTGGAGGAAACTCAGGCAGGTAGCAGGGTCGCCAGTGCGTGTCGCAGCGAGTCTGGCAGCGGCACGGGACGATCGCCAGGCCGGGCGACGAAAACGTGAACCGAAAACCCCTGGGCGCAGGGACTGTCGTCACCGCGGCGGAAGATACCCACGCCATAGCGCACCGAGCTGTTGCCGAGGTGGTCGACGCGCAGGCCCGCATCCAGCGCCTCGGGGTAGGCGGCGGGCTTGAAATAGTCGCAGCCGGAACTGACCACGAAGCCGACAATGTCGCCACTGCTGATATCCAGACCGCCCTCCTCGATCAGAAAGCGATTCACCACCGAGTCGATATACGCGTAGTAGGCCACATTGTTGATATGGCCATAGATGTCGTTGTCGGACCAGCGCGTATCCAGCGGATAGAAATGGCCGTATTCACTGCGCGGTCTGGCGCTGATTGCGCTCACACAGGCGCCCCGTAAGCAGCGCGATAGATCGCTCGCGCATCATCCAGAGCGACGTCCCTCGGGTTGTTGACCAGCAGGCGCTGCTGCAGCATCGCGTCCTGCGCGAGACGCTCGATGTCGCCCTCGGGCACATCGGCAGCAGACAGCGTGGCAGGCAGCGCAACGTCCTCGATGATTTCGCGCAGGGCATCGATCAACGCCTGTGTCTTCGCCGCGTCAGTGCCCGCAAGTGGCCTCCCCACCACCAGCTCGGCGATTTCGGCATACAGATGGCTTGCTGCCGGCGCATTGAACGCGAGGACGCTCGGCAAAACCAGCGAATTACTCAGCCCGTGGGGAATGTGGTAGTGGCCACCCAGCGGATAGGCCAGCGCATGCACCGCCGCCACCGGTGCATTGGCAAAGGCCTGGCCCGCCTGCATGGCGCCCAGCAGCATGGCGCTCCGGGCTTCCCGGTTGCCGCCGTCGTGCACCGCCGTGCGGATATTGCGTGACAGCAGCGACAGGGCACTGCGCGCCAGATTATCCGAGATGGGGTTTTTTTTGTGTCGCGAGGTGTAGGCCTCGATCGCATGCACCATGGCATCGACACCGGTCATCGCCGTCACCTTTGGCGGCAGACCCAGGGTCAGGTCCGGGTCGAGCACCGCGATATCCGGCAGCAACACGGGAGAGGAGACGCCGGCCTTGGTTGTCTCTCCCGTCGTGACCACGGCCACCGGAGTCACCTCAGAACCGGTGCCCGCCGTAGTGGGCACGAGAATCAGCGGCAGGCGCCCGCCGCGCACTTGATCAACGCCGTACATTGCAGACAGTGGCTGGTTTCCGGCCAACAGCGAGGCGACGATTTTCGCCACGTCCATGGAGCTGCCACCGCCCACGGCGATGACGCCATCTGCGTCGCGCTCCCGTGCCTGCGCAGCCGCCGCCTCCACTACCGCTTCCGGCGGATCCTCGCTGACCTGGTCAAACAGGACGACATCGGCGCCGGCCGCCTCCAGTGCCTGCTGCAGCGGCTGTATAAGACCGATACCCGTCAAGCCGGGATCAGTTACCAGCAGGGGACGGCGGATACCCAGGGGCCCACAGAGCGCCTCGAGCTCGAGCGCCGCGCCGGGACCGCTGACGATCCGTCCGACGGTGTTGAATGTGAATCCTGTCATTGCCAAGCTCGCGGCCTCATTCCATGGTCAGTACAACCTTGCCGAGTGCCCGACGCTGCATGATGCAGTCGTAGGCCTTGCGGTAATCCTCAATACTGTAGATATCGGTCACCACCGGCTTCAACTCCCCGGACTCGAACATCGCCCAGAGTTCCTCGATGTTGCGCAGATTCTCTTCCGGCTCCTCGCTGGTGAAGCGGCCCCAGAAAACCCCCATAACGGAACAGCCCTTGAGCAGCATGAGGTTGAGCGGGATGCTCGGTATCGGTCCACTGGCAAAGCCGATCACCAGGTAGCGTCCCTTCCACGCCATGCCGCGGATCGCCGGCTCCGAAAAATCGCCACCCACCGGGTCGTAAACCACATCCACGCCCTTGCCACCGGTGAGCTGTTTGATGCTGTCCTTGAGATCCACCTCGCTATAGTTGATCACCTCGTCCGCGCCCAGCCTGCGGCACAGCGCCAGCTTTTCCTCGCTGCTTGCCGCCGCGATCACCCGGGCACCCATGTGCTTGCCGAGCTCCACCGCGGTAACGCCGACGCCGCCAGCCGCGCCGAGAACCAGCAACGTCTCGCCGGGCTGCAGCCGGGCCCGCTGCTTGAGGGCATGGTAGGACGTGAAGTAGGTGACCGAGACCCCCGCAGCCTGGATGTGGCTGAGGGCTTCGGGCTTGCGGAAAACAGCGTTTTCATCGGCGACGATACGACCGCAGAAGGCGCCGACGCCAGCCATGGAAATGACGCTGTCTCCCACCGCAAAGCGGGAGACCTTTGTACCCACGGCGCTGACCACGCCTGAACACTCGCCACCGGGAATGAATGGCAGCTCTGGCTGGATCTGGTATTTACCCTGGATAATCAACACATCCGGGAAATTCAGGCCAGCGGCCTTGACATCAATCAGCACGTCGTTGTCGCCGAGCGCCGGCTCCGGCCAGTCGTTGACCAGATCAAGCTTCTCCGGACCGCCGTGCTCCCTGCATACCAACGCTTTCATTGTTCTCCCCTGGCGCCTGCGCGCTGTCAGTGCATGAAAAAAAGGCGCTTGCGGTCGCCGCGTCCCGCCGGCCCGGCTCAGGCCACCTCGAACAGGCCCGCTGCCCCCATGCCACCGCCGACGCACATGGTAACCACCACGTACTTTACGCCGCGGCGCTTACCCTCGAGAAGTGCGTGGCCGATCATCCGCGAGCCACTCATGCCGTAAGGGTGCCCGACCGAGATGGCACCGCCATTGACGTTCAGCCGCTCGTTGTCGATGCCGAGTTGATCCCGACAGTAAATGACCTGCACAGCGAAGGCCTCGTTCAGTTCCCACAGGCCAATATCATCGACCTTGAGGCCGTGCTGGGTGAGCAGCTTGGGTACGGCGAATACCGGCCCGATACCCATCTCGTCAGGCTCACAGCCGGCGACCGCGATGCCGCGGTAATAACCCAGCGGGCTGAGCCCCAGTCGCTCGGCTTCCGCGGCCTCCATCACCACCTGGGCCGAGGAACCGTCGGAGAGCTGCGAGGCGTTGCCCGCCGTGATGGTACCGCCCTCAATCACCGTCTTCAGACCGGCCAGAGCCTCAGCCGTAGTCGCGCGCAGTCCCTCGTCGACAGACACTGTGGCCTCCGCATCGGACTGCTCACCGGTCTCCTTGTTCCAGACAAGGCGCCGGCAGGTGACCGGCGTCAGCTCGGCGTCATAAAGGCCGGCTTCATAGGCGGCCGCGGTGCGCTGCTGCGACTGCAGGCCGTACTCATCCATCTGCTCGCGGGAGATGCCGTAGCGCTTCGCCACCACCTCGGCCGTCTGCAGCATGGGCATGTGAATATCCGGATGCATTGCGACCAGCTCGTCGTCCACGACGCGGTGCACGTTCATGTGCTCGTTCTGCACCAGCGAGATCGATTCCAGGCCACCGCCAACCGCACAGGTCATGCCGTCGTGCATGATCTGCTTCGCCGCCGTGGCAACCGCCATCAACCCCGAGGAACACTGGCGGTCCAGCGTCATGCCGGGCACTGTGACCGGCAGGCCGGCCCGCAGCGCAATCTGGCGCGCCACGTTCCGGCCCGTCGATCCCTGCTGCAGCGCACAGCCCATTATCACATCCTCTACCTGAGTCGGATCGATGCCGGCGCGGCGTACCGCCTCCGCGACAGACGCGGCGCCCAGCGTCGCGCCGGCAAGATTGTTGAAGCCACCGCGATACGCCTTGCCGATAGGCGTGCGTGCAGTGGATACAATGACAGCTTCTCTCATGACGTTCTCCTTTTGTGCCGCCGGCGAAGCCGGCGAAATTCAGTCCAGTTTGATACCGAGGCCCTCCGCGGCCTTGCCGATCATCTTGCCGGTCTGCTCGAACCCGGCCTTGTGCGCTCGCTCGCCCTCGGTTGCGGCGATGGCATCCCAGTGCGTGGCGATGCCTTCCGGAGTCTGCTCGTCCGGCGACAGCCACAGGCCCTCGCTCTCGACAATCCGCGACACCGCATAGCAGCCGGCGCCGGCCCCGAGAATCGTATGCGTGGGGGCATCCTCCGCCACCAGATACAGTACGGCAGGCGTGACGGTTTCCGGGGTCAGCAGCTCGAAGGCTTTCTCGGGCATCAGGCCCTCGGTCATGCGCGTGCCGGCAGTGGGCGCCAGGGCATTCACCCGGATATTGTACTTGGCGCCTTCCTGGACCAGCGTATTCATGAGGCCGATAACGCCCATCTTGGCAGCACCGTAGTTGCTCTGGCCGAAGTTGCCGTAAAGTCCCGACGATGAGGTCGTCACGACGATACGCCCATACTCCTGCGCCTTCATGATGTCCCATACGGCTTGCGTGCAGTACACCGTGCCCATCAGGTGCACGTCAACCACCAAGCGGAAGTCGTCCATCGATCCCTTGCTGAAACTCTTGTCGCGCAGGATTCCGGCATTGTTGACCAGGATATCGATACGGCCCCACTGGTCCATCGCCTGCTGCACCATGGCCTGGACTTCATCTTCCTTCGCCACGTTGGCGCCGTTGGCGATCGCCTCGCCACCGGCCGCTTCTATCTCGTCAACCACGGCGCGTGCCGCCTCGCTGGAACCGCCGCTGCCATCCTTGGCGCTGCCGAGATCATTCACTACCACCTTTGCGCCCCGCCGGGCCAGCTCCAGCGCGTGACTGCGACCCAGCCCCTGTCCGGCACCGGTCACGATTGCCACTTTTCCATCGTATCGAATTGTCATCCTGCCACCCCTTTTCCGATCTATCGTCTGTCGACTGTCATCTGCCGTATGCCGTCTGTCATCTGTCATCTGTCATCTGTCATCTGAATGCCCATCTCAGGCGCTGTACAACATGGACAACCACTCCGCGGCCAGCGCCGGCGTATCTTCACCCTCAATCTCGACCGTAACGCTGGACTTGATCAAAAAACGCTTAGCGTCTTTTTGCGTGACGTCGAGGATCTCGGTGTGCAGGCGCACTCGTTTACCGGCGCGCACCGGCGCCAGAAAACGCACCTTGTCGAAACCGTAGTTGATGCCCATGACCATGCCCTCGGGGAAGATGCCGTGTTCCTCGCTCATCTTGACCAGCATAGACAGCGTGAGGAAGCCGTGGGCGATTGTGCCACCGAAGGGTGTTTGCGCGGCACGCGCCTGATCGACATGGATGAACTGGTGATCCTCCGTGCAATCGGCAAAGGCATCGATACGGTCCTGGCCGATGGTAGACCAGGGACTCGGGGGGAATTTCACGCCCTTCTGCTTGAGCATGTCTTCCTTGGGTACGGTGATTGACGCCATTGTCGATCTCTCCATGGTTGCTGTAGATTTGCGTGACACGGGCCGGGATCTCCGCGCCGTCAGTTGTGCCGGTCACCCGTCCCGGAACGTGGCGCTGATATCCTGTTGTCCTGCATATTTCTTCAATTCGTTGCGGCCCACCACCATCCGGTGCACAGCATCCGGGCCGTCGGCGAGGCGCAGTGTGCGCTGGGCCATGTACATACCGGCCAACGGCGTATCCTGCGACACGCCGAGCCCCCCGAACATCTGAATCGCCTCGTCGACGATGCGAATAGACACATTGGGCACCGCCGTCTTGATCATTGAGATCCACACCCGCGCTTCCCGCGGGTCCACGTTGTCCATCATCCACGCCGCCCGCAGCGTCAGCAGGCGCGCCTGCTCGATATCCATACGAGCGTTGGCGATGATGTCGATATTGCCGCCGAGCCGCGCCAGGGGCTTGCCGAAGGCGACGCGAGTCGTCGCGCGCTCGCACATCAGCTGCAGGGCTTTTTCGGCAGCGCCCAGGGCGCGCATGCAGTGATGTATACGTCCCGGACCCAGGCGGCCCTGGGATATCTCAAAGCCGCGGCCGGCTCCGAGAATGATATTGTCCCTGGGTACGCGCACATTATTCAGGCGCAGATGCATATGTCCGTGCGGGGCATCGTCCATGGCAAAGACCTGCATGGGCCGGACGATCTCCACCCCGGGACTGTCCAGCGGGACAAGAATCTGCGACTGTTGCTGGTGCTTGGGCGCGTCGGGGTCTGTCTTGACCATGACGATCATGATCCTGCAGCGCGGATCGCCGGCTCCGGATATCCAGTGCTTCTCGCCGTTGATGACCCACTCGTCACCCTCGAGCACTGCACGGGTGCTGATATTGGTCGCATCCGAGGAAGCGACGCCGGGCTCGGTCATCGCATAGGCCGAGCGTATTTCCCCAGCCAGCAGCGGCTCGAGCCACGCCGCCTTCTGTGCCTCGCTGCCATACTTGTGCAGTACTTCCATATTGCCGGTGTCCGGCGCCGCGCAATTGAAAACCTCGGCGGCAATATGCGATTTACCCATCTCTTCCGCGAGATAGGCGTACTCCACTGTGGTCAGGCCGGAACCGTGTTCACCGTCGGTGAGGAAGAAATTCCACAGGCCTTGAGAGCGCGCCTCGCGTTTAAGGCTCTCCATGATCTCGATCTGGCGATCGGTCAACTGCCAGCGGTCACCCACGGCGATCTGCGCCAGATACTCCTCTTCCACCGGCACTATCTTCTCTGTGACGAACTGCGTTACCTGATCGAGCAGCGGCGCCACTTTGTCTGAAATTCCGAGATCCATGCTGTTTACTCCTGGGCTTACCTCTGTGTTTTCCGCGCCGCCTTATTCGCGGGCATCCGCGCGTCGCTGCGGTACTCCACGCCCGCGACCCGGGCGGCAGCCAGTGCAAACGGCTGCCGGGCCGCGATGAGTCCGGCCGCTGCACCTTCAAACGCGAGCAGTTCGTGGTGCATTGCGATCAGAATCCGCTCAGCCGCGCATAGCGGTCGAGGTGGTAGTGGTAGTCACCAAACTGGTGCTGGAGTACCCGTGCCCGCTTGATGAAAAAGCCGATGTCGTGTTCGTCCGTCATGCCGATGCCGCCGTGCATCTGGATCGCCTCGTTAGTTGACAGAGTGGCGACCTCGCAGAGCTTGGCCTTGGCGGCACTGGCCAGCAGCGGCAGCTCGGCGTCGCCGGCGTCAACCGCCTGCAGCGCCTGCAACACGATGGAACGCGCCAGCTCCAGTTCGGCAAACAGATGCGCGGCGCGATGCTGCAGGCCCTGGAACGAGCCGATCACGCGGCCAAACTGCTTGCGCTCACCGAGATAGGCAACCGTGCGCTCAAACGCCTCTGTGGCGAGCCCGAGCAGCATCGAGGACACGCCGATGTTGACGATATCCAGCGTGCGCGAAAGACCCGGCCAGGCTGTCCCGACCTCGCCGAGCAGGCCGGCCGGGGCGACGTGCACGTCGTGCAGCGTCAACCAGCCGGCATTGCGGGAATCCACCATCGTGCTGCGCTCGATGCGTACGCCGGGCGCGTTGGCCTCCACCAGAAATGCACTCAGACCGCGCTCGGCACCGGACCGTCCCTCGGTGCGGGCGACCACGATGAAGGCATCGGCCACATGGGCATCGGTGACAAATCGCTTG
>CAYFVJ010000111.1:7738-9007 GCA_964346555.1 uncultured Alteromonadaceae bacterium | reverse complement strand
CCGGAAATAGAAGACCAGGGGTAGCTGAGGTTGACTGGCAACCTGCGTCGAAATCTGCAGGATGAGTTTGTCGCGCTGATAGGCGTACTCGCGCTGCGCGACGAACAGAATGATCAGCAAACCGGCGAGGACACCCAGCAGAGTGATCAGCGCGTTGATCCTGGCAGAGACGCTGAGGCGTGTCATCGATGCACACGCGCAGAGATTTCGGCAACCTGAGCGGAGACCGGTAATGCGATAGTCATATTGTTACCCCAATTCCCGGGAGCAGTTTTTCAGGGTCGTCAGTGTTGAGCTGATCGCGGTCGCTGCGTCGACAGGTGGTCCCTGCACCTTTCTTCGACAGACCATGCATCAACTTAGCATGAGCGCCGGGCGGCGTCCAGCTGGCCGCTGCGTTAACGCTTACCTGCCAACGGCGGTATACACAAAGCCGGCAGACTCGAGGATTTCGCGCTCGTAAACGTTGCGCAGGTCGACGAAGACATTGCCGCGCATCAGCGACTTGACGCGGCTGATATCCAGGCCCCGGTACTGGTTCCACTCGGTCATGATGACGATGGCATCCGCGTCGCGAATGGCATCATCCATGTCATCCATGTAATCTACCCCGCTTGGCATCAGCGCCCTGGCCTCGCTCGTGCCCTCGGGATCATGTGCCCGGATGATTGCGCCGCGATCGGCCAGCGCCGGCAGGATTGCCAGCGAGGGGGCGTCACGCATGTCATCGGTCTGCGGCTTGAAGGTCAGCCCGAGCACGGCGATCGTCTTGTCAGCCTCGCTGCCGCCCAGGGCCTGGCGTATCTTTGTCACCATGCGGGCCTTCTGAGAGGCGTTCACCTCGACTACCGACTCCACAATGCGACTCGATGCACCGTGTTCCTGGGCGATACGGATCAGCGCCAGGGTATCCTTGGGAAAACAGGAGCCGCCATAGCCGGGTCCGGCATGGAGGAACTTGTTGCCGATGCGCTTATCCATGCCCATCCCCTTGGCTACGGCATTGACATCGGCACCGGTAGCTTCACACAGCTGGCTCATTTCGTTGATAAAGCTGATTTTCGTCGCGAGGAAGGCATTTGATGCGTACTTGATCAGCTCCGCGCTCTCGAGATCGGTGAACAGTATCGGCGCCTCGATCAGGTTGAGTGGTCGATACAGCTCGCGCAGGCAGCGCTCGGCTCGCTCGGACTGCACACCCAGCACGACGCGATCCGGCCGCATGAAGTCGCCGATAGCAGACCCCTCGCGCAGGAACTCGGGATTCGA
>CAYFVJ010000111.1:0-7638 GCA_964346555.1 uncultured Alteromonadaceae bacterium | reverse complement strand
GCGAGATCGGTCGTGAAGCGCAGGCGCCCGCCTTGCACGTTGTGCTCCACCAGATCATCAAGCCCCGGTTCATAGATCGGCATGCGACCGGCGTTCAATGCCTCAATCCGATCCGCCACTTTGTCCACGCAGGTGACCTTGGCGCCGAATTCGGCCAGGCAGGCGCCAGAGACCAGGCCAACGTAGCCCGCACCGATCATTACTACATTCATTCTTGAGCGTCCTTGGATTGTTTCGTGTAGTCGCGATACCAGTCGACAAAGCGATTGATCCCCTCCTGCAGGGGCGTCGACGGCGTGTAACCCGTCAATGCCTGCAGCGCGTCGATGTCCGCATAAGTTGCCGGGACGTCGCCGGGCTGCATCGGATGGTATTCCTTGATGGCTTTTTGACCCAAAGCTATTTCGATGGCGCGGATGAAATCCAGCAGTGCGACCGGGCTGTTGTTGCCGATATTGAACACGCGGTAGGGCGCGCTGCTGCTGCCGGCATCCAGGTCGGCAGCCTCTTCCTGCGCGCTGTAGGCCGGCGGACGGTCGAGAACGCCGAGGACACCGTTGACGATATCGTCGATATAGGTGAAGTCCCGCTGCATGCGACCCTCGTTGAACACCTGAATGGCACGGCCCTCCAGAATTGCCTGCGTGAAAAGATAACAGGCCATGTCGGGTCGACCCCATGGGCCGTAGACGGTGAAGAATCTCAGGCCGGTGGTCGGCACACCGTAGAGGTGTGAGTAGGTATGCGCCATGAGTTCGTTGGCTTTCTTGGTCGCCGCATAGAGCGAAACCGGATGGTCTACGTTGTCGCTGACCGAAAACGGCATCTTTCTGTTCATTCCGTATACGGAGCTGCTCGATGCGTAAACCAGATGCCCGACCGGGACATGCCGACAGCATTCGAGAATATTCATAAAGCCCTGGATATTACTGTCGATGTAGGTCTGTGGGTGGTCAATGGAATAGCGCACACCGGCCTGTGCCGCGAGGTTGATGACCGCGTCGAAGCCGTGCTGTTCAAACAGCTCGCGCAGAGCATGCTGGTCAACGAGATCGCATTCGACGAAAAGAAAATCCTCACTCTGTTGCGGGCTTAAGGCAAGGAGCCGCGCGCGCTTGAGCGCCACGTCGTAATAGGCATTCATGTTGTCGATACCGACGACCTGATCACCGCGCGCCAAAAGAGCGCGGGTAACGTGGTAGCCGATAAAGCCGGCCGCACCGGTCACTAATACTTTCATCAATGAGGATAGCTCTCTACGTGCGTTCGATGAGTATTACAGATTGATGCTATCAGCGCGATCGCGGTACCGGCACTGCAAGAGTACAGAACTGTGATGGCGTTATCGTGAACTACCTTCCTGCTCGAAACCGCGACACGTACACTCAAGCGAAGGAAGCGGCGAGTAGCGAGAGTGGCATGTCGATGGAAACTATCGTTCTCACGGGTGGTGCGGGTTATATCGGATCTCATACCTGTGTGGAGCTGGTGCAGCGAGGTTTCGATGTGCTGGTGCTGGACAATCTGAGCAACAGCAGTGCGGCGGTTTTTTCCCGGCTCGAAGAGATCATCGGGCGTCCTGTTCGCTTCCGCCAGTGTGATATCCGGGATGCAGCAGGTGTCGAGGAAATACTGCGTGCGGAGCGCCCCTCGGCGGTTGTCCACTTTGCCGGACTCAAGGCCGTGGGGGAATCTGTCGCGCAACCGCTGGAATATTACGACAACAACGTGAACGGCACTCTGTGCCTGTTGCGGGCCATGCAGGCAGCCGGCGTCTCCCGCCTGGTTTTCAGCTCCTCGGCGACGGTCTACGGTGATCCTGCCAGCGTGCCCATACGCGAAGACTTTCCCCTGGCCGCGACCAATCCCTACGGGCGCAGCAAGTTGATGATAGAGGAGATACTGGGGGACCTGTGCACAGCGCAGCCACACTGGCAGGTCGCGCTGCTGCGCTATTTCAATCCGGTTGGCGCGCATGTCAGCGGGTTGATCGGCGAGGATCCCAGCGGCGTGCCGAACAATCTGATGCCCTACATTGCACAGGTAGCGGTGGGCAAACGCCCGCGCCTGTCGGTATATGGTGGCGACTATCCTACGGTCGATGGCACCGGCGTGCGCGATTATATTCACGTTGTCGATCTCGCCCGCGGTCACGCTGCGGCGCTGGCCGCCCTCGCTGGACGCACTGATTCCGGCCCCCTGACGGTCAACCTGGGCACCGGGCGCGGTTATTCGGTCCTCGAAACCGTGGCGGCGTTCGAGCAGGCGTCCGGGCGTCCCATCCCTTATTCGATTGTCGATCGGCGACCGGGTGATGTGGCTGCCTGCTACGCCGACCCGGCCTACGCCGAGGCTGTGCTGGGCTGGCGCGCCGAGCTGGATCTGCAGCGCATGTGCGAAGATGCCTGGCGCTGGCAGGAAAGCAATCCGGACGGTTATCCACGCTAAGACCGCCGCAACACGGCCGCGGCCCTGTCCGGCGCGCTGAGTGGTCGTCAACTCGCCGCGTGGCCGACTAGTGCGTGGCGCCGACTTGTGCGTGGTCGGCTAGTGCGTGGCCGACTAGCGCACCTCCTCCAGGATGCGCCGCGACAGCATGTCTTCTGCAATCGCTTCCGCCGTGATGCGTGCGCGGCGCCATTCTTTATTTCTGAACCGATCCGTCTGGCTGTCGAAATAGGATGCTGACGGGTCTTCGGACTGGCCGTAGGTCAGCATGACCTGTGCGCGCGGTCCTGCTTCCTCGAAGCTCAGCGCGAGAATGAAGCTGCTGCCGTGCACGACGGGGTAACCGCTGCGAGTCAGGAGTGAACTGCCCTCGACCGGCGTGGCATCGACCTGCGCCAGGGGGTGGTCTGGATCGCCGGAGAGAATCAGGTTGGCCACACCCTCGCGGCGGTTGCCCCCCGGGATAGGCGTCTTGCTTCCCGCATAGTGCGCAAGTTGTGTGCTGCCCAGCTCAGTATCCAGGGGCAGCCCGGCGGACTGGAGAACCTCGCTGGCTGCCGCGAGCTTGTGCAAGGCTGTTTCTGCGCTAGCGAGACCACTCGGGTGCGCGAGTGGTGCATCGCTGTCGAAGGACTGTGCAAACAGCGCTCCGGCCCGCTGCGTTTCACCGTCATCGTACTGTGCGAGCCACTCCCGGAACAGAACGGCGCCGGGACTGTTCTCATTCATGTGGCCATCGAAGTGCTCGATGGTGGAGCAGGCCTCCTTGAGAGTTGAGGGCTCTGTGTCCAGGTCCGGCGAGGTACGCTGTTCACAGGCATCGCGAAGATCCTGCAGCAGCAGGTCAGCGGCCAGGCTGCGGTTTGCCAGCAGTGCGTTCTGTGCCTCGCCCAGATTGAAGCGTCCATCATTTCCCGCGTAGTCATACGGAGAGTCCGGCGTCAGAATCGAGCCGTTCATACGTGTTCGCAGGCTGCGGGCTGTCTGCGTGGGGCCGTAAAGAGGCGAATACCCGATCAGGGGTTGCTCTACATTGCTCAGCCAGTAGCTGTCATTGCTGTTGAATACATAGTCCCTACGTTCCAGGCGCGGTCTGGCGTCAAAGGGGGTCGTGCCGGGGATGCGAGCCTGCGGGTCTTCCTGCCAGTCATTCGCGCTGTCGCTGCCATCGAGCAGCAGCATGCCGCGCTCTCTGTAAAGCTTCCCTGTCAATGCGTCGCGCTCGCGCTGTTTACGCCAGCCTGCAATGGCGTCTTTGCTGAGATGGCCAACGGTGGAGTTGTCCAGATAGACCGCGCGACCATCCTCGCTCGTCGCGATCGTATTCACCCAGGGCAGCGCGTTCCATTTGCGATGAGCCGCTATGAACGCATTCATGTCTTCGGCCAGGTTCATGTCTTTCCACTGGGGCAGCAGGAAGTGGTTGCCGCGGTTCGCATCCCGCGCCGTAAAGGCGTGCGTGTCGCTCCAGGGCATGCCCGGCAGAGTCAGTATTGGTCCGTGGTGAGAGAAGTAGACCGTGTGTTCTGTCGTGGTCAGGCTGCCATCGTCCGCGACGACCTCCACTGCCACGGTTTCCGACCGCATCTTACGCGGCTCGCCATCGACGAGGTAGCTGGTGGGGTCATCATCTACCAGCTCCAGTCGGTAAAACACCAGGCGCTGGCTGCTGGATACCGTATGACTCCAGCCCACGGCATTGTTGAAGCCGATCGCGACACCCGGTGCGCCCAGGAGGTGTGCACCATACACGTTCAGCTTTCCTGGAATGACCAGGTGCTTTTCCCAGAAACGGGACGGCCCATACCAGGGGTAATGCGGGTTGCCGATAAGCAGGCCACGTTTATTTTCTGTGCGCTCACTGCCCAGCGCCCAGGCGTTTGAGCCAAGCCCCGGGAGTGTCACAGCCTGCCAAGCTGCGGCGATCGTCTGCGGCGCCACCTGCAGACCCTGCGCCCGTTGCCTCTCCGGCACGGGAGGTGCGGCTGCGGCAATCGCCCCCGCCATGCGCGGCAGGGTCTGGGCGACCAGAACCATGCGCGCCATCAGGTCCCCCGCATCAATCTGCTTCACCCAGGGAGCACCGGCACACCAGACGGACTCGCTCACGCCGCCATTGTCGCGCAGGTAGCGATTGAATCCTGCTGCGTAACCCGCCAGCCAGTCGACGTCCTCTTCAGACTGGGCGGCCATAGCAGCGGCGGTCTGGCTGTCGATATCCATTGCCCGCACCACGACGTCCATGGTCAGGTGCTGGTTGTTTTCGCCCGGACCCAGATAGCGCGCCAGCTCACCGCGAGCGGCAAGCAGGCTGCGTGTAATCTCGCAGGCGTTATCCTCAGCCGCCGCGAAGCCCTCGCCGTAACCCAGCCCTGCAAAGTCGTCCGCCGTAATGTGCGCGACACCGTGGCTGCCGCGGACAAGTTCAGCACGGTACTGCCCGGGCTGGGGGCCAGCGGCGTTTTCCCCCGTAGACTCGCCACGCGCCAATGCACAGACGCAGACCAGTGGCAGCAATAGAAGATAAGCGAGTGGCTCAGACCGGCGTCTGGATGGGTGAAGCGCTGGCATGGCAGTGTTTCCTGTTGTGGTTATTCGACAGTGTGCCCGTTCGCCTGCAGACTTGCACCCCATCATTCGGGCTTGCTCCCGACCCCACGTTCGGGGCTGGAGCGTCCGGTATTCATCCTCTACCATTGGCGGCTTTTGCCGGGGCCCCTGAACAATGACAGAGCAGATGACACAGATGACAGGCCTGCACGAAGAGCGCCTGCAGCGAGCGATAGACGTTCTCAAGGGGACCGGCGCAGCGCGTATTGTGGATCTCGGATGTGGTTCGGGCATGCTCCTCTACCGTCTGCTCGCCGAAGCGCAGTTTACCGAGGTGCTCGGACTCGAGCAGTCGGGTATCTCGCTGGCGCAGGCCAGGCAGATGCTGGGTGAGCATCTTCACGGGCCATCATCGCGGCTCGCGCTGCTCCAGGGGTCATACGCCGCGCGTAACCCGCGTCTGGTGGGTTATGACGCGGCAGCCATGATCGAGACGATCGAACACATGCCACCGGGTGAGCTGTCGCTGGTTGAGCGCTCTGTGTTCGGTCATTACCGGCCGGGCTATGTCTACATGACCACACCCAACAGCGAGTACAACCCATTGCTGGGTCTGGAGGACGGCGAATTCCGCGAGGAGGACCACAAGTTCGAGTGGTGTCGCGCCCGATTCCGGCGCTGGGCCAGTGGCGTTGCGAGTCGCAACGATTACGCGGTGACTTTTTCAGGCATAGGCGCGCCGGATCCCGCAATGGGGTCGCCGACACAAACAGCGCTGTTCAGGCGGCGGGATGAAGCCGTTGCTGCCGCCTGAACGATCACAGCGGGAATATCAGTCAGCGTCCAGCTCGGCTATCAGTGCCTGGGTGAATTCCGTGGTGCCGGCCGGGCCGCCGAGATCACCGGTGGTTTTTTCACCGCTGGAGATCACGGCGCGTAGCGCGGCGCGTATCGAGGCGGATTTGTCGCTCATTTCCAGATAGTCCAGCATCTGGCACGCGGCCAGGATAACCGAGGTCGGATTGGCGATGTTCTGGCCCGCGATATCCGGCGCACTGCCGTGTACGGCTTCGAAGATGGCGCAGTCCGCGCCAATATTCGCCCCCGGCGCCATGCCGAGTCCGCCTACGAGTCCCGCGCAGAGGTCTGACAGGATGTCGCCAAACAGGTTGGTGGTGACGATGACGTCGAACTGCTCCGGATTCATGACCAGTTGCATGCAGGCGTTGTCGACGATCATTTCCACGGTTTCAATTTCCGGGTAGTTTGCCGCAATCTCGCGGGCCACGCGCAGGAAAAGCCCCGACGTGGATTTCAGAATATTGGCCTTGTGTACCACCGCCACTTTGCGACGACCCTCGCGCCTGGCGAGTTCGAAGGCGAAACGGATGATGCGCTCGGCGCCACCGCGGCTGATCACGCTCAGCGCTTCTGCCAGCGTATCGTCATCGGATACCGTCTGGCCGCGTCCCGAGTACATGCCCTCGGTGTTTTCCCGCACGGTGATGATATCGATGTCCTCATAGCGCGCTTTAGTGCCCTTGAAGGAAAGGACGGGGCGCACATTGGCATACAGCTGGAACCGCTGGCGCAGACTGACGTTGATCGAAGAGAAGCCCTTGCCGACAGGCGTTGTCAGGGGGCCCTTCAGAACCACACGATTGCGCTCTACGGCGTCCAGCGTTGCCTGCGGGAGGAGTTCACCCGTAGCCTCCAGAGCGGCCAGGCCGCCGTCAACGTACTCATAGGCAAAGCCGCAGCCTGCGCGATCAAGTACGGCGACGGTGGCGTCGACTATGCTCGGACCGATGCCATCGCCGCGTATGACCGTAATGCACCTGCCTCCCATGTCTTCTCCGTCTGCCTTCGCTTCGGTAGCGCAGTTTATAGGAAATGGCTATGGTGGGCACGTTCTCGCGGCAGCGGCTTGCCAATGCGCTGCAATCACGTAGAGTGTCGGGTTTTGCAGGCTGCACGTAGTCGGGCGTGTCGGAGACTGACGGCGCGTCAACGAATGAATCAGGTGATGTTCGGCAAGAATTCTGTTCTGGTCCTGCTTACGCTAGTGCTGATGTCGCTGTTCGCGCTGTGGCAATGGCTTGCGCATCAGGGTGACCTCAACGCGGCGAACCTGGTTTCCGAGTTGCGAAACTATACACGCGCCATGTCCGTCATGGCCATGTCTGCCTGCGTGGTACCGATTTATCTACTGTTTCTGCATTTGATGTTTCCGCTGACAGTGCTGGTGGCCTGCACCGGTCTGCTATTCGGTCCCTGGTTGGGTTTTCTGTACGCGAGCCTGGGTACAATGGTGTTCGCGGCGACATCGTTCTGGCTGGGTGGCGTGCTGGGTCGGGATACGCTCCTGCGCCTTGGCGGTGAGCGTTTGCGTACCGCGTCAGAGGCGTTGTCCCGACGGGGGGTGCGGGTCGTTTTTATCGTCAGTCTGCTGCCAATCGCCCCGTTCGCCCTGACTAACATGCTGGCCGGCGCCTCCCATATACGCTTCCGGGATTACATGCTCGGTTCGCTTATGGGCCTGCTTCCCGGGGTTGCCGCGGTTACCGTCATGAGCGGGCAGATCGGTACCGTGGTGGAAAGTGGCTCTCGGTACGAGATCATCATTCTGGCTACCGTGGT
>CAYFVJ010000110.1:0-9015 GCA_964346555.1 uncultured Alteromonadaceae bacterium | reverse complement strand
GTATAAACGTTTCGCAGAGAAATCGATTGCGCGGCCCATTCCTGGCTTTCCAGCGGCGCCGCCACGCCGAGCAGCGACATCACGGTGTCTCTGTCGGCCGACATTTCATCGCGCAGCGCGCTGCCGGTCGCCTGCAGTTTTTCGGGCACGAGATTGGCGTCGTAATGCGCCGAAAGCCCCTGATCCGCTTTTGCAAAGACCATTTCCAGCATCGCCAGCCGCGTGGCAAAAAACGGCCACTCGCGCGCCATCTCGGCAATCGCCTCGGCGCGTCCACCGGCCAGCGCCTCGCGCAGCGCGCTGCCGGCACCGAGCCAGGCCGGCAGCATCAGACGGTTCTGCGACCAGGCAAAAATCCAGGGAATAGCCCGCAGACTCTCGATACCGCCACTACCTCCCCGGCGCGCGGGACGCGATCCCAGGGGCAGGCTGGCAAGCTCCTGCTCCGGCGTCGCGTATCTGAAATAGGCGACGAAGTCGGGATCATCGCGCACAACGCGGCGGTACGCAGCGCAGGACGACGCGGCGATTTCATTCATGCTGTCGCGCCAGGCCTGCTTCGGTAGCGGCGGACTGATCAGGTTGGTACGGCAGATCGCACTGGCGTAAAGCGCGAGTGTGCGTACCGCGATGGACGTCAGGCCGAGTTTGGCGCGAATCATCTCACCCTGTTCGGTCACCCGCAGGCCATTGCGCAGAGAGCCCGGGGGCTGCGACAGCAGCGCATCGTAAGCCGGCGCTCCGCCGCGCCCGATGGTGCCGCCGCGTCCGTGAAACAGTGTCAGCTCCACGGAGTGCGTGCGGCACAGTGACAGCAGGGTTTCCTGCGCCTGGTACTGTGCCCACGCGGCAGCAAAAACGCCCGCATCCTTCGCCGAGTCCGAATAACCGATCATCACCATCAGACGGCCATCGATATGTTGGCGATACCAGGGGATCTGGAGCAGCGCCTCGACCACGCGATTGGCGCTGGAAAGATCATCCAGAGTCTCGAACAGGGGCGCCACCGGCAGTGCATAGTGACATCCGAACTCCCGCAGCAGCAGATGCACTGCAAGGACATCCGATGCCTCGCGCGCCATCGAAATGACGTAGGCCCCCAACGCCCCCGGGGGCTGAGCCGCCACCACACGACAGGTATCGAAGACCTCGCGAGCCGCGTCACTCGCCTGCCAGCCAACCGGCAGCAGTGGACGTCGACCGGCGAGTTCGGCAGTCAGAAACGCCAGACGCTGGGCCTCAGGCCAGGAGGCATAATCGCCCATCCCGAGATACTCCGTTATTTCCGCGAGCGCCTCGGTGTGCCGGGAGCTGTCCTGACGGATATCCAGGCGCACCAGGTGCACGCCGAAGCACTCGACACGACGCAGGACATCCAGCAAGCGGCTCTGCGCAATAGCCTGCATACCACATGCCATGAGCGACTCGTAGCAGCAGAGAAGGGGCTCGCGAAGCTGCTGCTCGTCATGCAGCCACCCCTGAAGCGATGGCGTCGCGACGACATCGCCCGTCAGCCGCGCTTCCAGGTGGCGCAAGGTACTGCGCAGCAGCTGCCGCAGTTGGCGCAGCTCCGCGCGATAGGGCTCGCGCGCCCCCGCGGTGCGGGCCGCCAGGCGGTCATCGCAGCGTGTCACGGACAGTTCCTCGATAAGCTCGTCGACATCGCGCAGGTACAGATCCGCCGCCTGCCAACGTGCCAGCAGCAATACCTCTTCCGTCACCCGTGCCGTCACGTTGGGGTTGCCATCGCGATCGCCGCCCATCCAGGACAAAAAACGCACCGGCGCGGCGTCCAGCGGCAGACCCTCGCCACAGGCGCGATGACGGGCCCGGTCAAGGCGACGCAGGAACTCCGGCACCGCATTCCACAAAGAATCCTCGACCACCGCGAATCCCCACTTGGCTTCATCCACGGGTGTCGGACGCTCGGCGCGAAACTCCTCGCCAAACCAGATTTGCGAGACCAGCTCGCGCAGCCGCTGATAGAGCCTGTCACGCTCCGCATCGGTGTGCCCGGAAAGCTCGAGGTCTGACAGGCAGCGCCCGATTTCCCGATGTTTGTGGATCAGGGTACGACGCATGATCTCGGTTGGGTGTGCGGTCAGCACCAGCTCGATTTTCAGCGCGTCGATCGACCGGGCAACACCCGAGGGCTCGATACCGGCACCGAGCAGTTCGTCCACCATGCCTGTCAGCATGCCCGTGGGCGAGAACTGCTGTGCCATTTCCCGGGATACGCTGTGCTGCTGCTCGGCAATATTCGCCAGATTCAGAAACTGGCTGAATGCCCGCGCCACGGACAGCATGTCCTCTGTCGGCAGGCCGTGCAGCGCGTCAATCAGTCGTTCTCGATCAGCGCTCGCCCCATCGCGTGAATTTCTCGACAGGCGGCGTATCGACTCCACCCTGTCGAGCAAGTCATCGCTTTCGGCGCCGGCGATAACTTCGCCGAGTAGGCTTCCCAGCATGCTGACATTGCGCCGCAGACTGGCGTAGGCATCACCCTCGCGAGGTGCATCCAGTGCGCCGCCACTGCCCCTCTGGGGGTCGTTCACCAATGCCTGATCCGCTCCAGCAGATCACACACGCGACAGCTGTAACCCCACTCATTGTCATACCAGTTGAGCACGCGCAGATAGCGACCATTGGTAACGGCGGTAAAACCGCTGTCAAAAATCGACGAATAGCTGTTGCCGATAATGTCGGACGATACCAGAGGGCGGTCGGAGAACTGCAGAATCCCGGCGAGGGACTCGGTTTCCGACGCCGCCTTGACCACCCGGTGGACCTCCTCCACGCTCACCGTGCGCTCAAGCTTGACGAACAGGTCAACGACTGAACCATCTGAGACCGGCACCCGGGACGCAATACCGTGAAGTTTGCCGGCGAGTTCCGGCAGCACCTGGCCCACGGCTTTCGCCGCACCGGTGGAGGTCGGAATGATATTTTCGGCAGCAGCGCGACTGCGTCGCCAGTCCGAGTGGGGAACATCTGCCAGGCGCTGGTCATTGGTGTAGGCGTGTACGGTATTCATGACGCCCTCGACGACGCCAAAGGCATCATTCAACACCCGCACCATGGGTGCCAGGCAGTTGGTGGTGCAACTGGCGTTCGAGATAATCCGGTGGGCCGGCTTCATGTGCTCGTCATTGACCCCCAACACGACCATGATATCGATATCATCCTTGGCCGGTACGGTCAGCACCACGCGGTCGGCACCGGCATCGATGTGCTGCTGCAGCTGCGCGCGCGTGCGGAAGACACCCGTTGACTCGACCACCACGTCGACGCCGAGTTCTGTCCACGGCAGGGACAGGGGTTCGCTCTCGCTGAGCATCTTGACGCGGCTTTTAGCGGTGACAATGTGATCGTCTTCGAGGGCCAATGGACCGTCGAATCGCCCCATCACCGTGTCGTAATTGAGCAGGTAGCGCAGGGCGTCATGGTCGAACAGGTCATTGATCGCGACTACGTCGACACCCTCGACACCCTCGAGTATGCGGAATACCGAACGGCCGATGCGGCCGAAACCGTTGATGGCAACTCTCAGCTGTTTCATCACGCGACCTCCCCGGCTCGGTCGAACCCGGCGTAAAGCCGTGCAACATCCAGCAACCGCGCCGCGTGGCCACGCGTCTCATACCAGGACAAGGTCTTCACGAAATGATCCCCTGCACGCAGGGTTCCCTGGGTATCGAACAGCAGCGACAGGCTGCTACCCAGCACGTCCCTGGACACAATAGGATCATCGATAGTGCCGACCAGGTCGGGCATGCTGGCGGCGGCCTCGCGCATGGCCTGATTGATGTCATCCACCGTGACTTCACGGTCTTCAAGCACCAGGTCCACATCCAGGAGACAGCCCTCCTGCACCGGGACGTTGAGCGTCGATGTGGTAATCTTGCCGGCAAACTGGGGCAGCACCCGCCCGAGCCAGTGGCCCGACTCGTGCCCATTCGGGATAATATTGCGCGCCGCGGAGCGACTGCGCCGATAATCGCTGCCGGCGTAGTCCTGCAGCGCCTGGTCAGAGGTATAAGCATGCACGGTCGTGGCACTGCCGCACTCGATCGCAAGGTGCTGCGACAGAATATGCAGTAACAGGCACAGCGCCGAGGTGGTCGGGGAACCGGCGGATATCAGGCGATCGTCCGCGCTGATGGCAGCGTCGTTAATGCCGGGTATGACAATGCGGTCAATGCCGTCCAGCGGCAGGGTGCGCAACAGTACGCGGGGCGCACCACCGGCGATGTGTGCACACAGGTCTTCGCGGCTGCGATAGCGGCCCGTGGCTTCGATGACGAGGTCGACGCCGAGGATATCCCAGGGCATTTCCGCCGGCCGGTCGGTGCTCAGCAGCCTGGCACGACCGCCGGGACCCACAAGATAATTGCCCTCGAGTGCATAGCGGTCGGGATTGGCCACCTCAGACTGCAGAAGATACTGCAGGATCTGCGGTTTGCCGATGTCTGCCAACGCAACAATCTCCACGTCATCCTGTGCGGATGCAAGATCATAGAGCTGGCGCCCCGTCTGCCCGAAGCCCATCAGCCCCAGACGCAGCGGCCTGTCTGTCGACATAGCGTCTCTCCGCAGTATGTAATGGAATAACGCTGATAGTCTTACACTCATTGCGGGGCAGCGCAAATGCTGAACGTGGACTTGAGACGCACATGATCGACAACGGGCTCGATCGTTATGCCAGGAATGCGCACAGCCGCGGCGCGTTTACCGATATCGGCGGAACACTTGCCTTCACCATCGACGGCAGCACCCCGGAGAGCGATTTTTCAGTTCATCAGTCGTGCCAGTGCACCAGCACAGCGCCCTGCTCTGCGGAACGTCGCGCGAGCGCTTCGGCGGTTTCACCGAACAGGGCCTCGACGCGGTCGCGGCGGATTTTGAGCGTCGGCGTCAGAACTTCGTTGGCGATATCCCAGGGCTCGGTCGACAGGATGACAGCGCCTATTCGCGCGTGCTTTTCGATGTTGCGATTGATTTCTTCCAGCGTTTCAAGGACGGCAGATGCCACTTCCTCACGCGGCTGCTGGCGCGACTCGGCAGTCAACACGGCGACCATAACGGTCTTTGAGTAGCCGCGACCCAGCAGGCACTGCTGCTCTGCATGGGGGTTCTTGGCAAATTCCCCCTCGATTGGCGGCGGCGCAACGTACTTCCCCTGTATAGTCTTGAAGTAGTCTTTGACGCGCCCGGTAATGTAGATAAACCCGTCGTCGTCCACCCGCGCCCGATCACCGGTATGCACCCAGCCGTCGCGCAGGAGCTCCGCAGTTTTCTCCGGCATCTTGTAGTAGCCTGGCGTGCAGCCTTCGGCCCTGACGGCAAGCTCCCCTGCCTCGGTGATACGGTATTCCACCTCACCGATCGGCTTGCCGATGGAGCCTATGCGCCTCTGCTCCGGGCTGCTCACGATCAGGCCCATGGCTTCAGTCTGACCAAAGCCTTCCATGAGCGTCAGGCCGATGTCTTGCCACCAGTGGATGAGCGCCGGGGGCGTCGGCGCCGCGGCGACCAGACAGAACTCCACTTCGTCGAGTCCCATGGTGTCCAGCACCAGACTGCCGATACCCTCACGATCTGCTGCCAGCGCCTTGTCTAGTTCAGCCTGACCGCCAAATTTACCGACGACGGCCTGCTGGAACTGCTCCCAGATGCGCGGCGGCCCGAAGAACATGTGCGGGCGGGTGCGCTGCAGATCGCGCAGGATAGTCTCCGGCGACTCGTTGAAAGAGACCTCGCCGCAGACGACGATAGACGAGAATTCCACGATCTGACGCTCCGCGATGTGCGACAGCGGCAGATAGGAAAAATAGCGTGGATTGTCGCGAATGCCGAATGCCTTCATGAAGCGCCGGATCGGTATGAGATTACAGGCATGGGTCTGTATCACCCCCTTCGGAAGACCCGTGGTACCGGAAGTAAACACCAGGGCCATCATGTCATCAGCGCCGCTTTCGTGGGTCGGGGAATGCCCCTGCCAAGCTTTGAACAGGTCTTCCCAGCGCAGGTGCGGCCGGTCGAGACTGACACCGGGCAGCGCGATCAGCGTCACATCCTCCCGCAGGACCCACTTGACGGCTTCCCAGTTCTGCGTCTCTCCGACAAACAATACACGCGCTTCAGTGATATCGAGAATGTATTCGGCGGTCGAGGCGGGCAGCGTCGTGAACAGACTCACCGAAACATTGCCCGACGACATGATGGCCAGATCCGCCATGAACCAGTGCGGCCGATTGCGTGACAGAATCGCCATGCGTTCACCCGTGCCGAACTGCGCCTCCAGCATTGCCGCCACTGCGTGAATCTGGCCATTCGCCTCCGCCCAGGTGTAATCATCGCTGCCCTCATCGCGAAGATCGCGCAGCCAGACACGATCTGGACAGGTTCGGGCCCAGTGATCCACCAATGCGGGGATTGTGTCGTGGGTCATGCTTGTTCTCCTGTTATATTGTCAATAATCGGCTGTCGCGCATGCGCAGCTACTGCATTTCGAGGGCCCGCTGGCCAATACCCGTGGGGGTGCCACGCTGCTCGAGACCGTTGCTGCCCATGCCTGGCCGGTTGTCGCTGTTTAGTGCTGTCGGCAAGGGCATGAGCGCTCCCGCGCCCCAACCGTGTTGCGGCAGCGGCACCAGCAGATCGGCCACATCCAGTATCGGTGCCACGCCGAGGAAAGGCTGCACGGCGGTACCACCTCCAATATCATTATCCCAGACAACTCGCGACACTGACCTTGCCTCCCGATCCGCGTCGAAACTGATCATGAGAAAATCGCCGCGGACCCGTGCATCGCCCCAATCAAACGTCAGGGCGTCAACACCGAGGACGCCGAGGCTGGCGCCGACAGCACTCTCGGATACGCGCCAGTGCTCCCAGCCCATGGTCCAGCCGGCTGCCGTTCGCGTCAGACGCTGCGGCGGTCCAAGTTGCGCGAGGACTGTCTGCAGCGAGGCGCCGGCAACCGGTTCACTGTCTTCAGGCGGCAGGGGCATACCGAGCGCATAGAAGCGCTGGGTACAGCCACCAAGCAGCATCAACAGGATAACCGATGCGGCTCGCAGGCCCACTAGCCGGCGTCCGGACGAATCCAGGTGGAGTAGTCGGTGAGCCGGTCGTCGCCGTCGAAAAAGAAAATCGCCCGGTCGTAGCGGGTGTCGACAGTGAAGCGGTTATAGATGATCAGCAACAACCCGTTTCCATCCGCCTGCTCATTCAGGTAATACAGCACGGTCTCGTCTCCGAGCGCAATGACCTGTGACGGCGGCCCGAGCCTCGCCAGCACATCGGCTCGCGTCGTTTCACCGCGCTGCAGATCATCGAGGGCCGCGGGCTGCCAGGTGACATCGACACCGCGCTTGTTATCGTACTGGGCGCAGGCGCCAAGAAGCACCAGGCCAGCAATCGCTGCAGATCGGGAGAGCTTGTGATAGTCGTAGCGTAAACGCATACATAAGCCCGAGTGCTGGATTCACAACCAAGATACCCTGACACGCTCCGGATGAACAGGCACGGCGCGAAGGCGCGAGCGCAACGCTACCATTGAATGTCCTCCCCCGCCCAATCGACAAAAGAAAGCGTGTTGTCCTGTGGACACGCCTGCATTACCGCGAGAAGGCGCTGCGCTACGTAGTCGGGCGCGAAGAGCTTGTCTTGCGGGACACGCGACTGAAACGGCTCCGACAGCGGCGTGTCGGTCGTACCCGGGTGAAAAGCGAGCAGCTTCACCGCTGGCGCGCGTCGCGCAAGTTCAACGGCCGCCGATTTCAGCATCATGTTCAGAGCCGCCTTCGCTCCCCGGTAACTGTACCAGCCGCCCAGGTGATTATCCGTGATGCTGCCAACCCTGGCGCTCAGAAAAGCCGCTACGCAGCCCGGACTTTTCCTCAATGCTGGCTCGAGTGCCGCCAACCAGAGCAGCGGAACAACGGCGTTGACATGGTATACCGTGTGCATGGCATCGGCGTTGAGTTCACGCAGGGCACGCTCTGGCCGATAGTCATCACCGTGGAGGGTGCCGCTGCAGACGACGACTCGCGTGAGCGCCGCGCCTGAAGCTGCGAGGTCCGCAGCGATCTGTTGCGCCGTATCATCCCGCGCCGCAGGGTCATCCGCACAGACATGCCATTTCACGTTTGCTGACAGCGTACCGGTGGCGGCGCTGCGACTGACTGCATACACCGTAGAATGTTGCATGGCCTGCATCACCGCGCGCCCTATACCGCCACTGGACCCGATGACAATTGCCGCCTGCCCCGGCGTGTCTTCAGTTTCTATCATGGTTTTCCCCAAGTTCAGTCGTGTGCCGTATGTCCCATCGCCCAACGCTAGAGGCGTCGAAGATGATCGCGCAGGCCAAGAAGGGGGGAACGCCACGCAGCGTCGATTTACCCGGTGCATTCCCGCTCCTGATCGGTGAAAATAGCACGGCAGCGGAGCAGCTGGATACCTGAGCATGACTATCGGCTACATCAGCCACGCAGACTGCCTGGATCACGAGATGGGTGCCAGGCATCCGGAAAGTCCCGGTCGCTTACGTGCTGTCAGGGACCACCTGATCGCCTGCGGACTAAACGAGGGCCTGGTCCACCACGAAGCGACCCGGGCTACCCGAGAGCAACTGTTGAGAGCTCACAACGCACAATATATTGATACCCTCTACGCCCGATCGCCACGCTCAGGCAGAACCTTTCTGGACAGCGACACCGCCATGAACCCGCACAGCCTGCTCGCCGCGGAGCGGTCGGCGGGTGCTGTTCTGGACGGCGTCGAGCTGGTCATGACAGGGAAGCACCAGGGCGTCTTCTGCGCCGTGCGCCCCCCGGGCCACCACGCGGAAGCCGCGCGGCCCATGGGGTTCTGCCTCTTTGGCACTGTGGCCCTCGCCGCGCAGCACGCGATGGAGCGGCACGGGCTGACGCTCGTCGCCGTGGCCGATTTCGACGTGCATCACGGCAACGGCACACAGGATCTGCTCTGGTCGGAGGAGCGGGCGCT
>CAYFVJ010000109.1:0-9017 GCA_964346555.1 uncultured Alteromonadaceae bacterium | reverse complement strand
AGCTTTTTGGCCACTTTTTCCCCCGGGCGCTGTGCCCGTTATCGATTGCTGCCCGATACGGCAGAAATTGTTGAATGCCTTCATTCTACAGGCCTTGGTATGGCAAACCTAGGGATGTAAAGACCTGGGTCAGGAATGTTCAGATAATCGGTAATATTTCTATTAGCGTCTTCAAACCATTGCAGCGCTGCACAAATTAGCCGTTCAGTCGTATCTTCGATTCGCTTACAGCCCGAACTGACTGCGCTCGCGGCTTTTAGCTTGAATTCCTGACAGCACAGCCCCACTTCTAGAGTTTTGTCGGGGAAGGTGTCGGGTATGAGTGATCAGTACGAAGAGAATCCGGAGCGGCGCGATCAGGCGGCCGCAGATGACGGGCGCGAAAACCAACATCCGCCGGCGCTGGCCGACGAAGTGTTGCCAGATACCCTGCACCTGGTACCGATACCCAATCGGCCCTTCTTCCCCGGGCAGGTGCAGCCGGTGGCGATCAACAGCGAGGAGTGGGCGTCGACTCTGAGCGCGGTGAATGAATCGGGCGATGGCCTGCTGGGCCTGTCGTTCGTGGAGGGCGCCGCGCCGGGCGAGGTCAAGACACGCGACTTCCCCGAAATGGGCTGCGTGGTGCGGCTGCATCGACCACCGGGTATGTCGGAGAACCCGGGGCATTTTCTTGCCCAGGGTCTGCGCCGGTTCCGGATTATCCGTTGGCTGTCGGAGGAACCGCCCTATCGCGTACAGGTAGAATATCCACGCTCCCAGGATGATCGCGAGAGCGACGAGGTCAAGGCCTACGCCATGGCCATTATCAAGGCGATCAAGGAGCTGCTGCCGCTGAATCCGCTGTACAGCGAGGAACTCAAGCAGTATCTGGCCAACTTCAACCCCAACCAGCCCAGTATGCTGGCGGATTTCTCTGCGGCGCTGACCACGGCGTCGGGAGAGAACCTGCAGGAAATTCTCGACACATTGCCATTGCAGTCTCGGATGCAGAGAGTACTGGATCTGCTTCGTAAGGAGCGTGAAGTTGCAGAGCTGCAGGGCAAGATAAGCGAACAGGTCAACGAGAAGGTCTCCACGCAGCAGCGCGAGTTTTTTCTGCGCGAGCAGATGAAAGTAATCCAGAAAGAGCTGGGCATCTCCAAAGACGATCGCACGTCGGATGCAGAGATGTTCCAGGAACGCCTCGACGGGCTGGTACTGCCCGAGCAGGCAAAGCGGCGTATCGATGATGAGTTGAACAAGCTCGGTGTGCTGGAGCCCGGATCACCCGAGTACGGGGTGACACGCAACTACCTCGACTGGGCGACCTCGGTGCCCTGGGGACTGTTGTCGGATGACAATCTCGACCTCAAGCACGCGGGCGAGGTGCTGGATGCCGACCACGATGGCCTGGAAGACGTGAAAGCGCGCATACTCGAGTTCCTGGCCGTTGGCGCGTTCAGAGGGGAAATCGCCGGCTCTATCCTGTTGCTTGTCGGTCCGCCGGGCGTTGGCAAGACCAGCATCGGGCGCTCGGTGGCAACGGCGCTGGGACGCGAGTTCTACCGGTTCAGTCTCGGTGGCATGCGTGACGAGGCGGAGATCAAGGGCCACCGGCGCACCTACATCGGCGCCATGCCGGGCAAGTTTGTGCAGGCGCTCAAGGAAGTCAAGGTATCCAACCCGGTCATCATGCTCGACGAGATCGACAAGATCGGTGCGTCCTTCCAGGGCGACCCCGCCTCAGCGCTGCTCGAGGTGCTTGATCCTGAACAGAATGTCGGGTTCCTCGATCACTACCTCGACCTGCGGGTGGATCTCTCGAAAGTGCTGTTTATCTGTACGGCGAACCAGTTCGACACGATCCCAGGGCCGCTGCTCGACCGCATGGAGACCCTGCGCCTGGCGGGCTATATTGCCGAGGAAAAACTGGCTATCGCGCGCAACCACCTGTGGCCGAGGCAGCTTGAGCGCCACGGTATCAAGCCCGTGCAGCTCAAGATCAATGATGCCGCGCTGAAATACGTGATCGAGTCCTATTGCCGTGAAGCGGGCGTGCGTAATCTCGAGAAGCAGCTGGCACGGATTATGCGGAAGTCCATCCGGCAACTGCTGGACGGTGATGAGGGTACGCGCCTGCGTGTCGGCAAGAAGGATATAGAGGATTTTCTCGGCAAGCCGATATTCACCCAGGACAAGCCACAGCGTGGCCTGGGTGTTGTAACCGGTCTGGCCTGGACCGCGATGGGCGGCGCGACTCTCGCGGTCGAGTCATCCCTGGTGCATACGCTGAACCGCGGTTTCAAGCAGACCGGCAGTCTGGGCGATGTCATGAAGGAGTCCGCTGAAATTGCCTACAGCCATGTGGTGGCTCATCTCAAAGATTATGGCTGCGATGCGGACTTTTTCGAGACCAGTATGGTACACCTGCACGTGCCCGAGGGTGCGACGCCGAAGGATGGCCCCAGTGCCGGTATCACCATGGCCACGGCGCTGGTGTCCCTCGCGCGCAAACAGCGCATCCGCCGGCCCCTGGCGATGAGCGGCGAGTTGACGCTGACCGGACAGGTACTCGCGGTCGGCGGCATACGCGAGAAAGTGATCGCCGCCCGGCGCAGTAAAATAATGGAGCTGATCCTGCCGCACGCGAATAAACGTGATTTCGACGAGCTGCCGGATTACCTGCGCGAGGGGATGACTGTGCATTTTGCGCGCAGCTACCGCGAAGTGTTCGAGTGCGTGTTCGGTGAGCAACGGCGGGAGGGGTCGTTGCATTAACCCTCCATCCGCACGGGAAGCATAAGTGCGCATGTTATCATTCGCATATGAGTGAGCAGCGCGACACGATCTTCGCCGACCCCTTAGGCGAGACCAGCCCGTTTCGTTTTGATGCCGACGTGGCGCGTGTCTTTCCGGACATGATCCGCCGCTCGGTGCCCGGCTACGCGACGGTGGTTTCCATGTCCGGCCTGCTGGCCGGACGCTACGCCGCGGCGGGCAGCAATCTGTATGACCTCGGCTGCTCTCTCGGCGCGTCGACTCTGGCCATGCGCAGGAATGTGCGCGCCGCCGACTGCTGTATTATCGCGGTAGACAACGCCGCGGCGATGCTCGATCGCTGTCGGTCGGTGATCGACAGTGATACGCATGACACGCGCGTGGAGCTGGTGCAGGCGGATATCGCCGATATGCCGATCGTCGACGCGTCGGTTGTCGTCCTGAATTTCACGCTGCAGTTCATCCCGCTGCTGCAGCGCTTCGACGTCGTTGAGCGCATCTACCGGGGTCTGCGTCCCGGCGGCATTCTGGTGCTCTCGGAAAAAGTGACTCTTGCCGACCCGCAGCTGGATGCCCTGAATATCGACCTGCATCATCAGTTCAAGCGCGAGAACGGCTACAGCGATCTGGAAATTGCCCAGAAGCGCAACGCTATCGACAATGTCCTTATTCCGGAAACCCTGGACACGCACCGCCAGCGCATGGCCGATGCGGGCTTCGATGCCTGTGATGTCTGGTTCCAGTGTTTCAACTTTGCCTCGCTGATTGCATTGAAGGCATGACGCTCGATGACCTGATGGATGCCTGGCGCAATACGTCGCTGGCGCCCTGGGCAGAGCGACTGCCGGCGCAGATCGAGCGCGCGCTATCACCCCGGCGTCATGGTGACCTGCCGCGCTGGCAGGCGGCGCTGGATGGCCTGCCCGATATTGCGGTAGACAGCGTCAGGCTGGATTGCAGCGCCGTCGGTGCTACCAGCGCCGAGCCGCTGTCGGCAGGCGTGCGGGCGGCGCTCGAGGATGCACTGCAGGGCCTGCATCCCTGGCGCAAGGGACCGTTTGACCTTTTCGGCCTGCAAATCGACACCGAGTGGCGCTCCGACTGGAAGTGGGATCGCCTTGCCGGCGAGATCGACTCGCTCGCCGGACGGCGGGTTCTCGATGTCGGTTGTGGCAGTGGCTATCACTGCTGGCGCATGCGCGGCGCCGGTGCGACAGATGTCGTCGGTATCGATCCCACGCCACTGTTCGTGTTGCAGTTTCGCGCCATCCAGCATTACCTGCGCCAGCCGGGCATCCATGTACTGCCGCTGGCGATGCAGGATGTACCGCCCGGGCTGCGTGCCTTCGACACGGTGTTTTCCATGGGGATTCTCTATCATCGGCGTTCGCCGCTGGACCATTTACTGGCGCTGCGAGAGAGCCTGCGCCCGGGCGGTCAACTGGTGCTGGAGACGCTGGTGATCGAGGGCGCAGAGGGCGCGACACTGGTGCCTTCTGACCGCTATGCCCGCATGGGTAACGTGTGGTTTCTAGCGAGCCCGGCGACGCTGCTGAACTGGCTGGGAAAGCTGAAGTTCCGTGATGCGCGTCTGGTGGATGTGTCAGTCACTTCCGTCGCCGAACAGCGTCGCACGGCCTGGATGCGCTTCAATTCTCTGGCGGACTTTCTCGATCCTGCCGACCCGTCGCGCACAGTCGAGGGTTATCCCGCACCGCGGCGGGCGATTGTGCTTGCCCGCGCGCCCTGACGTTGACCGGTCAGGGTCTCCTCGGTTCGCGTTGCGCATCAGCTGATAGTCCTGTCACGCGTCGTGTCGCCGCAGAAAGTCCGCGATTGCCCGGCGCGTCGGTATGCTGGTTTGCGCTCCCGCGGTCTGCACGGCGATCGCCGCGGCGGCCTGGGCCAGTGGCAGTGCCCGATCGAGCGGATTACCCTCGGCGAGCGCCGTCACCAGGCAGCCATTGAAGACATCGCCGGCGGCGGTGGTATCGACCGCGGTGACCGGGAAGGCTGGCAAGTGCCGCGCGATGCGCTGCTCGCCCTGAGTCTGTCGCGACAAGGTCACGCCCGCCCCCCCGCGCGTGATGATCACTGCCTCCACACCCAGCTGGTGCAGCGCGCTGGCGGCGCGTTCAGCGCTGCTGTCATCGGTCACGGCAATGCCGGTCAGATAGTGGGTCTCGGTCTCGTTGGGTGTGATCAGGTCGATAAGGGGGAACAGGTCCCGTGGCAATTCACTTGCCGGTGCCGGGTTGAGCACGTTGAAACAGCCGTGCCGGCGGCCGCACTCGAGTGCCGCCTGCACGGTGGGCACAGGTGTTTCCAGCTGTAGTAAGGCCACGGCGGCGCCGGCGAACAGTGGCTCTGCCCTGGCGATATCCTCGGGTGACAGGCGTGCGTTGGCGCCGGGAGCCACGGCGATACAGTTCTCACCGTTGTCCGCGACGAGAATCTGTGCGACACCGGACGCGGCGTCGCTGTCGCGGCGGCAGTGCGTGGTATTTATGCGGTCTTCGGCGAGTGCAGCCAGTGCCTGATCGCCGAGGGCGTCCGTGCCCAGGCAGCCAATGAAGTCGACTTCGCCGCCCGCGCGCGCCGCGGCGATGGCCTGGTTGGCGCCCTTGCCGCCCCCCGCGGTGCTGAATTCACCGCCGAGAAGTGTTTCGCCCGGCCTCGGCAGCTGCGGCAGTCGGATTATCATGTCAGTGTTGTAAGAGCCTGCGACCAGGATGCGTTTCACGCGCTACCTCCGGCGTTGTGCTTGTCGCCCATTGTGCAGTATTCAGACGGATGCGCTATTCTACCCCGTCACGGCAAACACCCGACACAAGCCCGACGCAAGGACAATACCGCATGCTGGATACTCTGCAACGCCTGCCCGACGACCCGATTCTTGGCCTCGCGGCCATGTGTCGCGAGGACAGCAATCCGAACAAGGTGGACCTGACTCTCGGCGTCTACATGAATGAAAGCGGCCTGTGCCCCGTGTTCGAGGCGATTCAGCAGGCGCAGCGCACGCTGGTGGCAGAAGAGACGACCAAAGTCTATCTGCCGCCTGCTGGCGACCCCGATTTCAACCGCGGTATGCGCGCGCTGGTGTTCGGCGCCGACAGCGAGGCGTTGGCGACCGGGCGCGTTGCCAGTATCCAGACGCCCGGCGGCTGTGGTGCCCTGCGCATCGGTGCCGAAATCGCCCACGCGGCAAACCCCGACGCTCGGGTCTGGGTCAGCGATCCGACCTGGCCGGTCCATATCCCGCTGATCGACAGTGTCGGGCTACAGCTGTCCAAGTATCGCTATTACGACGCGGCGTCACACGGCGTCGATTTCGAGGCTATGGTGGACGACCTCAAGGCGGCAGGAAAAGACGACCTGGTTCTGCTGCACGGTTGTTGCCACAACCCCTGCGGTGCCGACCTGACGCTGGAGCAATGGGCGACCATTGCCGACATGGCCGAGCAGCAGGGTTTCACGCCGTTTATCGATATTGCTTACCAGGGCCTGGGCAACGGTCTGGAGGAGGATGCCGCCGGCCTGCGCCTGCTGGCTTCGCGTCTGCCGGAAATGCTCGTTGCCGCCTCCTGCTCGAAGAATATGGGGCTGTATCGCGAGCGCACCGGCTGTGCCATGTTCCTGTGTGAGACGGCAGATAACGCCGATGCCGTTATGAGCCAGGCCAAGGTGGCGGCGCGCCGGGTCTATTCGATGCCGCCCGCACACGGCGCGATCCTCGCCGGCAAAGTGCTCAGTGACGACCAGCTGGGGCGCATCTGGCGCGATGAGCTGCTTTCCATGTGCGAGCGAATCAACGCTCTACGAGCGTCGCTGGTCGACAGTCTGCAGGCAAGTACGGGCCGTGACTTTGATTTCATCCGCAGGGAAAACGGTATGTTCTCGTTTCTCGGGCTGAGCGAGGAGAACGTGAAACGCCTGCGCGAGGAACACAGCGTCTACATGCTCGGCTCGTCACGGATCAATGTGGCAGGGATCAATGCCGACAACATAGACTATCTGTCCAGGGCGATCGCCGCCGTACTGTAGAACCGGCTCAGTCGCGCTCGTCCAGTTCCGTCCAGCGCTCCAGCGCTGCATCCAGCGACTGCTGGATCGCAGCCAGCTCCGCCAACGCCGCTTCAACGGTGTCCTTGGGCTGCTGGTAGAAGTCCTCGGCGGCGGTCAGCGTGGCGAGAGCTTCGTGACGTGATTCCAGTTCCTCGATGTGCTCGGGGAGCTGTTCGAGCTCGCGCTTTTCTCTGTACGACAGGCGCTTGACGTTACCTTTCTTTTCGGCGCGGGCAGTCGATGTCGGCGCGGGTGGCGCAACCTGCTGACTCAGGCCCGTGCGACCGCTTTCGGCGCGTTCTACCAGGCGTCCGCCGCGGGCTTCCCAGTCGCTGTAGCTCCCGGCCTGCTCTTCCACACTGCCGTCACCGCGCACGATCAGCAGGCTGGTCACCACATTGTCCATGAAGTCGCGATCGTGACTTACCAGCAGGACGGTGCCCTTGAACTCGAGCAGGATTTCCTCGAGCAGTTCCAGCGTTTCGATGTCGAGGTCGTTGGTGGGCTCATCGAGAACCAGTAGGTTGGCCGGACGGGTGAACAGACGCGCCATGATGGCGCGGTTCTGCTCACCGCCGGAAAGTGCTTTCACCGGCGTGCGGGTACGCTCCGGAGAGAACAGGAAATCGCCCAGGTAGGCAATGGCGTGGCGGCGCTTGCCGTTCACCTCGATGAAATCCTGTCCCTCGCAGATATTGTCGATCAGGTTCTTTTCCGGGTCGAGCTTGCCGCGCAGCTGGTCCGAGTAGGCGATCTCCAGCTTGGTACCGAGGATGACCTCGCCGCTGTCCGGCGTCAGTTCGCCGAGAATGAGTTTAACCAGTGTCGATTTACCGGCGCCGTTGGGACCGACGATGCCGATACGATCACCGCGCTGGATAATGGTCGAGAAGTCTCGCAGCAGGGTCGTGTCATCGTAGCCGTGGGAAACATGCTGCAGCTCGGCGACAATCTTGCCGCTGCGCGAAGCGTCTTCAATACTGAAACTGGCAGTGCCCGTGCGCTCGCGCCGTTCGCTGCGTTCACTGCGCAGTTGCTGGAGTGCGCGCACACGTCCCTCGTTACGCGTCCGCCGCGCCTTGATGCCCTGGCGTATCCACTTTTCCTCCTCGGCCAGCTTTTTGTCGAACAGGGCGTTGGCGCGCTCCTCGATTTCTGCCCGATGCGCCTGGTGTTCCAGAAAGCCCCGGTAAGTGCCTTCCCAGAGAGTAAGGTGGCCGCGATCCAGCTCGGCGATGCGGCCCGCGACTTTCTGCAGGAAGCGTCGGTCGTGGGTGATGAGGACGATAGCGCCCGCGTACTGGGCAAGCTGTGCTTCCAGCCATTCGATGGACGGGATGTCGAGGTGGTTGGTCGGCTCGTCGAGCAGCAGGATGTCGGGTTCACCCACCAATGCGCGCGCCAGGGCAACGCGGCGTCGCCAGCCCCCGGAAAGTGCGCCCAGCCGCTCGTCTGCCGGCAACTGCAGCTGGCTGAGGACAGTCTCGACCCGCTGCTGCAGTCGCCAGCCGTCGGCGGCCTCCAGTTTCTGCTGTACGTTGGACAGCGCCTGCATATCCATATCCGCGCCGCTGGCGAGGATGTCGTGATAGCGGGCGATCAGCTCGCCGACATCATCCAGCCCGCCGGCCACCGTGGCGTAAACGGTGGTGTTGTCACCCTCCGGCAGCGTCTGCTCCAGCCGCGCCATACGAATGCCGGGACGCACCCAGCGCTCACCGCTGTCCAGCTCGGCGTCACCGGCGAGGACTTTCAGCAGCGTGGTTTTGCCGGCGCCGTTGCGGCCGAGCAGGCCGAGCCGCTCGCCCCGGCGCAGGGTGAGTTCAACGTCGTCCAGCACGACATGCGTGCCGAACGCCAGGGCGGCGCGATCCAGGCGCAACAGATCCATAGTTCCTCATCGGCGCGGGGCCGTCGGTTAGCGAGGCGCGCATGATAACTCACTCCGGGGTCGGGTCCGAGTGGGCCTCGATGCACCACCGATGCCAGGCCGGCGACCCATAGCGGGGCTGTGGAGACCATCGGCGCCATGGATGGCGCCGCTGAGCCCCCACGGATGGGTTAACGGCGTGTCTCAACAGCCCCGCTATGGGTCGCTGGCCGACCTACGCAGTGTTACAGGCCCCACTCAGACCTGCCCTCGCAAAGTTGCCAGCGCTCGGCGCGCTGTGCGAAGCTTCGGCGCGCTGACA
>CAYFVJ010000108.1:3829-9116 GCA_964346555.1 uncultured Alteromonadaceae bacterium | reverse complement strand
GGTGGCGGTGAGTCTACCGGTCGCAGGCATGTGCACGCGATGGTAATCCCGCGGTGACAGGTAGATTGTGGCGAAGACGCCGTTGTCGAACATCGCCGTGCGTGCGGCGTCGCCACCCAGGAGTTCGCGGGTGCTGAAGTGGCGCCCCTTGGCCTGGAAGACAAGATCACCGCGGATCGCGCCGCACTGGCTGATCACCCCGTCGGCAGGGCACACCAGCTCGCTGTCCGCCAGCGGTCGTGCGCCCGGTGCCAGAGGCCGGGTAAAGAAAGCGTTGAATGAGGGATAATCATCGCTGCGGGGCATTTCCGCCTCGGTCAGGTCGACGCCATAATGGGCGACGAAGCGCCTGATGACCCGGGAAACCAGCCAGCGGGGCTGGCGCGCGCGGGCCATAGCGCCTACGATCCTGGACAAGAGGTGTTGCGGCAGGCAGTGCTGTAGCCAGATAAAGAGTGTGGACATGAGCATAAGTCTACCGGCAAAACGCGCTCAGGTCAGGCTTTGCGTGCTGTCCTTTGCTCTCTGCGTGAGCGTTATCCCGGCGTTGGCGGACGAGTCCCTGCGCGGCTGGACGGCTCCGGTGCCCTCACAGGACGGGCGCAGCGAGGGCGAGGAAAGCTGGGTGGACGTCAGCCATGCCTACGTGACCGCAAACGCCCAGGCCCTGACCGAGTGGATGGACCAGTTCTTTGGCGACGAAACACACAACCTGGAACAGGCAAAGTCACTCCTGCGGCTGCAGTTGATCAATCGTTGGGACACAGAAGACGGCTATGCTCCCAGGCTGCGTCCGCGCGGCAAACTGCAACTGCCGCGGATCTCCAGGCGGCTGGACCTGGTGTTCAGCGACCAGGCGCAGGACGATGAGGATCTCGACGACGATCGCCTGAATGACCGCGTCGGACTTCAGTATCTGCTCGGTGAAGGCGGGCGGTCGCGCTTCGATACCACCCTTGGCCTGACCTCCAGCGGATTGAAGCCCGGCCTGCGGTACCGCAACCAGGGCTCGATTGTCGATGAGCTCGGCTACCGCTTTATTCAGCGCGTGCAGTGGGAGCGGGACGAGAGCTTTTACGGCACCACCCAGCTCGATCTCAACTACAAGCAGGATGATGACACCGTGTGGCGCTGGAGCCAGCGCGGTCTCTGGGGCGAGAACAGCGAGGGCGTGGAATGGCGCTCGCGACTTGCCCTGCGTCGGCGTCACCAGCTTGCCAGTGAGCGCCCGCTGGCAGTGGAGCACTTCCTGCTGGTCGATGGCGTCACGCGTCCGGACGCCTTTGTGCGCAATTACCGCCTCGGCACCATCTTCAGGCGCCAGGTGTATCGACCGTACATGTTCGTCGAACTGGAGCCCAGCTACAGTTTCCGCAAACTCGACGCGCAGAGCGGCCGCAACGGCGAATGGGGTATCATTCTGCGCCTGGAATTCGCCCTGCAGCGCGACCTGGCCCGCGGCTCTGACGCCGGCGCGCGCCCGCCGGAGTCCTGATCGAGACCGTCACAGGTCCGCGGAGTCAAAGCTGCTCCTCGGCAAACGCCGCCAGGCGCGAGCGCACTATGCCGCCAATGTGCATGATGCCCGCGTGCGGGTAGGTCTTGCTCTTCTCCACCAGATAGGTGAGCCCCGAGGTCAGCGGTGAAATGTACTTGTTGTCGATCTGGGCCAGGTTGCCGAGCACGACGATCTTCGATCCCTCACCGACCCGGGAGATGACCGACTTCAGCTGGAACTGGGTGAGTCCCTGGGCCTCGTCGATGATGATATAGGCATCGTTCAGGGAGCGCCCGCGCATAAAATTGAGTGACTTGAACTGGATGTTTGCACGCTCCTTGACGTAGTCGATGCTGCCGACACAGGACTCGTCGGCGCCGTGCAGGATTTCCAGATTGTCATCGAAGGCCGCCAGCCACGGCGCCATCTTTTCCTCCTCGGTGCCCGGCAGGAAGCCGATATCCTCGGCAATCGGCGGCGTGGAGCGGGCCACAATCAGCTTGCTGAAACGCCTTTCCTCAAGTATCGCGTGCAGCCCGTAGGCCAGCGCCAGCAGCGTCTTGCCGGAGCCGGCTGGCCCGGTCATGACGGTCATGTCGACGCTGTCATCACCGAGAAGCGACATTGCCATCGCCTGCTCCATGTTGCGCGGCGACAGCCCCCAGAACCGCCGGTGCATGAGATTGTCCCGGCTGTCACAGCGCACATACACGTGCTTTGCGTCCAGGCGCACCACGAAAGCAAAGAACGCGTTGTCATCGTAGACAAACAGATTCGGGTAGGCATCTGGAAGTGCATTTCGCGGCAGCCGGTGCAGTGTCTGTTCATCCTCGCGAACGGTATCGACCTCCGATATCGAGCTCCAGAAGTCTCCCTCGATATGCTGGTAACCGCGGGCCAGCAGGTCGATGTCATCGAGCACGCGGTCCCGGCGGTAATCCTCGACATGCGTCAGGCCCGACCCCTTGGCCTTGATGCGCATGTTTATATCTTTGGTCACCAGGCAGACGAAGCTATCCGGATTCTGTGCCTGCAGGCGAATGGCAACGTTGATGATGCGGTTGTCGTTGGCCTGATCCTGGGTCGCGTCCAGGTAGGGCACATGACTGTCATCGCTGATCAACTGGTCCGGATAGATCGCCAGCGTCCCGAGCCGCCCCTCGAGCGTACTGCCCGGCACATCCACGCCCTCCTGGATCTGCTGTGGCGTGGCCGTATCCACCACCTTGTCAATCAGCTGGATCGCGATCCGGGCCTCACGACTGACCGTCTTCTCCGGGCGGTCCTTGATATGATCCAGTTCCTCCAGCACCGTCATGGGTATGACCACATGGTGCTCTGAAAAACCGGTAATCGCCGTCGGGTCGTGCAGCAGCACATTGGTGTCGATTACGTAAGTCTTGGCCTGCATGGGTGTTGCCTCGACCACGGCGGCGTTCAACGCGGGATTGGAATCCATGTCTGGCTCCTGGGCTGGGGACTGGCGAGAACTGTGTTGGCGGAGCCCGCTGCAGACGGCGGCACGGGACGTCGCTGACGGGGGATAGACCTTTAACACGCGGGGCAATGTGTCTGATGAGCAGGACCTGCCTACTTCCACCATCCTAGCTGAATACTGGCCGTGATCAACGACACTGTCAATCGCCTCGACCGGGCTACCGGCGCTGTCGCCCTGTCGCCGCGCGGTTCACTGACACCCGCAGGCTTTTCAGCTAGGATACAGCTTTCATCGATGCACAGGCCGCACAGACCTCACTATGCTGAACAGCGATGCTCTCTCCCAGCTCAAGGGCCTGAAAAACCAGATGGAGTCCGTCAAGGAGCGCGCGGAAGCCGTCGTCAAGGGAACGCAGGCTCGCTACGGCTTCGCTGTTCTCGACGATGGCCGTGAGGTGTTCATACCGCCGGATGAGATGCTCAAGACTTTCCCGGATGATCGCATCCGCGTCTGCATCCGGCCGGGCACGGACAAACGCAGTGTCGCCGAGGTCGAGAAGCTGATTGACAGCCCCTTGGGGGAATTCACCGGCAAGTGCGTGCGCAAGGGCAAGGCACTTTTCGTGCGCCCGGATCTCGACAAGCTGCAGCGCTGGCTGTTCATTCCGCCCCACGCGCGCAATGGCGTGTGCGAGGGCGACTACGTGCGCTGCGCCGTGCTGCGCCATCCGATTCGGGATGGACGGCCCCAGGCCAAGATACTCAAGGTCATCGGCAACGTTGACACCCCGGGCATCGAGAACCGCTACAGCATGGAGAAATTCGAGCTGCAGCCGGAATGGCCTGCCGCAAAACTGCAGCAGGTCGACGCCGCGCTGGCGCAGTCCGCGGACACCGAGAACCTGCAGCGACTGGACCTCACCGACCTCGACTTTGTCTCGATTGATTCAGCGAAAACTCTGGACATCGACGACGCGCTGTACGCCGATACCAGCAGTGACGGCTGGACGCTGTATATCGCCATCGCCGATCCCACGTGCTTTGTGCCAGCCGGCTCGCCGCTGGAGGCGGAGATCGCCGCTCGCGCCACCTCCGTGTACTTCCACGGCGATGTCGTCCCCATGCTGCCGGAAACCATGGCACAGCACACCTGTGCCCTGTCTGCCGGGAACGACCGGCCCGCCCTGGTGTGTAAGATCGACGTCGGCGATAACGGCGCTGTACGCCAGTACGACTTCCTCGAGGCGACCATCCGCTCCCGAGCCAAACTGTCCTATGTCGCGGTCGACAAGTACCTTTCGGGACAGCAGGACAGCCTGATGAGCCACGCCAGTCCGCTGGAGGCGCTATACCAGGTATTCCGCGCGCTGCAGGCGGAGCGCGCGGCAAATGGGCTGCTCATGGAGGACCGCCGCGAGTTCCGCTGGATCCTCAACGACCAGAAGCAGATAGAGAGCATCGAACCCTTCGAGAAAATGCTCTCGCAGCGACTGGTCGAGGAATGCATGGTCGCCGCCAATCGCTGTGCGGCCGACTTTCTGGCGCGCCATTCGGTTCGCGGACCATTCATACGCCACAGCGGGTTTCGCAGCGACCGCCGCGATGAACTGCGCCGGTTCCTCGAAAAGCACCTGCCCGAGGCCGCCGACATAGACGTCGGCAGCGTAGCCGGCTACCGCGAACTCATGCGCCTGCTCAGCGACCCGGCACACGCCCTGCCGCTGCGCAGCATGGTGAACCGGCTGCTGACGCGCGCAGAACTGGCGGCCGAACCCGGGCCCCATATGGGCCTGGCGCTACCCTGCTACACCAACTGCACCTCGCCACTGCGCAAGTACGTCGATTTCCTGGTGCATCGCCAGATCAAGGCCACGCTGCACGGGCGCGAGCCTGTCGCTACCCGTGATGACAGCCTCACCGCGCTCGCGGCGCGACTGCACAACGCGCGTGCGGCGTCCCGGTCCGCGGAGCGCTGGTTGGCGGCAAACTACCTGCAGCGACTGCAGGCGACCACGCCGGCGCCATGGCCCGCGCACATTTCGTATATCAACAGCAGCGGTTTCACCGTACGCCTCGACGCCAACGGTCTCGAGGGCCAGGTAGACCTGCGCAAGGATCCGGAGAAGTTCAGCTACGACAAGTGGCAGGCCAGCCTGACCAGCAGCAGCCGGCGCTTCCAGCTCAACCAGTCCGTCAACGTGACACTTGAGAGTATCGACGCCGCGGAAAATCACCAGTGTCTCTTCACCGTGGCACCGGACTGTGGCCTGAAAACGCCGGGCTGAAACGACGCTGGCGCGATATTCAAGCCGGCCCGGGTGGCAAGTTCGTCAACACTCAGAAGTGCGCGTT
>CAYFVJ010000108.1:0-3729 GCA_964346555.1 uncultured Alteromonadaceae bacterium | reverse complement strand
AACACTCAGAAGTGCGCGTTGCCCGGGGTGCGGGGGAAAGGGATCGCGTCGCGCACGTTCTCCATGCCGGTGACGTAGTTGAGCAGGCGCTCCAGGCCCAGCCCGAAACCCGCATGCGGCACGCTGCCATAGCGGCGCAGATCGCGGTACCACCAGAGTTCCTCGCGCAGCGCCGGATCCATGCGTGCATCCAGGACCGCCAGGCGCTCCTCGCGCTGGCTGCCACCGATGATTTCGCCGATACCCGGCGCCAGGACATCCATGGCCGCCACGGTTTTTTCGTCCTCATTCAGGCGCATGTAGAACGCCTTGATATCCCGCGGATAATTCATCAGTACCACTGGCCGGCCGACATGCTTCTCACACAGGTAGCGCTCGTGTTCGGAGGCCAGGTCGGTGCCCCAGGCGACGGGGAACTCAAAAGACTCACCGCAGTTCTCCAGGATCCGGATCGCCTCAGTGTATTCCATGCGCTCAAAGCGATTGCGCATGACGCCGTGCAGGCGCTCCAGCAGCGTGGGATCAATCCGCTGCTCGAAAAAGGCGATATCGCGCTCGCATTCGTCGAGCACACGAGCAAACACCTGCTGCAGCAGGGATTCAGCCAGATCCGCCAGGTCGCCCAGGTCGGCAAAGGCGATCTCCGGCTCCACCATCCAGAATTCCGCCAGGTGACGGCTTGTGTTGGAGTTCTCCGCGCGAAACGTCGGTCCGAAGGTGTAGACCTTGCTCATGGCCAGACAATAGGACTCCACCTCAAGCTGACCGCTGACGGTCAGATAGGCCTCACCGTCGAAAAAATCCTGACCGAAATCAACGCTGCCGTCAGCGCGGCGGGGCAGATTCGCGAAGTCCAGCGTGCTCACGCGGAACAGCTCGCCGGCACCTTCGCAGTCGCTGCCGGTAATAATGGGTGTGTTGACCCAGTAGAAGCCGTTGTCGTGAAAGTAATTGTGGATCGCGTTGGCCAGGGTATTGCGTACGCGTGTCATGGCACCGAACGTATTTGTGCGGGGACGCAGATGCGCCTGGCTGCGCAGATACTCGAACGTGTGTCGCTTCTTGGCAATCGGGTAGCTCTCGGGGTCGTCTACCCAGCCGACCACCTCGACCGTATCCGCCTGAATCTCGACCTGTTGGCCCTTGCCTGCGGAGGCCGCCAGCTCACCGCTGACTATAACCGCGCAGCCAGTGCCCAGGTTCAGCACCTCGTCGCGATAATTTACCAGCGAATCGGGAACCACCGCCTGGATGGCATCGAAATGCGACCCGTCGTGCACGGCGAGGAAGGAAATACCGGCCTTGGAATCGCGCTTGCTGCGCAACCAGCCACGCACGGTGACCCGCTCGCCGAGCTCAACGGCGCCGGTCAGAAGCGACTTGACCTCAAACGTCTCTGCCATGCAGCGCCTCCGGACCCTGTCGAAAAAGCGCGGAGAATACCCAATCATCCGCAGGGTTACCACACCCCGCGAGCAGACCGGCCAGCTGCGTGCAGGTCCCATCACGGCGCAGTGCCTGGGCCGACAGGCTACGCATGACGGCGCTTGCGCTTCTTCTTCCCGAGGCCGCGCTCCAGCTCCTGCTGCAGGGCCAGGTACTGGGCGGTCAGCTTGTGGCCGGGCGCGAGATCCACCAGGGGACGGTGCGTATAGTGCGATTCTTTCATTTTTACCGAGGTATTCAGATAGTTCTCGAGCACCGGGAAACCCTCCTCCCCGAGTTCGGCGACCAGCTCACCGGGCAGCCTGGCCTGGGCGTTGAACTGGTTGATAACGATGCCCTCTACCCGTAGGTCGGGGTTGTGGTCCTCCTGCAGTTCGGCGATGTTGTCCATCAGTGCATACAGGCTCTGGCGGGCAAAACTGTCGCAATCGAACGGTATCAAGAGCGTGTCGGCGGCGATCAGCGCCGATTTGCTGTAAAAATTGAAGTTCGGCGGCGTGTCGATGTAAATGCGGTCGTACTCCGCGTCGAGCTTCGCCAGCGCGTCGCGCAGCTTGTAGATTTTGTAGCGCGATTCCAGTTCCTTCTCCAGCTCCGACAGCGCCGGACTGGAGGGCATGAGAAAAAGTTCCGGGTAGGGGGTCTCCCAGACAAACGAATCGGGGTTCTTGCCCATACGCCTCGACCCGACCGTCTGGCGAAAAAGTCCGGCCACCCCCTGCGCTTCGGCGGGAAAGGCCTCCGCGTCGATCTCGCCCACCAGATAGTGGGTAGTATTGCCCTGCACATCGAGGTCGATAACCAGGGTCCGGTAGCCGGCTTGGGCATCAATCGCCGCCAGATTGCAGGTGATACTGGTCTTGCCGACACCGCCCTTCTGATTGAATACCACGCGTTTCATATACTGCTCTCTCCAACAGATAGATAGCTGTATAGTACAGTCACTTTACAGCAACTGCAGGGTACCGCATGAGCGTAGGCACACCCCGAGTAGAGATTCTCCTCACCGGCAGCGAGTTGATGAGCGGCGACACCGTCGACTCCAACTCCGCAATGATCGCGCAGCGACTGGACGCACTGGGCATCACCGTGGTGCGCAAAGTCACGCTGGGAGATGATCTGGAGAGACTGGTCGACACTATCGTCGAGATGAGCCATACCGCGGACATACTGATCATGAACGGCGGCCTGGGGCCAACCGTGGATGACCTGACCGCAGCCGCTGTCGCCGCCGCGGCCGGCACAACGCTCGCGGAAGACCCGACAGCGCTCGCCCACATCGAGGCCTGGTGCAGGCGCCGGCAGATGGCGGTCGATCGAGCCAACCGCAAACAGGCCTGCCTGCCTCGCGGCGCCGCGATTCTGCCGAACCCGATCGGCAGCGCGGTCGGCATGGCTATGACGATCGGTGACAGCCGGGTCCTGTGTACGCCCGGTGTCCCCGGCGAACTGGACGCGATGCTGGACTCGGTGGTCGCCGAGATCCGCCGCCTGCACCCTGACATCGTGTCGCGACATGTACTGCGCCTGCAGACCTTCGGCCTCGGCGAGTCCACCGCGCAGCAGCAGATAGCGGATGCCTTGCCTGAATGGCCGCAGCAGGTATCCCTGGGATTCCGCTCGGGTGCCCCACAGATGGAGATCAAGCTGTCGGTTGCCAGCGCGGCCGATGCCGGGGTTCAGGCGCGCTGCCGACAAGACCTGGAAAACCTGTTCGGCGACCATATCATCGGCGAGGGCAATGCGACCCTCGCCGCCCGCACACTGACGCTGATGCGCGAGAGCGGACAGATGCTTACGACCGCCGAGTCCTGCACCGGTGGACTCATCGCCTCCATGCTGACCCGCGTGCCCGGCTCGAGCGCGGCCTTCGAGGCGGGTTTCGTGACCTACTCCAATCGCATGAAAAGCGAAGTGCTGGGGGTCTCTCCCGCCCTACTGGAGGCACACGGCGCCGTCAGCGAAGCGGTGGTGCGGGCGATGGCCGAAGGCGCGCTGGCGCGCAGCGGTGCCGATCTGGTGATCGCGGTTTCCGGCATCGCGGGTCCGGAGGGCGGCAGTGTCGACAAGCCGTCGGGGACGGTGTGGATCGCCTGGGGCAGCGCCGACCATATCAGCACCTGCGGCCTGTGCTGGCCGGTAGAAAGAAGCCTGTTCCAGACCATGGTGGCCGCCGCCGGGCTCGACCTAGTGCGCCGGCAGCTGCTCGGGCTGGCACCGCTGCCCCGGCTGGCCGAGCAACGACGCATTGATCGCTAGTTCTCGATACTGCCTGCGGACCGC
>CAYFVJ010000107.1:0-9124 GCA_964346555.1 uncultured Alteromonadaceae bacterium | reverse complement strand
CGCAGTCTCGGCAGACCAAAGCTGATCGACTCGACAACACGGCCCGCCAGCACTTTCTCAATGCGATCGGCGGCACGTCTGATTTCAGGTCCTTCCGGCACCGGTAATCCTCTAGCTCAATCACGCAGCATACGCACCGGGGCCAGATCTGGCTCAAGCCTGAGTATTCGACAGCGCGCGTCTTTGCAGGATAGCGAATGAGCGGTCGGGCGCGCCGTCGCTACCAGCGGTAGCCGATCCGGAAGCGGTAGATCTGGTTCAGTTCCTCGACGTCGAGCACGGCACCGGAGTCAAACTCCCAGGTGATCTCGGCCGCGCCCTCTATCGACGCAATCAGGGGAAACGACATACCCGCCGTACTGTTGATCACGACGTCTGAAGTATCCCGCAGATCCCATATGCCGCTCTGCCGCACATAAGCGCGCAGATCCCTGCCAAAATAGTCAGAGGTCGCATCCAGGGACCATATTGCACCGGGGTACTCCTGATCCGGCGAACTGGTGAACTGCTCTGCAACGTAGGACAGGCCGAGCTCGGCCTCGAGCACATAGCGCGGGCTGTGATCGAATTTCTTGCCCAGATAAGGGCCTGCGTAGGTGCGCAGTTCAATATCGGCGAACTGGTCGCGCTCGGCCGAGGCGTTCACCCCCCAGTACCGGTCCTCGTCGAGAAAACGGTCATATTTCGCGGTAAGCGTCGCGCTCTGCGCGCTGCGTTTGCCGTTGACTTCGCGCAGCTGGCCGAATAGCCGTGTGGAATAGCGATCCTCGAGCCCTGTCCAGCGCGACTCGACGTTGTAATCCAGCTCGTCGATGTCTGTGTTGCCGCGCTGGGCAACCAGCGCCCCGCTCGCGCGTCCTGTCCAGCGGTAGCCGTCACCGGTCTCCCAGGGCTCGGGGTTCACGCGCATCAGTTGCGACACCGAATAGCTGCTGCCCCCTTCCGCAACCACGTCGGGCAACACCAGTTTTTCGTCTTCGACTGCCAGGGGCTGCGCCGTAATGATGGAGCCATCGGCCATCTGCAGGGTCATCGGCGTCTCCGTGTGCATACCGGCAATCTGGTCGAGGCTGATATTTATCGAGCCGGCAAAATCGGTCTTCAGACTCAGCTTGCCGTCTTCGGCGTCAACCACTTCACCGAAAACAATGGAGCCATTCTTGAGTTCGATGCGATCTGGCCCAGCCGTCGCACTGCAGGTAAAAAACAGGGCAGCCAGAGCGACAGTGGCGCGGATGTGATTGTGGACCATCGCGGATCTTCCAGCGTCAGAACAGCGCCGATAGTTTAGCGGACGACGGCACTCGCTTAAATGCGCACGACAGCGTCGAGCAGGGCGTGTACGCCGGTGTCCGCCGAGGCATCCGACAGGCCGAGACGCACCACCACGAGCTCCTTCTCCGGGATCACGATCACGTACTGGCCGGCGTTGCCGCCGGCGTAGAACAGCGTCTCCGGGAGTCCAGGAAAAGCCGCCTCCCCGGTATTCAACCAGAAGCCACGCCCATAGGGTCCGCGGTCGCCCTCCATCACTTCTGCTGCCGGGGTCACTGCCGCGCGCTGCCACTCCTGCGACAGCAGTGGCGAGCGCCCGTGCCAGGCATCCAGCCAGAGCTGGCCTACCGCCAACCAGTCCCGCGCCGTGAGAAATGCATAGCTTGAACCCACCTGCACACCGCTGGCATCTGCCTCGGCGACCAGCGAGGACAGCCCGAGCGGCAGCGAGAACGCCGCCGCCAGCCACTCTTCATAGGCATCCACCGGCAGCGTGGACTGCCACAGATAGGCCGCGAGGTTGGCGTCACCACTGGAGTAGTTGAAGCGGGTGCCGGGCGCACTGGCGTGCCCCTCGGCGGGCGCCGACTGCCACATCGCGCGCGCCCGGTAGAGCATGTTGGTGACATCGCTGCCGGGGCCATAACGCTCTTCAAAATCGAAGCCACTGCGCATGCGCAGCAGATGCTCCAGGGTCAGGTCCGGACTGATGGCCTCGACGATCGCTATGGGGGCATCGAGCTGTGCAAGGCGCGCCGCTACTGACAGGCCGGTCTGCAGCTGGCCGCTATCCACCAGCAGGCCGATCCAGGTCGCCAGCAGGCTCTTGTTCATGGACCAGCCCTGCAGCGGCGTGGCCGCGTCAATCGGTGCCGCATAGCGTTCTGCTATCACCTTGCCGCGGTGCGCCACGAGCACCGCCAGCGTCTGGCGACCGCCGTCGACCGGTTCGATGAAGGCCGAATCCAGCGCCGCCATCAGCTGGGGCGTGTCCGCGGCGACGAACGGTGACTGCGGCAGGCGGGCAACCGCCGGGGTTGCGGCTGGGTTGGCGCCGCCCTCGAGGTGCAGGCTGCAGCCGCGCGCCACCGACTGGTAGCCCGCCACCGCACTGGCGGTAAGCAGCGTCGCGCGCGCCTCGCCCCGTGGCTCGTCCAGCTCGAGATCGAGCAGGGCGCGCGCCGGACCCAGCAGTGCCATGCGCGGCATAATGTCACGGGTAACCACGAACTCTGCAGGCAGCCCCGAGACATACACGCCGGAGCACAGTTGCTTCGCGCTATAGCCCACCGCCACCTGCATGGCGATATGCAGCTGCCAGGCTGCGAACACCAGGGCGGCGAGCAGCAGCGGCAACAGCAGAATCCCGATCCTGCGCATGGCAATCTCCTTTCCAGCCGCGATAATACCGCACGCGCCGCGCCCTGAAACTGATAGAATTGGACGCTTACGCAAGGAGGAACTCATGAGCGACCTGGATTTCGACCTGTTTGTCATCGGTGCCGGCTCTGGCGGCGTGCGTGCAGCGCGCATGGCGTCGTCTTTCGGCGCCCGCGTTGCCATCGCCGAGGACCGCTATCTGGGCGGCACCTGCGTCAACGTCGGCTGCGTCCCGAAAAAACTTTACGTCTACGCCGCCGAGTACGGCAAGGGCTTCACCGATGCCCGCGAATTCGGCTGGGACACGAGCGTCACCGGCTTTGACTGGCCCACCCTGCGCGATAACAAGAAGACCGAGATAGCCCGCCTCAATGCCGTCTACCGCAAGCTGCTCGACGGTGCCGGCGCTGACGTGTTCGAGTCCCGCGCCAGCATCGTCGACGCCAACACGGTCGCCGTGGGCGGTAAGCACTACCGTTGTGGCAAGATTCTGATCGCCACCGGGGGCTGGCCGTCCGTGCCGGATTTCCCCGGCAGCGAGCACGCGCTGACCTCAAACGAAATCTTTGATCTCGACACATTTCCCGAGCGCCTCGCCATTGTCGGCGGCGGCTATATCGCCGTGGAATTTGCCGGCATCTTCAATGGACTCGGCTCTCGGGTCACCCAGCTCTACCGCGGGCCGCTGTTCCTGCGCGGGTTCGACCCGGACATCCGCGCCCACGCCGCACAGGAAATACGTAAAACCGGTGTCGACCTGCGCTTTGAAGTCAACGTGGAATCGATTGAGGCCACCGCCGAAGGCTACAGCCTCTCACTCACGGACGGCAGCACGCTGGAAGTGGACGCGGTACTCTATGCAACCGGACGCGCGCCGCACCTGGACGGGCTGGGCCTTGAAAATGTCAACGTGAAGCTGACTTCGAAGGGCGCCATCGAGGTCGACAGACACTTGCGCACCAGCGAGCACAGCATCTACGCAGTTGGCGACGTGACTGGCGGCCTCGAGCTGACTCCCGTGGCGCTCGCCGAGGGCATGGCCTTCGCCCGCCGCGAATTCGGCGAAAGCTACGCGAGCGTTGACTACGAGTTCGTTCCCACCGCCGTGTTCTGTCAGCCAAACATCGGCACTGTGGGTTTCGCGGAGGAAGAAGCCAAAGCAGAATTCGGCGATATCACGCTGTACAAGGAAACTTTCCGGCCAATGAAGCACACCATCAGCGGACGCGACGAGAAAACCTTCATGAAGCTCATCGTCGCAGACAAAACCGACCGCGTGGTCGGCGTGCACATGATGGGGCCGGACGCCGGCGAGATTATCCAGGGCATCGCGATCGCTATGAAGGCCGGTGCCACCAAGGCACACTTCGACAGCACTATCGGCATCCACCCGACATCGGCCGAGGAGTTCGTCACTATGCGCGAGCCCTGGGGCGCGTCTATCGCGTCGGCGTCAAAAAGCAGCTGAAACCTGCGGCGCGCTACCCGGTGAAAGCGCGTCGCTGTGGGTCGTGATAACGGGATTTGCCTGATTGACACATGATTGATGTTCAGTCGGTGACACGCCGCTTCGGCGCACACAAAGCGGTTGACGATGTCTCGTTCCGCATCGGCGAACGCGAGATCGTCGGTCTGCTCGGACACAATGGCGCTGGCAAGAGCACGGCAATGCGCATGCTCAGCGGCTACCTCGAGCCTTCCTCAGGCACGCTGCGCGTGGATGGCTACGATCTGGACCGCGATGCAGCGGCGATGCAGCGGCAGCTGGGCTACCTCCCGGAGTACCTGCCGGTCTATCCGGATATGATGGTTGCCGAGTACCTCGACTACGCCGCCGCATTGAAACACATTCCGCGCGCAGCGAGGCCCGCGGCAATACGCCGCGTCCTGGAGCTGACTGACCTCGACGACCGCCGTCTGGACACTGTCGGCACACTGTCCCGCGGCCTGCGCCAGCGCACGGGCGTGGCCCAGGCCCTGCTCGGCGAGCCGCGCCTGCTGATTCTCGACGAACCCACCAACGGGCTGGATCCGGGGCAGACGGCGCAGATGCGGCAGCTGATCCGCACGCTGGCGCGCGAAGCCACGATCATCCTGTCAACGCACATCATGCAGGAGGTGGAGGCGGTATGTGAGCGGGTGCTGGTAATGCACAACGGACGACTGGTGCTGGATCAGCGACTCGCGGAGCTCCGGGACAGCCACACCCTGCTGGTTCGCGCCAGCGGCGATGCCGTGGCAATCCAGCGCACCCTGCAGCAGCTGCCTCAGGTACTGATGGCAGGAATCGAGGAAACGCAGCGGGAGATGACGTCACTGCGTCTAGAACTGCACCCCGGCACAGAGCGCGATCGCGCCGCGGGCAATATCAGCCATGCGCTGGTGGGCACGGGCGCGCGGCTGCTGGAGCTGCGTCCGCTGCTGCACGATCTGGATGCCGTACTCCAGGAACTGACGAGCACAGGAGGGGCCGGCGGTGACTGACTACCCGGCCCTGCGGGTGGCGCAGAAAGAACTGCGCCTGTTCTTTTCCTCGCCGGTCGCCTGGCTATTCCTCGGCACGTTTATCGCCGTCAGCCTGTTCGTGTTCTTCTGGGTGGAGGCGTTCTTCGCCCGCAACATCGCAGATGTGCGACCGCTGTTCGAGTGGCTGCCGGTACTGCTGATTTTTCTCGCCGCCGCACTGACCATGCGCCTGTGGAGCGAGGAGCGCAGCCGCGGAACGCTGGAGCACATCCTCACCCAGCCCGTGCCACTGTGGCAGTTTGTGCTCGGCAAGTTCCTGGCCTGTACCGCGCTGCTTTTAATGGCGCTGGCCGCCACGCTGCCCCTGCCCCTCACCGTCGCCGCCATCGCCAACCTCGACTGGGGTCCGGTACTGGCTGGCTACCTGGCCGCTGCCCTGCTCGGCTGCGCCTACCTGAGCATCGGCCTGTTCGTGTCCGCGCGCAGTGCCAACGGCATGGTCAGCCTGATGGGCAGCGTGCTCCTGTGCGGACTTCTCTACGTGCTCGGCAGTCCGCTACTCACGGGATTTTTCAACGACAATACGGCAACGCTGCTGCGGCTGCTCGGCAGCGGCTCGCGCTTTGACAGCATTACCCGCGGCGTCATCGACCTGCGCGACCTGTACTACTACCTTGCGGTGTGCGCCGGCTTCCTCGCCCTCAACGTCTACAGCCTGGACCGACTGCGCTGGGCGCGGGAGGCCCGACACCCACGCCACCGCCTGTGGCACGCGGGCGTGACACTGCTGCTGATCAATCTGCTGCTCGGGGGCATATGGCTGCAGCAGCTGCCGAGCCTGCGCGCAGATGTCACCGAGGGCCGACTTTACTCGATCTCCAGCCCCACCCGCGACCTGCTGGATCAGGTCAGTGAACCCCTGTTGATACGCGGCTATTTCAGTGAGCGCACGCATCCTCTCCTGGCGCCATTGGTGCCCCAGATCAAAGACCTGCTGAAGGAGTACGCCGTAGTCGGCGGTGACCGCGTGCAGGTGGAGTTTGTCGATCCGGCAGATAATCCGGAGATGGAGCGGAAAGCGAACGAGACCTACGGCATCGACGCCACGCCGTTCCAGGTGGCCGATCGCTACCAGTCGGCACTGGTGAACGCCTACTTCCACGTGCTCGTCTCCTACGGTGGCGAACACGAAACCCTGGGCTTCGCCGACCTGATCGAGGTCAAGGCGACCGGCGGCAGCCAGCCGGAAGTCGCACTGCGCAACCCGGAGTTCGATATCACCCGGGCGATACGCGATGTGCTGTATACGTATCGGGCCGGCGGCAACCTGTTCCAGCAGCTGGACCGGCCGGTGCGGCTGACCGGCTACGTATCCGCCGACGACAGGCTACCCGAGCTGCTGGTCAATTACCGCGATGCCATCGAGGAGACTCTGCAGGCGCAGATTGCCCGGGCCGACGGTCGCTTCAGTGTCGAGTTCGTCGAGCCCGAGGCGGGTGACGGCGCGGTGGCGGAACGCATCATCGACGAATGGGGATTCCAGCCGATGCTGGCTTCCCTCGACGATCCGCGGGAGTTCTTCTTTTATCTCACGCTGGAAGACGACCACCAGGTGGTACAGCTGCCCACCGGGGCTTTCGACCCCGAGTCCTTCGAGCAGACGCTGGAAGCGGGACTCAAACGCTTCGCCAGCAGCTTTACCAAGACCATCGCCCTGGTATTTCCCGAGCAGGACGGCGGCCGGGTTCCCGGCATGGCACCGGCGGCACATACCTTCCAGACGCTGGAGCGGGAGGTTTCCCGCGATTACAGCATCCTGCGCGAAGACCTGAGCGACGGTGAGGTCGACGCCAGCGCCGACCTGCTGGTGGTGCTGGCGCCCGAGAATCTGGCTGACACCGCAGTGTATGCCATCGACCAGTTCCTGATGCGCGGCGGCACGGTCGTGCTCGGCACATCGGCTTTCTCGATCGAGGCACGCGGCGGCGACCTGCGGATGCGCGAGGTGGACAGCGGGCTCGACAGCTGGCTGACGCGGCAGGGCATCGATATCGCGCCGGAGATGGTGCTGGATCCACGACATCGCGCCTATCCCGTGCCGGTCATGCGCCGCGTCGGTGGTTACGAATTCCGTGACATGCAGTTCGTGGACTACCCGTATTTCATCGATGTGCGCGAGGAAGGTCTGAATCCACAGCACCCGATCACCGCGGGATTGCCCAACCTGGCGCTGGCCTGGGCCTCGCCGGTAGCGGTCACACGCAGCGACAGCGCCGTTAGCTATGAGTGGCTGCTGCGCTCCAGCCCAGGGGCCTGGCGCTCCAGCGCGCGCAATGTCATGCCGGGCGCCGCTGACGTCGGCGCGGCGGCAGACGACGCGCCACGCCGGCGCGAGACCCTCGGTGTACTGCTGCAGGGACGCTTCCAAAGCGCATTCGAACAGCCGCCGGAGCGGGAAATCCGCGCCGATGCCGGCATCGAGGAAAACGCGGCCGCAGCCGGGAACCAGCGCATCCGAGGCCACCTCGGGCAGTCCTCGGACGCGGCGCGCCTGATTGTCGTCGGCTCCAACAACTTTGCCAGCGACCAGGTCCTGAGCGGCCTGGTCGCCGCCAGCGGCACCCAGTTCCTGGGGCCGGTAGAACTGGTCATGAACAGCCTGGACTGGGCACTCACTGACGGCAACCTGCTGCAGATACGCTCCCGCGCCCACTTCAACCGCACGCTGCCGCCCATGGATGACAGCGCGCAGGCCAGGCTCGAGTACCTGAACTATGCCGCCGGTCTGCTGCTGCTGGCGCTGTTCGCTCTGGTGCATTGGCTGCGTCAGCGTCGGCGCCGCCTCTATTGGCGGGAGGTGCTGGCATGACGTCGCGCCTCGTTGTGTGGCTGGGGATCGCGGCCTGCCTGCAGCTGGCGGCGGTCGCCTTTCTGTACTGGCCCGATAGCGGGACCAAACCTGCAGCGGCGGCAAACAGCGATACGCTGTTACCGCTACCCCGCGACGAGATCGCGCGCATCGGCATAACAGGTGTAGACGGCGACAGCGTTATGCTCGTGAGGCGCGATGGGCAGTGGATGCTCGAGGCGAACGCGCTGCCCGCGGCGACACCGCCAGTAGGCCGGCTGTTCGACGCCCTGAGTCGACCCGCTGGCTTTCCGGTCGCGCGCAGCGAGAACGCTCGTAAACGTTTTGAGGTCGCTGCCGATCACTTTCAGCGCCGCATCACGTTGGCGGACCACGTCGCTGGAACCGACTCGCCAGAGAACCCTATAACCAAAACAGCAACAGTCTACCTGGGCACGTCACCTGGCATGCGCCGGGTGCACGCCCGTCGCGGTGACAGCGACGTCATACAGTCCATCGCCCTGAGCACCTTTGATGTACCCGCGACGGTGGACGGCTGGCTGGACCCGAACCTGCTGTCCATGGATGCTATTGAGCGGGTGACGGTCGCGGGCGGCGAATGGAAAAAAGAGGATAATACCTGGACAGCGACCGGCGACGGTGCCATTGAAAAAACCGCGGCCAGGGATGCGCTGGTGGCACTGGAACGTACGCTGGCAAACCTGCAGGTCACTGGCATACTGGCGGACGAGGCACGGTCGGAGGTCCCAGCGCAGGCTGCTATCGAGTTCGCGATCGCCAGCTCCTCGCAAGCTACCAGCCTGCGCCTGGTGCCGAACACAGATGGCGAGGGAGGCCGCCTGTACAGCAGCCAATTCGATCGCTGGTTCACGCTGAGCCAGTTCGATCACGACCGCCTCGCGGAGGTTTTAAGAGCGCTTAGCCCACGCAATAAAATAAAGCAGTCACTTTCACCCGTCCACGAGGCAGGCGCCCTGACACAGCAGCAAAGGATGGCAAGCCATAGCTGTTGCAGCACAAGCTGCTCAAGCCAATTGACCACAGCCTGAAGTGCACATGGGCGCGGTATTCATCGGGATGCCGTTTCGCAGGCGATACTGGAGCACCATGAGCGTGCTGATGCCAGCGGTTACC
>CAYFVJ010000106.1:3128-9161 GCA_964346555.1 uncultured Alteromonadaceae bacterium | reverse complement strand
GAACAAGACATTCTCGCGGTACGACTCAAGATACCCGCCTTGACTTTGAGTAAAGTCCCCGGCTCGGTGAGTCTGGCCAACGGTAATGCTCATCTTGCCCAACGAGTCCCGGTCAGCCACTGCAGACTCAATTAAAAGCCCGGAATCTTCAAGCCGATGAATCCCCTATCTAAGCGATGATCAACGGTCGGCGTAAGCATGAGACCATTGCGTCGTCAGAATGCGAAGGTGTGCAATAGAGAGAAGTTCTCAGAATTTGAATGGATCGCTTTCAGCAGTATCGTGATTCACGCGGGTTGATCACTCAGCCTCGATACGCGCCACCCTCAGGCAGAACGGCCCATCCTTACCGTCGTAACACATGAAGCCCAGTCCGACGATAGCGCTTGCTTCAAGCGGTGGCCCCGAGAGCCAGCGGCCGCGAAAGCGTGGCTGCAGCGACGCAAGCGTTACGTGGGATGGCGCGATGGTGTCTGCCGGCGGTTGAAAGTCGCCCCAGTAGGCAATTCCGTCTGCATTCTCAAGTCGTAGTATGTAGCGTCGTCCATCGCCCTGCGCGTGAACAATAATGGTGGTGGCATCTGCCAGTGAAGGCAGACGCCGCTGCGTGCGGATAGACGAGAAACCGCCGCCATCGGTATTCGTCGAGCCGGAGAAGACCAGAACGCCATTGTCAATACGGAAAGCGCCCACGGACTTGCCGCCCATGACATTGTCATTGACGACGAACCAACCCAGATCAGACGCGGAGCTAAAGTCCGTGATTAACCTCATCCTCAATCCTCCACCCGCTTCAGATCGCCGGGAAAATGCGCCCCCGCACGCCAGTAGTGAAACGCCGCCCACAGATTGCCCATGGAGCAGATCAACAGCGCCCAGCGCAAGGAGTGGGCGCCGTAGTGCGGTGCCAGCAGGTCACTCACCATGCCGACCACGGAGGGCCCGAAGGCAAGGCCGACGATATTGATGATGAACAGCAGAATGGCGGCGGCGACGCTGCGCATGCGCAATCCCACCAGAGTCTGTGTCTGGGCAAAGGTGGTGGCCTGGTAAAAATTTCCGAGCATCACCGGGATAATCAGAAATAGCAAGGCGACGCCGGCGGAATCGGACAGAAAAACACCGATACCCGCTGGCACGGCAATCGCCAGTGCCACCGCTACGATCCAGAGATACCAGCGCTGGTCGCGCTCACCCAGGGCATCTGCCAGACGTCCGCCGAACAGAATGCCGATGCCGCCGGGGATCCCGAAAATCAGCCCCAGCCAGGTCCCGATCTCACCGGAGGTCATGCCGTGGCTGCGCACGAGGAATGCAGCTGCCCACGATAGCAGGCCATAACCCACAAAGGCGGCGATACCACCGCCCAGGGCCATATGGATGAATGACCGACGGCCGAGAAGGTAACGCAGCACGGTACTGAATGCGGGCTGTTCGGCGTCGGGAACTGCCGTGGCGCGCCGCTCGGACATGCCGCGATCGGGTTCGCGTACGGTGAAGCGGATCAGCAGGGCCAGAAGAATGCCGGGAATGCCGACCACGAAAAACGCCACGCGCCAGCCGAACCACTCGTTAATCCAGCCGCCGACAAAAAAACCGAACAGGATGCCCACCGGAATGCCAAGGGAATAGACACCCAGTGCCGTGGCGCGCTGGTTGGCGGGATAGTAATCCGACAATATAGAGTGCGCCGGCGGTGAGCAGCCGGCCTCACCCACACCCACGCCCATGCGGAAAACCAGTAGCTGCCAGTAGTTCTGGGCCAGTCCCTGGGCGGCAGTGAACAGGCTCCAGATGCCGACTGCGATGGCGATCAGGTTGCGCCGGTTGGAGCGATCGGCATATCGGGCGATGGGAATGCCCATCAGCGTATAGAACGCGGCAAAGGCCAGACCGGTGAGCAGGCCCATGGCGGTATCCCCTACTCCCAGCTCCAGCCGGATCGGCTCTACCAGAATGCCGAGAATCTGCCGGTCGATAAAATTGAAGGTGTAGGCAATGACCAGGATGGTCAGCACGTAGCGCCGCGCGCCCGCGCCAAAGGCTTCCTGCGGCGTCGCGACGCCCGGGCGGATGTCTGTCAAGACGACGTCTCCCTGCAATGTTATGGATTCTTTGAGGGTGGCGATGTGGTTTCGTGGCTTGAACGATACCTGTGATGCTGCGCCGGAGGAAGGGCCGCGTTTTGGGTCAGGTCCCGAACCTGACCCCAACAGTCCGTCAGTCAGTCACACCGTCTACCGCCAGGAACGCTCCGTCGGCAGCCCGCGACACCGGATGCGCCTGCAGCACCGCCGCCGGGCAGATGCCGCCATAGATATGCGGAAAAAGCTCGTCGCCGGCGCCGTCGAAGTCCGCTGGTTTATCGCCCACTGGTGCCGTGGCCTCAAAGACAGTCGTCACGCCTGTGCGCTCAAGGCTGCCTTCCGTCATACGCAGGCAGTACCAATCACCGGGAAGATCGCGGTAGAAATGGTTGGCAACGGCAAGCAGCTTTTCCGTGTTCGCGGTGGCATGGATGAAGCCATCCGCCTGGTAGGTTGGCGGGTAGTAGATGCCACCCGCTGCAACGACCGGCTCCCAGAGCCGGGCCTGAACCAGGTGATATATAAAAGTATGACTCTTACTCATGCGACTCCTACTGTCGACGCGGTGACTGTAAACTACATACAGACTCTGGCGCGTATGCAATCAGAGCTCGGAAATTCAGGCGTGAGAGTCAGCCTGTGACTGGCAGGCCAGGACCCGCGTCCTGCGCACCGGCCGACGCTTACATCGCCAACCCCGCCGCCGGCACGATAGCATGCTTCACTGGATCACCATTGACAACTCCCCGGGCGGCATCGATCTTGTGAAACCGCCTCCCGCGCGCTATCGTTCCGCCATGGATTGGCTGCGATTCAGTCACTCTGCCGAACGCTGAGCGAGCATGAACAAGAAAGCGACTCACGAGCCTCCCCACAGCGCAGACCTGTATCTGCCAAACAACAGTATCTATCGTGGAAAATTCGCGGTCAGGGGGATTAATGCCCTGCTCTTTTACCCCGAAGCGCCCCTGCAGGAAGACTGGCGCTCCGTGGAGCAGGCTGAAATACGTGCCACTCTGCCAGGCCTGTCCGGCGGCTGCCGCCTAAACGCAGTATTCAACGGCACGCTCGGCAATGGGTACGACATGACGGTAACCGGCGGCCTCGATGACGACTGCGCGAGCACCCTGGGCATGACACTCAACGGCAGCCGCCTGACACCGGAGCGGGCAGCCGGCTACCTGGCCGACTTCCACACGCGCGGCCTGGAGCTCATAGGCGATAGTCTGCGGGCGTTCACGCTGAATCTCGGCGACCACCTGTTTGACCTCTCGACGTCGCCGCAACACGGCATTTCCGGACGTCACGAGCACTATGACGCGCTGAACGCCCTCAAGCGAAACAACAAGGCCTTTATCGAGGGCATGCTCGATCAGCTCAAGGAGGAACTCGGGCAGCCTGAGAAACCGCGCCAACAGCGCAACGACGATTCCCTCGAGGAGACCGATGCCAGCGAGCTCGACCTGGTCGAGCTGAACGAGATGGAAGAAAAACTCGCGCTCGACCGTATCACCACGGACGCGGTGAACCTGTATCGCGTGGATCTTGAGAGCCTGACTCTGCGCGCCGGCGACCTGCTGGCCCTGGGCGCCGGGCGCGTAAAGACACCGTTCCATCCAGCGTACCTGTGTCGCGGATTCCGCGATGGGCTGCATGCGCTCGGGTTCAGCCCGATGGTTATCCAGGACAGCCTGAAGTTTTTCCACCGCGAGTGGATTCGCAAGCTGCGTGGGTTCTACGCCCGGATCAACAACGAACTGGCGACGGACGGCCTGCGACCGGGCCTCGAGGATGAGTTATACAATTCGGGGTCCATCATGGACACCAACAGCAGCCGCTCAGTGCGCAATCGCAAACCCGGCGACGATGAGGGCGCTGGCGGCGGCGGCGAGAGCACCGGGGACGAGACCGGCGACTCAGCGACGGCGGCGGAGGGTGCGGCCGGAAACGTTCAGGAAGACCGGGACCGTCGCGCCAGGCAGGGACGGCGTGCCACTGACCCGGTCGCCTCCCCCGCGGACGGCGCAGGTCAATCAGGAACCGCGGAACAACCGCGTATGAAGCACGACGCCATGTACGACGCCGTCGTGCATGCACTGTCGGCGCGCAATTCGGAAGACAGCTCATCCGCCGATGCCGACAGCGATAGCGCCGCGGACACCCCGCGTCCACCGAAAGCAGAACCGGCCACCGTCATACAGGCACTGTTACAGCTGCAGCAACAACAACCGGACTGGCTCAGCAGTGCCGGGACGTCACAGACACTGCGGGAACTTCTGGAGCAGCACGCGGCTCAGCTGCCAGCGCTCGAGGGCAGCAAACTCCAGGTAGAGAGCGCAAACCGGCTGGATTTCGTCGACAACGTCTTCAACACGATACGCAGCAGCGTTGACGTGGCCGATGACATCAAGCCGACCCTCGATCAGCTGCGCATTCCACTGGCCCGCCTGTCGCTGGAGGAACCCAGGTTTTTTGCCGATCCCGAGCACCCCGCACACCAGATGCTCGATCGGCTGTCCCAGCTGGCGACTGCAGAGAACTTTCCCAACCGCGTCCTTGAAAAGAAGGTGCGGGCGATTGTCGAGGACATCGCCCGAAGTTACGACGGCGACCGGACTGTCTTTGAAAGCGCGCTGAATGACCTGAATCGCCTGGTAGAACAGCAGGAAAAGGCGCTGCGCAAGAACATTGAGCGCGTCGTCGGCAGCATGCAGGGACAGGAGAGGCTGCAGCAGGCCCGGGAGTCTGTCGAACAGCTACTCTCAACCTTCATCAAACCGCCCACCGCACCACGGGTCCTGCTCGACCTCATGGACGCCGGCTGGCGCGACCTGCTGGTGCAGATTGCTGTACGTGAGGGGACGGAATCGCAGGCCTGGCAGTACCAGGTGGCGGCACTGCAAAAAATCATCTCGGCGCTGAGTAACGTCGAGCGCGGCGATCATTCACCGGACGGCGAGCGCGAGCTGGTCTCTATAGTGCACAGCCTGCAGACCGAAATCGGCGCCGCGCAGCCAGATAATATCGGCCACGAACAAACGCTCGAGGAGCTGTCCCAGATTCTGCGGGGCGAGGTGCCACTGGAAACCTACGCGGTCAGCGCGACGTCCGGAGCGCAGGCGCTGTCACGCAGCAGGCTGGAGCAGCTGCCGCGGCTGAATCGCTGGGTCAAGCGCGTGGAGCAGATGCCCATCGGCACAGTGATGAGCTACCGCGACAAGCAGGGTTTCCGCCGCAGAATGCGCCTTATCTGGATCAGCGATGACCGCGAACGCTACGCGTTTGTCAACGAACTGGGTCAGAAAGTCGCGGACATGTCGCGCATTCAGCTCGCGCGCAAGCTCAGTCACGGGCTCAAACAGCCGAACCCGGTTGATCGCATGTCGGTGCTCAACCAGAGCGTGTACGGCACGCTGGCAGACGCGCAGGAGCGTCTCAGCTTCAAGCACAACCGCGACCGCGTCACCCGGCTGATCAATGGCGACTCGCTCCGGCGCCAGATTGATCGCGCCGTGCGCCATGCTCAGCGCCGGGATGCATCGCACGCCCTGCTGTATCTGGATATCGACAGTTTCCACCTCGTGAACGATGTCTACGATGAGGTCGATGGCGACCAGGTGCTGGCAGAGTTCGCGCAGCTGCTGAGTCAGCTGAACGAAAAGCGCTCGCTCACCGCACGCCTCGAGGGCGACGCCTTCGGCATACTCCTCGCCTACCGCAACGTCGACGAGGCTCTGGTATTCGCCAATCGGGTGCGCAGCGACATTGGCGACAGCAGCATCACGGTGGCGGGCGAGGAGGTATCTTTCACTACCTCGATCGGCGTCTCACCGATCCTGCAGTCGAGCGTCGACGCCGAAGAGGTTCTGGGCCAGGCCAGGGATGCGGTTCGCATCGCCAAGGAGCGCGGGGGCAACTGTTGCGTCACCTACGATGTCGACGAGCA
>CAYFVJ010000106.1:0-3028 GCA_964346555.1 uncultured Alteromonadaceae bacterium | reverse complement strand
TGGACCGCTGGGTGTTGCGCCGGGTGTGTGAGTGGATATCCAGCCTCATGGACATGCAGAAGGTGGTGCCCCAGATTTCCATCAACCTGTCTGGCAGCAGTCTGACCAACGATACCTTCATGGATTACGCACTCGAGCAGATATCGGAATTCGGCGTCGGCACCAGCCGCATCTGTTTTGAGATTACCGAGACAGGCGCAATCGAGAACCTGAACAAGGCGGTGGATTTTGTGCGCACCCTGCGCAACATCGGTTGCAAGTTCTCGTTGGACGACTTCGGTACCGGCCTTGCGAGCTACAGCTACCTGCGTGAGCTTCCGGTGGATTACGTCAAGATCGACGGGACTTTTATTACCGACATCCTCAGCAACGAAACCGACTACGCGATGGCCCGATCCATCAACGACCTCGCCCACTTCCTCGGCCAGGAGACGATTGCCGAGTGCGTCGAAACCCTGGCAGTTGTCGAGCCCCTGCGCGAACTCGGCATCGATTACCTGCAGGGATGGGGCATTGGTATGCCGCGTGAGCTACCCGAAGTCACCCGTGAACTCGAGTCGCTGGAGACCTGATACACCGCGACTCGCCTTGACCTGGATCAACACGTATCTGCCCGCTGACTGCTAGCCTTTTTTGTGAGGTGGGCATCAGAAAACGGTGGCAGACGATGGAACACAACCACACCAGCATAGTGAAAGTGCCGGACGCGCCTGCACATCAACCCGATGATGATGTTGCTCTTGCACGCAAATACGCCTGCCGGGGGCCGCGCTATACGTCATACCCAACGGCCCCCCAGTTCAGTGAAAACTTCCCGCGCCGGCGCTACCTCGACTGGCAGTCTGGCACAGACGCCAGTACCACCCCGTTATCGCTGTATGTGCATATTCCCTTCTGCAATGACATTTGCTACTACTGCGCCTGCAACAAGGTAGTGACGCGCAGGCCCGGCGTGGCCGCCGACTACATTGATCGCCTCGAACGAGAGATCGCGCTGCAGTCTGAACTGGTCGGCCACCGGCGTCCGATCACCCAGATGCACTGGGGTGGCGGCACACCGACCTACCTCGACAGCGGTGAGATGACCCGCCTGATGCACGCCCTGTCTCGCCACTTTGCGCTGCAAAGCGACGGCGACCGCGAGTACGCGATCGAGATCGACCCGCGCACAGTGGATACAGCGACCATCGCCCTGCTGAAAGGGCTGGGCTTCAACCGGCTCAGTCTGGGTATTCAGGACTTTGATCCACGCGTGCAGAAGGCAATCAACCGAATCCAGACACCGGAGAGCGTTGCCAAGCTGGTAAACGCGGCGCGTGCGCACGGCTTCCAATCGATCAGTTTCGACCTTATCTATGGCCTGCCCGGCCAGGACGCCGACAGCATGGCGCGCTCGTTAGCCGAAGTCCTGCAGCTGAGGCCAGACCGTATCGCCAGCTATAACTATGCGCACCTGCCGGAGCGGTTTCCCCCGCAGCGGGCCATCGACCGTCTGTCGTTGCCGTCATCAGAAGAAAAACTCTGGCTGGCCCAGCTGATCGCCACAAGCCTGGAACAGGCGGGTTATCTGCATATCGGCATGGACCACTTTGTCCTGCCACACGACGAACTTGCACAGGCACAGGCAAATGGCCACCTGCAGCGCAATTTCCAGGGCTACTCGCTGCGCCTGGCGGAAGACACCCTGGGACTGGGCGTATCCGCGATCAGCCAGATCGGCAATTTTTACCTGCAGAATGCGGCTCAGCTGGACGCCTACTACGCCAAGGTAGACTGCGGCGAACTACCGCTGTACCGCGGCTATGAAATGGACGCGGAAGATCGCCTGCGGCGCCACGTGATCATGTCACTGATCTGCGACCTGCACCTGAACAAAGCAGACACCGCCGCGCGCTTCGGCATCGATTTCGACAGCCACTTCGCCGACGCCCTGATGGCACTTCGTCCACTGGCCGCCGATGGACTGATCACCCTGGGCGAGCGGGAAATACGCGTGCACGGCTCAGGCCGGCCTTTCCTGCGCAATATCTGCATGCCATTTGATGCCCATCTCACAGGCGCGGAATCCGCCGGCGGACGCTTCTCCGCCACCGTCTGACGCACCGCGGATGGCTCACCACCAGTCTACCCATTCCTTGACTCCCCGGCGCTAGCGCTATAGCTTTAGTCAGTCAAACAGCAGGTATGACCAATGACATCGCAAGCGCCGCTCAAGGCGGGCCCCGAGGGTCCAGTAGCCTGCAGCCGTAATTTCGCCATCAACTGCCGCGACTGCCGGCTGAACAGTATTTGTCTACCTTTTTCTCTGGGCTCATCCGAAATCGATGAACTGGATCGCATTATCCAGCGCGGTCGCCCACTACGAAAAGGTGGGCACCTATACCGCCAGGGCGACGAGTTTGAGTCGGTTTACGCAGTGCGTTCGGGCGCCCTGAAAGCTTACCGCGTAGCAGATGATGGCCGCGAACAAGTAACGGGGTTCTACATGCCGGGCGAAATCGTCGGCATGGATGGCATCAATCAGAGTCGGCACGCCTCCTCAGCTTGCGCGCTCGAGACTTCCGCGCTGTGCGAGATTCCGTTTTCCTCCCTGCAAAAACTGAGTGCCGATATGCCACAGCTGCAGCGGCATTTTTTTCAGCTCATGAGCCGCGAGATCACTGAGGATCAACAACTCATCACGCTGCTCAGCAAGAGCTCGGCCGACGCACGCGTTGGCGCTCTACTGCTCAGTATCTCGACGCGCAACGCCAACCGCCGCCTGAGCGCGACGCGTTTCCGGCTGAGTATGACCCGGGTAGATATCGGAAACTATCTGGGGCTGACGGTAGAGACCGTCAGCCGGGTCTTCACGCGGCTGCAGAAAAACGCGATTCTCGACGTGAACAATCGCGAGATAACGATACGTGACGAGGCCGCTCTGCGCCGCATTACCAGCTGCGATTAATTACTGGATCGGCAACACTGCGTCAGCGCCTGCAGGCGAATGCCATTGCTCAGCGAGACGGGACGAGACCCCTGGACACTT
>CAYFVJ010000105.1:5256-9204 GCA_964346555.1 uncultured Alteromonadaceae bacterium | reverse complement strand
CATCATCGCGGGGCACATTTTCATAAAAATGTCGCAAGGCTGTCATTGGCCTGTAGTGAATCGATGCGAACCTGTCGCTTCTGATTAAGGCCACATCCCCGCACGATCTGTAGAACATTGAAGGCAGCCCCATGAGGAATAGAAACCCAGCTATGTACGGCATTTCACGTATTGATGATCACGCTCACAACACCCACGCCTGGCGAGTAAGTCTGCGGCGCCGCGGCAAGAGCCTTGTTAAGAACTTCCCAGATAAAAAATATGGGGGTAAGCAGGATGCTCTGGCGGCGGCGAAAAAATATAGGGATCAATTGCTGAAACGATATCCACCACTTACGCGCAAGGAATTCGCCAGCATCCGTCGTCGCAACAATAAGACAGGAATAACTGGTGTTTACCGATACGCAAAAAAGTATCGCCTCGCCGACGGCCAAGAAAAGGAGAGTTGGTACTGGGAGGCACACTGGCCAACCGAAAGCGGGCAGCATGAATCTGTGAATTATTCGGTTAACAACTACGGCGAGGATCTAGCCCGGCGCCTCGCGATTCGCGCGCGGGAGCGGGGGATGCAGCAAGTGCAGGGGGTTTTCTGGGCCTCTGAGCGTGGCGAGAGGTACGCGCCATCCGATGAGTTTATAAGCAAGGATTTCAGCACGGATGATCGAAGCGTCGCATAGCTGTGTATTCCGGCGAACGTGACTGCCCGTTCCGGACATTGTGACCGAGCCGCACACCGATGCTGGCTGGTGGTATGATGTTTACATTGAGCGGTCACGTTCCATCAATTTGGCTCGCCGCACGCGCACAGACTCGCCGGCCTCAGCCGGTGCGCTCGGCTTGCTGTTGAAGCGCGCGACCACGACGCTGGCAAACAGGTCCATGCAGTATCTCGTTGTTGCCGAAGCTGTAGCTTGCCTGGAAGCCCTGGTTCAGGTTCGACTCGTCGTCAGTCGCGCAGTAGTCGTAGAGCAGATCGTAGGTCACGGTCAGCTTGTCGTTCACCTGCCATTAGTCCTGCAGGTAGGATTAGTTAATCGCGTATTCGAAGGCCTCGGCGATGTCGTAGCCGGCGCGCAGTACTTCACAGAGAGGGAAGCGGGTCCGCGGTGACCGGGAAGCGGTCGTCAGCGAACACCAGCTCCAGGGGCTGCTCCGGGTGCGCGACGCCACGCAGGAGGTGCAGTGCGCCGGTGTGGTCCTCGACCAGAGCCGTGCAGTTCTCCACCCAGTCGCCGTCGTTGCAGTAAAGAATGCCTTCCGTCTCCTGCACGACCGGATAGTGCAGGTGGCCGCATATTATGCCGTCGAGGCCGCGGTCCCGGACCAGATTCACGGCCGCGTGCTGGTAAGCGTGGATCGCCGCCTCAGCCTGGGAGATATTGACCTTGACCCACTTGGACAGGGACCAGTATGGCTTACCCAGGGCTTCCCGGGCCTGGTTGACCCAGCGGTTTATGCCCATGAGCAGGGCATAGGCAATGTCGCCGATTAAGCGGTTCAGGCGGCTGTAACGCACGGCAAAATCGAGCTCGTCCCCGTGGGTGACCAGCAGGTGCAGGCCCTGGCCGGTCTCGTGGATCATTTCCTTGCGGATATGGACCTGCCCGAATTCGCTGCCGCAGAACTCGCGGAAGTTCTGGTCGTGGTTGCCGGGGATATAGACTACCTCGGTGTCATGCCGGGAGAACTTCAGGATCCGTCGCAAGACTCGGGTGTGTGGCTCGGGCCAGTGGACGCGTCGCTGCATGGCCCAGACGTCCACGATATCGCCGACGAGGTAGAGCTTCTCGCACTCTACGCGGTCCAGGAACTGCAGGAGCTGCTCGGCTTTGCTGTGCACGCTGCCGAGGTGCACGTCGGAAAGCCACAGCGCCTTGCAGCGCACTTTGCCATCGGGGGGTAGTGCCTGCATCGTGGGATCACTCCTCTGGTCTTTATGACTCCAGGTACAGTTGCTTTTTCCTGGCGGTCAGCTTGTGAAGGTCCGCCATCACTAAGCTGTCCACGCAGTCGCCGAAGTCCTCGTCGACGTTGAATGCCGTGAAGCAGACCCCGTCGAAGCCGCTGTTTTTCAACCGGATTCACGTTCGTGTTGCCGTGCTGCATGGCGATTTCCCTGCTCGCTGTTGATTCTCGGACATGTTCAATCTTGCGTCGGTTCTGTTACGAAAAAGCAACAGATTCTTGAACCTTTTGTGACTTTCGAGCGCTTCGGTCAGTCGCGATTTGGGTAGTGCGGGGATTTGTAGTGATGACCTCGGTATACAGTTTGGGACTGGCGGATGCTGATGGAAATGTCAAGGTGGCGCCGAGCGTGATCTGGAAGCCTGGAAAAGACTAGGCCCGTCAACTGCTTTGCCGACAATCGACCGTCGTGGGCTGTCATAGAATCGTAACGCTGTCATAACATTTCTGACATCTGACTGCCCTAGACTGACTATATTGGGGGCAGACAACAGGTGCTTGATTGCTGGTTACATTGGTTTGCGTGCAGAGGCTACCGTTATGTTGTTGGCTGAAGATCGAAGCAGGGCGCCGCGGTTTGGTGTTCCGCGCCTCATCCAGATAGTGTGGAGAAAGTAGTGTCCCGCAGCGTCTTCGATGTGTTCACAGGTGCGATGGTTCGCTACGCGCGCTGGTTCATCCTCTCGGTACTTCCCGGCGCTCATACCAACGCTCCCCTGGGATTCAGACGGCTTGGCCTCGTATTGCTGTTTCCGGTTTTTCTCGCTCTGCAACTTGTGCACTGGGCAGCCTTTCTGATTGACGAATTGTTCTTTCCTGGTTATCGAAAGGTTAGCGTTAAAGAGCCGGTATTTATCATTGGCATACCGCGCAGCGGAACCACCTACCTTCACAGAGAGCTCGCTGCAAACCCTCGCTTCACGACGGTTTCAACCTGGGAGGCATTGTTGGCCCCGGCTGTGTGCGAGCGCAAACTACTGGGGGTATTGCGAGCGATCGACAAGGGCTTTGGCGGACATCTGCGTCGACTTATTTTGCGCCTATCGGGTGCGGTCAGCTCCGGTCTCGACAGCATACACCCGGTTCGGCTCGACGCGCCCGAGGAAGACTACCTGCTTCTGCTACCCGCAGGCGCCTGTTCGTTTCTGCTCGTTGTGTTTCCATTTGATGCCTGGCTCCTCCGGCTGGCCGACTTCAGGGCGCTGTCGACAAAAGAGCGAAAGCGGATTTTTCGGTTCTACCACGCCATGCTGCAAAAGCATCTTTACTGCCAAGGCGAGAGCGTGCGACTTCTTTCTAAAAACGCTGCATTTTCTGGCTGGGCGGGAATCCTGCAGCAGCAGTATCCGGACGCTGAGTTTATTGTGTGTACCCGGTCGCCGGTGACGGCGCTGAGTTCGCAGCTGAGCGCGCTGAAACCAGCGCGTCGAATATTCGGTACGGACCGCTCTGGCGACTGGACCCGTGAGACATTCAATCTATTGTTCAGTTCTTACTACACAGCCCTGGGCGAATTTATGGCGAGTCGACCACCTCCAAAGGCGCTAGTCCTTGATCAGGCCGACCTGCGCCACAACGGCAGTATTATGGAGGATACGCTTGCGCGACGGTTTTCACTTAGGGCGCCTGCGGTCTTCCCGGTCACATCCAAGGCTGTAGCGGGGTTGAAAACGACCGATGCCCACGTCTATGACGCAAATTCGCTCGGCGTGAGGATAGACGGGATTTCAAAGGGAGCGCACGCGGCTTACAAGAATCTTTTGCAGCACCCTATGCGGATCGGAGCGTCGCGGTGATGCATTCTGGCACTGCTGGTCTAAAGACTGCGGCGGCGACACGGGCGGACGTGTCGGTGCGGCCGCTGCGGGTTGCTTTTTTCTCTGATGCGTTCCCGGAACGCAACGGGACCGGCGCCTACTATCATGATTTGCTGGCGCAATTGACGAGCGAGAGCGTGGATGTGCGTATTTTTCAGCCAGATCC
>CAYFVJ010000105.1:0-5156 GCA_964346555.1 uncultured Alteromonadaceae bacterium | reverse complement strand
TACTGGAACCCGTTATCGAGATGGATCGTCAACCTGGTGCTGCGAACTGCCAATCGAATCGTGTGCAATCGTGCTACGCGCGTCCTGATCAACAACGATGGCCTCCGCACGGATGTTTACGCGTTGGGAGCACGCCGTACCTCCGTGATTGGCACCCCTTTGCCCCGCAAGTTCCTGCAGCAAAGGACCAAACCGATTCCCGGACGCCTTACGCGCGTCTGCTTTGCTGGCCGTTTGGCGCCGGAAAAGAACATCGAAAAAATTATCACTGCGGCTGGCGAGCTTCCGGACATCGAGTTTGTCGTCGGGGGTGAAGGGCCACTACGTAAAAAGCTCGAGGCCGCCGCGGCATCGCTCAAGAACATCACGTTCAAGGGCTGGCTGACGCGCGACCAACTTATCGACGTCATTGACGAAAGTAGTCTGCTGTTGCTGCCATCGAAGTTTGAAACCTTTGGTTCCGTTGCCCTGGAGGCCATGGCCCGAGGTCGCCCTGCGCTGGTATCGCCCAGTGCAGGGATACAGACCTGGCCGACTCTTCGTGCGGGGCTGTTTACCCTGCCTGAAGATATGACCTTGTCACAGTATCTGCGCACGCTGGACGCGCTTTCTGCAAGGGCGTGGGAAGAAAAATCCGCAGCGGCCAGTTTTGCAGCGGAGCATCTGAACAATGCAACGATCCATCAATGGGAGTCAATTCTACGGCGTCCCGAGCAGCAGAATGTGCTGATCCAACATGCGGGGGAGTGATTTCAGAAACGCGTTGATATCCGTTCATGACGTCATGCCATCGACCCTTGATGACGTTGAATTGTCGATAGCACTGCTTTCAGAAGCTCGAATACAGCGCGTTGCACTGCTAGTGGTGCCCGGTGTGCAGTGGCGAGATTATGATCTACGACGCCTGCACGGTCTCGTCAACAACGGACATGAGATTGTTGCTCACGGCTGGCATCATAGCACCAGTCCGCGACGCATTTACCACCGACTGCACGCTCGTCTGCTATCCCGCAATGTCGCTGAGCATCTGGCGCTTGGCAGTCAGGAGATTGTAGATCTTATGTGGCGAAGTCAGGATTGGTTTCGTCAGCAAGGGATGCCGTGCCCCGACGCTTATGTGCCTCCAGCCTGGGCCTTGGGCAGCTTGAGGCACGACGACTTGCCACACCAGCCGTTCAGTGTAGTAGAAACCTTTCGCGGCGTGCGCGTGCGTGAGAAAAATGGCGTATATATTAATAAATTCCTGCCTCTTCTGGGTTTTGAGGCTGATACGCCCTTACGCGCAGGACTACTGGATAACTGGAATCGTCTGCAATTGTGTTGGGTTAGACGGCGAGGCATTAGTCCTCGAATTGCGATACATCCATTTGATCATCGCCTGAAGATGGCGCAGCGGCTACGCGGCACTCTGGCTTTGGGATGGTTGTCAAAGGACTACCGGTCGCTGGCTAAGGAAGCGGGTTAACGCTGCCGATTCAGGCTCATGTGACATGCAGTTGTAAGTGTCTTCTCACGGGCAACCCGGTAGAGAAAGCTAATCGTGAGCTGTCCTTCGATGCTGCGAACCCACTCAGGTCATACGGCAAGGCGTCGCGGAGACCCCCTGGCTATGGCGGCGGGACGAGTATCTACAGTGGCCTTGAGGCTGATGGCGAATTCATGAAAAATTCATAAAATCGACGGTAATCGTCATTTTACTGTCATGCATGATGCCTAACCTAAAACAATGCGCGCATTTGATGGCATCGCTTCAATCGACCAGCAATTACTGCTTGCAACGCACGCGTCTTCGCATTGGGTGTTGCGCCGCAGTCGCGCCCTGTCGAGAACAGCGGACGGTTATTTTTATATTCTTTTCCCCGTTGTTCTCGCGTTAGTGTCTGTTCAGGGCATGGTCTTTTTACAGCATGCCGCGCTCGCGTTTAGCCTGGAGCGAGGCGTTTATTGGCTATTAAAGAACGGTTTTCGACGTCGCCGTCCCGCTGAGCTGCTTCCTGGTTTTTACAGTCGCATCACCGCGGCAGACCAGTTCAGTATGCCCTCCGGGCACACGTCGGGCGCTTTTCTGTTCGTGACACTGTTGGCGCTGCACTTCGGTCCAGTTGCCGCGCCGCTCTACGCGTGGTCAGCCGCTGTCGGCGTATCGCGCGTCGCACTTGGCGTGCATTTTCCAAGCGATACTGTCCTAGGCGCTGCGCTCGGTACATCGTTGGGACTGCTGACATCGCTTTATCTGCCTTGATGCCGATTAGTCGGTAGTCGGCAAGCGCTCGGGAGGCAGAGATATGAAGATTCTCTATGGCGTGCAGGCCACCGGGAATGGGCATTTGTCACGTGCGAGAGCCATGGCAGACGCCTTTGCCGCCCATGGCGCCGAGATCCAGTGGCTGTTCAGTGGCCGCGATCCATCACGTCTGTTCGATATGCAGATCTTTGGCGACTATCTCACGCGCACAGGTCTGAGCTTTGTAAACGAAGCGGGACGTATCCGCTATCGAAAAACTCTCTGGAAAAATCAGTATTGGCGGTTTCTGCAGGATATCCGCGCCATTGAAGTTTCCTCCTACGATGTCATCGTGAGCGATTTTGAGCCGGTGACAGCATGGGCCGGCCGTTTGCAAGGCAAAACGGTGGTATGCCTCGGACATCAGCCGGCTTTCGACTACGCCGTACCCGTGGCACAGCAGAATATGGCCAGTGAGCTGATCATGCGCTGGTTTGCACCGGGACAGGTGCGCATCGGGCTGCATTGGGCACGTTATGCGCCACTAATACTTCCACCGATTGTGCACTTGATGCAGCGCAGCAGCGAGCGTCGGGCCGGCAAAATTCTGGTTTACCTCCCGTTTGAGGATCAGACTGCCTTGAAGTCACTGCTGCGGTGTCTCGACAGCACCGAGTTCTACGTTTATGCCCCGGCCATGCGACATGAGGACCATGGCAATGTGCATCTGCGTCCTGTATCTGTGGCGGGGGTTCAGGCAGATCTTCACGACGCCGAGGGCGTTATCTGTAGCGCCGGGTTTGAACTTGCCAGCGAGTGCCTCGTGTTGGGCAAACGGCTCTTGATCAAGCCCCAGCAACGCCAGATGGAGCAGGCATCCAATGCGCTGGCGCTCGCCGAACTGCGGCTGGCGACCTGTACGTCGCATCTGAATCGCGAAGTCATTGAGTCCTGGCTCGCGGCAAATGCTTTCGCGCCGCGGGTACAGTACCCGGATGTCGCGTCAAGTCTTGCGAGCTGGCTGCTCGCGGGAAACTATACCACCCGGGCTTTGGCCCAGCTCGGCGACCGGCTTTGGGGTAGCGTGACGCCTGCCTGCGCGGTGCCGCTGCAGCGCGCAGTGGTACCGCCTCGGTTCTGGCAAGTTAATCGCCCTAATGCCAAAAAATTAGGCCAACCCTGTTGAGCCAGTACCCTATTCCGCACGACGAAGTCACTCTTATCTAGATATTGGCGCCAGCCTCCCTCACCGCCACCTTCCTGCATCGTGGTGAAACACTCTGAAATAGAGTGAAGACTTAGTTAGTGCTCATCCAGAAACTAAAAAGCAGCTGATTTAATCCGAGTCTAAGGCAACACGGACTGTACTCTTCAGGACCAGTGGTTTAAGAAAAGAAAAGTTTGCATCTCATTATGGCGCGAGGTGCGATACAGCTGGCATTGGTTTGATTTGAAACCTCTGTCGTCGTACGCTTTTCTAAAGATAATTCTGGTGGGCGTGCGCTCGGTTACTTATGTCGTGCAGGCATCGACAGACCCCGCCGCGGCGGCGGCCCTGACGGCTGAGCATTTTTCAGTAACCTCACATGGAGATGCCCCATGAAACTGAGCGGTAAAACCGTCTACATCACCGGCGCCGCGTCGGGTATCGGTGAGGCCGTGGCGAGGCGTTTTTTTGCCGAGGGTGCCTGCCTCTGCATGGTAGATCGCGATGCAGATCGTCTGGAAGCGCTGAAGACAACTTTCACGAATGACGGACAGCGCGTCACATGCCGGGTGTTGGATATCAGCGACGAGACCGCTGTGGCTACCTCGGTCGACTCTTTTGTCGATTTGCAGGGTCGCCTGGATATCGCGGTTAACTGCGCCGGCATTCTTGGGCCGACTGGACCGCTGCATGAAACCGATACGGCGCAGTTCCGTGAGCTGATGGCGGTGAATCTGGATGGCGTGTTCTATTGTCTCAAGCATCAGTTGCGTTACATGCATGCTCAAGGCAAAGGCAGTATTGTCAACATCGCCTCCGCCGCGGGTCTTGTCGGTTTTCCTAGCGCCGCGGCTTACACCGCCGCGAAACACGGTGTGGTTGGGCTGACTCGCACCTGCGCTATCGATTATGCGGAACAAGGCATACGGGTCAACGCCATTGCTCCCGGCGGCGTGGATACGCCGCTGATCCGAGCCACGACCTGCGCCACGCCCGAAGGTGAGCAGATGATTCAGTCCATGCATCCCATGAAGCGACTGGGAACGGCCGAGGAGGTTGCCTCTGCGGCGGTCTTTCTTGCGTCAGAGGAGGCATCCTTTATTACTGGCAGCATAATGGCTGTCGACGGGGGGTGGACAACCTGGTAGGCGCCTTCCCCGAGAGTGCGCCGCTATACCGACGATTTCCTGGTGATCAATGACGGAAATTGGGGGCGGCCTGTGCCTCCGTTGGCTACATGCCATCCAATGGGCGATTGAGGAGCGCCAGATCATCCTGGCGCCAGGCAGTCGACTTATTGCACCGGGACCGTGGCAGGCATCGGGCACTTTAAAGGCCCCTACAATCTGTGGGCTGTATCTCCTGAGATTCCAGAGGCAGCGTCCCATGAGCAAGATTCATAGCCCCAAGGAGCGGGAGGAGAGCGCGCGCGAATCCAGCGCCGTCGAGGGCCGCAAGGCAGAAGAACAGGTCGAGAGCCGTGTTCGACTCGGTGCGCTCGCCATTTTCGAGATCGTCCGCCGCGAGGGCGCTGAGGAACTGCTCCGTCCGCTCAGGTCTCTGTGGTGGTCCGGAGTCGCCGCGGGGCTGGCGCTGGCATTTTCTGCGGCTGGCGCCTCCATGTTTCATGCTGTTCTGTCTGACAGTGGTGCGCGTGACCTTCTGGTTCCGGCAGGATACGTGGTGGGATTCCTGATCGTAGTATTCGGGCGCCTACAGCTTTTT
>CAYFVJ010000104.1:0-9441 GCA_964346555.1 uncultured Alteromonadaceae bacterium | reverse complement strand
ATCTTCGCCGATGGTCTGGGTAGCGCTGCAGCCGGTATCTTTGCCGGCCTCCCCAACACGTCATTCAGCCAGAATGTGGGCCTGATTGCCATGACCGGCGTGATGAGTCGGCATGTAGTCACCATCGGCGCACTCTTTCTGGTTATTTGCGGGCTGGTGCCAAAAGTCGGCGGGTTGATCCGCACCATACCGATCGAGGTGCTGGGTGGCGGCGTGATTGTCATGTTCGGCATGGTAGTGGCGGCCGGTATTTCCATGCTGTCCGACGTGAAGTGGAACCGGCGCAATATGGTAATTTTTGCCGTCGCGCTGTCGGTGGGGCTGGGTTTACAACTGGAGGCAATGAGCCCTGGCGTCAATGCGCTGCAACACCTGCCCGAAACACTGCGCATCCTCGGCGCGTCGGGGATTCTCCCGGCGGCGCTGATCGCAACCACGCTCAACCTGGTGCTGCCAGACGAACTCACCAGCGAGTCGACGGAAGATATCACAGCGGGCATGGCCGGGCATGGTCGCGGTTCCCTGGGCGATGAGTGACGGCAGGGCCCGGCTGTCCGTGGCACAATAAAGCCTGCTCACGGCCGCATGCCAAGGGAGAGCCCGATGCACGCGCACGACAACGCGATTGCACTGATCGGCAATACGCCGATGGTGCGGACCCAACACCTCGATGTTGGTGTCTGTGAGCTGTATCTGAAGCTTGAGTGCAACAACCCGACGGGTTCGATCAAGGACCGTATCGGCCTTTCCATGATCGAGGCCGCGGAGGCGGGCGGCTTCCTGTCGGCGGGAGGCACAGTGGTGGAGGGCACCGCAGGCAATACTGGCCTCGCGCTGGCCCTGGTCGCGCGGCAGAAGGGCTACCGCTGCGTGGTGGTGATGCCGGACAAGATGAGCCGGGAGAAGGTCTATCATCTGCGTGCCGTGGGTGCAGAGGTCATCCTCACACGCTCCGATGTTCCGCACGGCCATCCAGAGCACTATCAGGCCAGGGCCGCGCGATTCGCCGCGGAAACAGCGGGAGCTTACCATATCGACCAGTTTGCCAATCCGGCCAATCCGCTGGCCCACGAGCGCGGCACAGGCCCGGAAATCCTCGCGCAGATGGACGGGCATCTCGATGCCCTGGTCTGTGGCGTCGGCTCTGCGGGGACCATGACCGGACTGTCGCGTTTCTTCGCGCATGCATCTCCCGGCACCGAGATGGTCATGGCCGATCCGGCCGGCTCACTGCTTGCCGAGTACGCTCGCAGCGGTCGTATGGACGGCGAGGGCGGACCCTACGTTGTCGAGGGGATTGGTGGCAGCGAGATACCTCCCGTCGCTGATCTGTCGCGAGTCGCCCACGCCTACACCATCAGCGACCGCGACAGCCTGCTCTCCGCCAGGGAACTTCTCTACAGGGAGGGCCTGCTCGGCGGCCCGTCTAGCGGCACCTGCCTCGCTGCTGCACTGCGCTATTGCCAGGCGCAGACTGAGGCAAAACGCGTGGTGAGCTTTGTCTGCGATACCGGCAACAAATATCTTTCCAAGCAGTTCAACGACGAGTGGATGAGAGAGGCCGGCTTCCTGTAGCGCAAGCGGGCATGAATAGCGGAAGCGGGCGTCAAAAGCGGAAGCGGGCATTGATCGGGAGTTAGCATGAACCACGAAGAAGACCACAACAGGCGACGCCACCAGCTGGGAACACGCGTGATTCACGCCGGCCAGGAGCCGGACCCCGGTACCGGTGCGATCATGACGCCGATTTACGCTTCGTCCACCTATGTTCAGGCCAGTCCGGGTGAACATAAAGGCTTCGAGTATTCCCGCACCGGCAATCCTACGCGACTCGCCTACGAACGCTGCGTCGCGGACATCGAGAACGGCCATGCGGGATTCGCCTTTGCCTCGGGCATGGCGGCCACCGCCACGGTGCTCGAACTGCTCGACGCCGGCAGCCACGTGATCGCCATGGACGATCTTTACGGCGGCACCTGGCGGCTGTTCGAGAACGTGCGCCGGCGCAGCGCGTCTCTGGCATTCAGCTTTGTCGATCTCAGCTCCGAGGGCGCCCTCGAGGCGGCGCTGACGCCAGAGACGCGCATGATCTGGGTAGAGTCCCCCAGCAACCCGCTGCTGCGCATCGTCGATCTCGAGCGCATCGCCGTCTTCGCCCGCGAACACGATCTGCTAGCGGTGATGGACAACACGTTTGGCACGCCCATCCTGCAGCGACCGCTGGACTTCGGTTTCGATATCGTCGTGCACTCGGCCACCAAATACCTGGGCGGTCATTCCGACATCGTCGGGGGCGTCGCGGTGGTGGCTGACCGGCACGATCTGGCAGGACGCCTGGCGTTTCTGCAGAACTCGGTGGGCGCGGTGGCCAGTCCCTTCGACAGCTTTCTCGCCCTGCGTGGCATCAAGACATTGAATCTGCGTATGCAGGCGCACTGCGCCAATGCCATGACTGTGGCGCAATGGTTGAAGCAGCACCCGGCCGTGGCAAAAGTCATCTATCCGGGGTTGGAGAGCCACCCACAGCACACACTGGCCGCGCGGCAGATGAGCGCTTTCGGTGGCATGGTCACGGCCGTTCTCCACGGCGGCGAACCCGCGGCGCGGCGCATGCTCGAACGCTGCAGACTCTTTTCCCTGGCCGAGAGTCTCGGTGGTGTGGAGAGCCTGATCGAACATCCCGGCATCATGACCCACGCATCCGTCCCCGCCGCGCAGCGCGCGGCGCTGGGTATCGACGATGGCCTGATCCGGCTCTCGGTGGGCGTAGAGGAGGTCGACGACCTGCTGGCGGAGCTGGACGAAGCTCTGCCGGCGGGTTGACCAGAATAACGCGAAAACGGGGCAACATGCCGATTGAATAGCTAGTGAGATTTGTTATCATTTGCTGCGGCATTTACCGCTCCCAAGGCCGAGATTGATCGGGGGCTTTTCTTAGTGGAAGGAGAGACCAATGAATACTTTGCGTGGCGCATTATTGCTCTGTCTGTGGGCAGGCCTGTGGGCGCCGGGGATCCAGGCGCACGGTGAAATCGGCGATCATGTCGACGACCTGAAAGCACACCTCGCCGAGTATGAACAGGAAGTCGGGGATCTGCTCGCGGACGTGGACGGATTGCTGGAGCGCTACGCGCAGGCGGGCCCGGACGCGGTGGACGCGGCGCAGCTCGTCGACTGGTGGGAGGACGTCAAGGTCCACGGCGCCATCGAAACCAATTACGTGCCTGTCTACGCTTCCGTCTGGCAGGGACTTATCGGCGTCAAAGAGGGCATTGAGCAGGGCAGGCCACTGGCAGACCTCCGCGCAGAGCAACGTGCCCTGTCCCGGGCCATGTGGCAGGGCCTGGGGGCGGTCAAGCTGGCCGCGAGCCTGCAGGGCACGCAAGCCGGGGAGCGGAAAACCGCTGGCGGTCCGGAACAGGCCGTGGACGCGATTCTCCTTAACCTGGATCGGGTCATTATCCAGTACGCCGAAGGCGACGCCGACGCTGCCGAGTCGCTGGTACATGACACCTACGCCAATCGCTTTGAAGGCATCGAGGGCGAACTAATCGAGCAGGATGCCGCGCTGGTGGAGGATCTTGAGCGCGACTTCAACGTCAGCCTGCCCCTTGCGCTACAGGACGGCAGCGACATGGCGGCGGTCAAACAGATTGTCGCGGCGATGAAGGATAAGCTGCGCACGGCCGACACACTGCTGCAGCAGGCGCTCGCCAACCGAAAGGACGTGTTCTGAGATGCGGCGACGCTCGCTGTTGCAATCCCTCGGTGCTCTCGGCGTCGCTGCCGGCCTGCCGCCGGGGCTGGCTTTTGCGGCCACCGATACACCGATATCAGTGCAGAGTTTGCCGGCCCTGACCGGCGAACTCACGGTATACCTCGGCCAGGGTGAGGGAGGGCTGTATGAGCGGGTTATGGAGGCGATACGCGAGCGCAATCCGCAGCTGGATCTGCGCATTCGGCGCGGCCCGACCGTTGCTCTGGCCAACACGATCCTCGCCGAAGCCAAAAACGGTGTGCCTCGAGCCGATGTGTTCTGGGCGGTGGATTCCGGCTCCCTCGGCCTGGTGGCGGACGCTGGCCTTGCCCGGACGATTCCCCGGGATCTGAGGCATCAGTTGCGGGAGGGGTATCGCTACGATCACTGGACGCCGATTTCCGGCCGCATCCGAACGCTTCCCTATAACACGGAAAAACTCAGCAGTGAGGCCCTGGGGCGGGATCTCATGGCCTTGCCCGACCTGGAGCTGGACGTCGGCTGGGCGCCGGCCTACGGTGCCTTTCAGTCATTTGTCACCGCCATGCGGCTGCTCGAAGGCGACGCGCGCACCCTGGCCTGGCTGCGGGCGATCAAACCGAGAGCGCGAAGCTTTGCCGGTGAACTGGGTGCCGTGCTGGCTGTATCCCGCGGCGAAGTGGATGTGGCGTTTGCCAATCACTACTACACATTGCGGGTCAAAGCCGGCCAGCCGGAGGCGCCGCTGGCCCTCGCCTTCACCGAGAACGATGCCGGCTGTCTGCTCAATGCATCGGGCGCCATGGCGTTGAGCGACAAAGCCGGTGCGATCGATTTTATCCGCTACCTGCTCACGGTCGAGGTTCAGCAGTTTCTCGCCGGAGAAGCTTACGAGATTCCCATGGTCCAGGGTCTGGCCATGCCGACGGGACTGCCCCCACTGGCGCAGATCCGACCGCCGCGGCTGGACCTGCCGCGCCTGGCCGCGGTGCGCCCGACTCTGGATCTGATGCGCCGGGCCCGCGTGCTTTGAGCCGCCCACCTTTCGTCTACCTGCTGGCGGCGGGGGTTGCGGCGTTAGCGGTGGTGCCGCTCCTGATACTGGTTTACATGGCTGCCGGGGCAGAGCTTCTGCTCGATGCGCGCTCCCTGGAAGTTCTAGCCAACACCTTGCTCCTTACGCTGCTGACTGTGATCGGCTCCGTGTTTATCGGCGTGCCGCTGGCACTGGTAACCGCCTACGTCGAATTGCCCTGGAGGCGACTCTGGCTGGTTCTGTTGGCGGCGCCGCTCGCCATGCCCAGCTATATCGGTGCCTTCACTTTCTATGCGGCGTTCGGGCCCGGCGGTGAGATTGATAAGCTCCTTGGCCTTGCCACCCCGAGTATGCGAGGCCTCGCCGGTGCCACACTGGTGATGACGCTGTACACCTTTCCTTTTATCCTACTGACCACCCGGGCGTCGCTGCGGAGTCTGGATGCCAGTGTGTTGGATGCAGCACGTGTTCTGGGTTGTTCTCTGGGCATGAGCCTGTGGCGTGTGGTGCTGCCGCGGGTGCGCAACGGTATTGCCGCAGGTGCCCTGCTGGTGGCGCTGTACACCCTGTCGGACTTTGGCACGCCGGCGATAATGGGGTTGGACACGTACACGCGGGTAATTTTCGTTGAATACAATGCGTTCGGCCTGAGCCAGGCCGCGATGCTGTCGCTGCAGCTTGTCGTTATTGTGGGGCTGGTTCTGTTCATGGAAACCAGGATACGCACAGCGCTGGAACGCCCGGGACGAGCGCCGGTGTTGCGGGTCGGGACGGCGCCTGCCGCGGCAATCATGTTGTCGGTCGCGATCATCGCGGGTCTGGCTTTGCTGGTTCCCCTGGTGGTCTTCGGCCTCTGGCTGTTGCGCGAGGGAGCGGGGCATTTCAGCTTCAGCTATGCCTGGAACTCTGCCCACGCCGCCGCCCTGGCGGCGCTCGGCGCCGTTCTGCTGGCCCTGCCGGTAGCCTACGCAGCGGGGGCGGGGCGGAGCGGACGCGTGATGGAGCGCCTGACCTACTTTGGTTTCGGTCTTCCGGGTATCGTGATGGGCACTGCGCTGGTCTACGCGGGTCTGCAGCTCCCTGTGCTTTATCAGACATTGTCCCTGCTCGTGCTGGCGTACACGCTGCGTTTTCTGCCCCTGGCGGTCAGCAACGTCCGCGCCACGGCTGAGCGTCTCGACCCGCAGCTGGTGCAGGCCGCCCGCAGTCTCGGGGCTACACCGGCGGAAGCGTTTCGACGCATCAGTCTGCCCCTGTCGGCCCGGGGTGTGGTGGCCGGTGCAGCGCTGGTGTTTCTCGAGGCCATGCGCGAGCTACCGGCCACGCTGCTGCTGCGACCCACTGGCTTCGAAACCCTGGCGACGCATCTGTGGCGCGTCTACGAGGCCGGCTATTTCGGCCGTGGGGCAGTCCCAGGGCTGATCCTGATCCTGTTGTCACTGCTGGGTCTGGCGATGATTCTTGCCGGTGAAAGGCGCGCCGAAACTACGCTGCGCGGTGAGGTCACACCCGGTGCTTGAGGTTCGCCAGCTTGCCGTCGCCTACGGCGACACCCCGGTGGTGAAAGATGTCAGTTTTGCGCTGGAGACGGGCGAAATACTGATGCTCGTGGGTCCCACGGGTTGTGGCAAGTCCACCATCCTGCGCGCGCTGGCGGGCCTGGTTCCACCGAGCGCCGGCGAGATCCGTATTGGCAACCGCCGGATCGCACCCGGACACCCGGTGCCGCCGGAGAAACTCGGCGTGGGTATGGTGTTTCAGGACTTTGCGCTGTTTCCGCATTTGAGTGTGGCGCAGAACATCGGCTTTCGCTTGCGTGACCCGGCGCCGGGCCGGCGCTGGATCGAGCGCCTGGGTCTGCAGGACCTGCAGGAGGCCATGCCGGAGAATCTCTCCGGAGGCCAGAAGCAACGGGTCGCCCTGGCCCGGGCCCTGGCCCATGAACCGTCCCTGATATTATTGGACGAACCGCTCTCGAACCTGGATGCCGCCCTGAAAGATACGCTCCGCTGGGAGATTCGCGATGCGTTGCAGGCGGCGGGTCTGCCCGCTGTCTGGGTTACCCACGACCAGGACGAGGCGCTCTCCATCGGCGACCGGGTGGGTGTTCTGCACAGCGGACGCCTGGAACAGCTGGACTCACCCGAGCGTTGCTTTTGCCTGCCCGACACGCGCTTTGTGGCGCGCTTCCTCGGCGAGGGAGCATTTGTTCCCGGCCACCTGGATGGGGCAGGGAGGGTAGACACTTCGTTGGGTACAGCGCCCGGAGCGGCGGTGAACGGTGCCAGCGGCGACGTCGATCTGCTGGTACGCCCGGACGATGTGTCTCTACAGTCCGCGGCAGCACACGGCGGCAATGGCACTATCGAGCATGCACGCTACGAGGGCGGTTCACGCCTTTACGGGGTGTTACTGAAAGACGGTACGCGACTCATGGTGCGCGTCAGTCACGAAATAAGGCTGTCAGCCGGGGATCGTGTCCAACTTGCTCTAAACACCACACATCCACTGGCTGCCTTCCCGCGTTCTGATGCGCCAAGCGGTGGCCAGAGCGATCCGGAACCGGACTAGCCGGGCGGATCACTCCGGCACTCGGGTCAGGCGGCCGGAAGCTCGATCGCCCGCGCCGCAGCGCCGTCGCGCGCGCCGAAGTGCCCGAGCACGGCTGCCGCCTGTCGGCCACCGAGTCTGCCTGCCTCGGCCAGGTCCATACCCCGGGCGAGGCCGCCCAGAAAGCCGCTGGCCCAGGCATCGCCAGCGCCGGTCGTGTCGACAACCCGGGGCACAGACTCCGCGTCGATACGCTGGCGGCTATCGGCATCCGCCACCAGCGCGCCCTTGTCGTGTTCGGTAACGGCCGCCACGGCAACGTGGTCCAGGGCCCAGTCCAGCGCCGCCTCGGCATCGCTAATCCCCGCCAGGGCGCCGATTTCCAGGTGATTGCCGACGAGAATGTCGGTATGGTCGGCGATAAAGCTGAGCATACCGTCGCGATTGCGCTCTACACAGCCGACGTCCGAGGGCGTCAGGGCGACGCGCGCGCCTGCGGCCCGGGCGGCCGCAGCGGCGGCGGCCACAACCTCGGCTCCCTGCGGTGCGTCCCACAGATAGCCCTCGATAAAAATAATATCGAAACTGTCCGGCATGGCGCTCGCGATATCCTCAGGCGCCAGCGTGACCGCCGCGCCGAGATAGGTGCTCATGGTCCGTTCGCCATCGGGCGTCACCAGGATGACGCAACGACCGGTACCGGGGCCGCCGGCTGACGCTGCGCGCACGGGCGCACTGATACCGAGGCCATCCATCTCTTCCAGGAATGTCCCACCGAGGTCGTCTTCCGCTACCTTGCCCAGATAGGTGCCGCGGATTTCGATATCCGCAAGGTGCGCGATGCTGTTTGCCACGGAGCCACCGGATTGTCGCACGCCCGGGCCGACTTCCGAAAACAGCGCCTGTGCCGCTTCGGCGTCGACCAGGTGCATGCCGCCGGCAGCGAGTTGATGGCGGTCGATCACACTGTCGTCGACGGCTGCGACAACATCGACGAGGGCGTTGCCGATCCCCACAATATGAGCCTTTGCCTCGCTCATGACCGCACCCGTGTGTCCGCTTTTACACTGTACATAATGTCTCTCCTTTTTAACTGATTCGCGGTGGCTATCCTTCAGGCCGCCCGGGTCGCACCAAAGGTGCGCGCCAGCTCGTCGGCGAGGTCCGTGCGCTCCCATGAAAAGCCGCCATCCTCGGTGGACTGACGACCAAAATGACCGTAGGCCGCAGTGCGGGCATAGATGGGCCGGTTGAGCTGCAGGTGCTCGCGGATACCGCGCGGTGTCAGGCGTACCAGCTCGCGAAGCGTGCTTGCCAGTTTGTCTTCATCGACACGACCGGTGCCAAGCGTGTCGACGTACAGCGCGACGGGTTCTGCCACGCCGATGGCGTAGGCGAGCTGAATCTGGCACCGATCCGCCAGACCGGCTGCGACGACGTTTTTCGCCAGGTAGCGGGAAACGTAGGCGGCCGAGCGATCGACCTTGCTCGGGTCCTTGCCGGAAAATGCGCCGCCGCCATGCGGCGCCGCACCACCGTAAGTATCGACAATGATCTTACGGCCGGTCAGTCCGGCGTCGCCGTCGGGTCCACCGATAATGAAGCGGCCGGTGGGATTGACGATCAGCCGGTCGGCGGGCAGTGACCAGCCTTCCGGGAACGCACTTTTGACGTAGGGAGCTACGAGCTCGCGCACCTGATCCTGGGTGACGTCTTCGCTGTGCTGTGTCGAAACGACCACTGTATCGACGCCGACCGGCTTGCCGTCGACGTACTTGAGCGTGACCTGGCTTTTGGCGTCCGGTCCGAAATGAGGCTGTTTACCACTCTTGCGGTCCTCGGCCATGTGGCGGAGTATCCGGTGCGAAAACTGGATCGGCGCGGGCATCAGCTCATCGGTTTCGTTGGTCGCATAACCGAACATGATGCCCTGGTCCCCGGCGCCTTCCTCGCCCTTGTCGCCCTCGTCCACGCCCATGGCGATATCGCCTGACTGCGCGTGCAGGCGGCAGACAATCTCGGCGGTCTTCCAGGAGAATCCTGCCTGATCGTAGCCGATATCACGGATGGCATCGCGGGTGATATCTTCGACCTTCGCCAGCACTTCACCGGGGCCGCG
>CAYFVJ010000103.1:0-9514 GCA_964346555.1 uncultured Alteromonadaceae bacterium | reverse complement strand
AAAGAATCTCTCTGCACGGCGTGCTGCCCCGACCTTATCCGGCCTTTGCTGGTGTATCGCCCATAAATCCGATTGATCGTATAACAGTCTATACGGTTGCAGGATAATCCCCAATGGACACGGGCGGGTTCTGCGGTTTTATCCTCAATACGCCGTGAAAAACAGGGAAAAAGTACTGCCCTTGTCGGGCTGGCTCTGGATATCCAGGGTAGCGCCGTGTGAGGCCGCGACGTGTTTGACGATTGCCAGACCGAGTCCGGTGCCGCCAGTCTGTGAGGATCGGCTCTCGTCAACGCGGTAGAAACGCTCTGTCAACCGCGGGATGTGGGATTCTTCCACACCGACGCCGTGATCGACAACGCGCAGGACCAGCGCATCGCCTTCCCGCGACCAGCGCAGCGTCACCGTCGTGTCGTCGGGGCTGTACTTGATCGCATTGAGAGCCAGATTCGCGACCGCGCTGTGCAGTTCCTGGTAGTCGCCAAACACGCCTTCACGACAGGCGATTTCCAGGTGCACGCTGCGCTCAGGGTGGGATTGAGCCAGTTCTTCGTGCAGTTCCTCCAGCAGTGACGCCATATCGATCTTGACGGTTTTCTTCTGGCTGCGCACGCTCTCAATACGCGACAACCACAGAAGGTCGTGGAGCAGGTTTTCCATACGCCTGATCTGCAGATGCATTTGCTGTAGTGGCCGGTGAAAGCGAGCATCGATAGCGTCCCGGTTATCCAGCATTGTATCCAGGTAACCCTTGAAGACCGTCAGTGGCGTTCGCAGCTCATGCGAGACGTTGCCGACGAAGTCGCGACGCATCTGCTCCATCTCCTGCATGCGCGTGATATCTCGCACAAACAGCAGGTAATCGCCTTCGGCAAACGGCGTGATCTCCATCTGCAGGTGGCCGACCTTGCCGCTCTGCATTTTCACCTGCAGCGGTTCATGGAAATCCCGGCTTAGAAAATAATCGTGGAATTCGGGCAGCCGCACCAGATTGAGTATCGGTTGCCCCCTGTCCCGGGGATACTCAAGCTGCAGCAGGCGCTGTGCCGCCGTGTTACTCCACTCGATGGCTCCCTGATGGGTGAGGATAACAACACCATCGCGCATCGACGCAAAAGAGCCCTGCAGATAGTCTACCGTCGACTGCAGGCGCAGGCGGGCCTCGCGGTTTTCGCGCTGCAGACGATAGATGGTTGAATAGATGATACCCCAAAGGCCTGAACCCGCCGGTGGCAGCTGCTCCGGATGTTCCAGCCAGCGCCGCATACGCCATATCTGGAACAGCCAGACCGAGCTCACCAGGCCGAAACCGATGGCCAGGGCGGCCACCGGGTCGCCCAATGCCCAACCCAGCCCGGCCGAGACGAGTAAGAGAAACAGCAGCTTGCGGAGTTCACTGCGCCAGCTCCGATCCAGGTTCACCCGCCCGGCGCCCCTCGCGAAGAAAACCGGTAGCCGGTGCCCCGCACGGTCTGTATCAGCCCACCGTAATCCAGCCCATTGGCCTTGAGCGCCTTGCGCAGGCGGCGAATGTGCACGTCCACGGTCCTCTCCTCGACATACACATTGGCTCCCCACACCTGGTCGAGCAGCTGATTGCGGGAGTAGGCACGCTCGGGATGCGACATGAAAAACTGCAGCAGGTTGAACTCGGTGGGCCCCATGTCCAGCGGTGCATCATTGAGGTACACGCGCCGACTCTTGCCCTCGAGCACCAGAGCCGAAACCTGCATACGGTCGGTATTCTCGGTGCCGGAGGAACGCCTGAGGAGTGCGCGAATGCGTGCGATAAGTTCTCGCGGCGCAAACGGTTTGGTGATGTAGTCGTCGGCACCGACGTCGAGCCCCTGAATGACATTATCCTCCGCCGTTTTCGCTGTCAGCATGATGACCGGCATGTCCCGGGTCGTCTCATCGCGTTTCAGCCTGCGCAGCAGCTCCAGGCCACTGCCGCCGGGCAGCATCCAGTCCAGCAGAACGATGTCGGGACGCTGATCGACAACCAGTGCGTGGGCGTCGAGGATGTTATCGGCCTCCAGACACTTGAAATCGACTATCTCCAGTGCCATCCGCAGCATATCGCGAATGGCGAACTCGTCGTCGACCACCAATACCGTGCGTTCAGTCATGCGCGCGTCGTCCCGAATCCCCGTAGCGGCAAATGGTGCAGACAGATTATGACAATAGCATGACAGAACGGCGTGTCGTGGTACTACCAGCCGAACAGGCCCCTGCTCCGGCGCAGGGAGGACTCGCAGGCCGCAAGCTGGCCGCGGTACATGTTGGCTCTGGCCGCTACCTTACGCGCCACCGCCTGCAGCCAGGTCTTGTTCTTATAGCTGCCGCGATTGTAGCCACCGTGCCCCTCGTGATAGGCGAGATACAATCGATAGGCATCGTTCTTGGGAATTCTGCTGCGCAGAAAGGATTGGTGGTTGTACCAGCCGACGAAATCTACCGCATCATCAAAGTGCGCGCGGTTCGCGCGGTAGCGACCGGCACTGCGCTTGTAGGCATCCCAGGTGGATTCAAGTGCCTGGCTGTAACCGTAGGAATCCGATGCACGCGGCCCGGGAATGACCCAGAGAATTTTTTTGCGCGGCGGCTTGGCGCGGGCGACAAAGCGCGACTCCTGGTGCAGGAAGGCCATTTTTACCGCGATTTCACCGCCCCAGTTCTCCTGTGCCGCCAAGACATCGTCGTACCAGCCGTCCTTTTCGCGAAATATGGCACAGACGTTGTCGAGGTCGCGCGGCGGCGACGTGGCACAAGCGACAACAGCCATGAGGCCCAGCGCAACGAGCCAGTGGCGCGGGTCACTCACAGCGACACACCTCCGGCGTCGAGGCATTCAAGCAACGCCTTTTCATCGATCACCTTGACCCCCAGGGCCTCGGCGCGTTCCAGCTTGCTGCCGGCGCCGGGACCCGCAACCAGCACACTGGTCTGCGCCGATACGCTGCCCGCGACACGGGCACCGAGTGACTGCAACCGCGCTGTGGCCTCATCGCGAGTCAGGCTCTCGAGCTTGCCGGTCACCACCCAGGTTTCACCTGCCAGCGGCGCCTCGCCCGCATCACCCGGGTCGGCGTCCATGTCCGGCCAGTAAACACCGGCCTTTCGCAGCGCGTCGACAACCGCCATGGCGGCGGGCGAGTCAAAGAACTGCCGCAGATGATCCGCAACCACAGGGCCGACGTCGTCTACCTCCTGCAGGCGTTCCGCGTCCGCCGACGCCAGCGACTCCCAGGTACCGAAATGCGTTGCCAGGTTTCTCGCCGTCGCCTCGCCCACCTCGCGTATCCCCAGGGCAAACAGAAATCGTGGCAGCGTTGTGGATTTGCTGGTCTCCAGTGCCGCGAGCAGATTGTCGGCACTCTTTTCCCCGATGCGATCAAGCGCCACAAGCTGCTGTTTCTGCAGGGCGTACAGGTCTGCCACCGTGTGCAGCAGGTCGGCACCTACCAGCTGCTCCACCAGTTGTTCCCCGAGACCGTCGATATCCATCGCACGCCGGGAGGCGAAGTGGCGAATTGCCGCCTTGCGCTGTGCCGGACACACTAGCCCGCCCAGACAGCGCAGAATCGCCCCACCCTCCTCGCGTTCGACCGGCGATTGGCAGACCGGACAGGCATCCGGCGGCACTACCGCTCTGCTCGCGTCGGCAGACGCTTTCTCGCGCACCGACACCACCTGCGGTATGACGTCGCCTGCCCGGCGCACTACCACGCTGTCGCCGATCCGCACATCGAGACGGGCTAACTCGTTGAGATTATGCAGGGTGGCATTGCTTACAGTCACGCCGCCGACAAACACCGGCTGCAGGCGCGCCACCGGCGTGATGGCACCGGTGCGTCCCACCTGAAATTCGACGTCGAGCAAGCGGGTAGTTGCCTCCTGCGCGGGGAATTTGCGCGCAATGGCCCAGCGCGGTGCGCGGGACACAAAACCCAGCTGTTCACGCTGGTCGAGGGCATTGACTTTGTAGACGATGCCGTCGATGTCGTAAGACAGCCGGTCGCGGCGACCGGCCATTTCCCGGTAGTAGGCCAGGCAGGCATCGAGGCCGCGTACGGTCGCCGCATCGGCGCTAACGCGAAGACCCCAGTCGGCGAGCCTGCGCATGATGCCCTCGTGAGTCGAGGGCAGTGTCCCGGCATCGACATGGCCGACTCCATAACAGCACATCTGCAGTGGTCGGGTTGCGGTCACGCGCGGGTCCAGCTGGCGAAGACTGCCCGCGGCGGCGTTGCGCGGGTTGACGAAGGGCTTGTCTCCGCGCTCGCGAGCCGTCGCATTCAGCTGTTCGAAACTCGCGTGCAGCATGTAGATTTCACCGCGAACCTCCAGCCGTCCGGGATAGTTACTGCCGCGCAGCCGCAGGGGAATCGAACGTATCGTCCGGGCGTTGAGCGTGATGTCTTCACCCGTGGTGCCGTCTCCACGGGTCGCTGCGCGCACCAGCATACCCGCCTCGTACAGCAGGCTCACCGCGATACCATCCAGCTTGGGTTCACAGACATACGCCACATCGGCCTCGCTGACACCGAGTCGATCCAGCACGCGGGCGTGAAATCGCGCCAGTTCCTCGTCATCAAACGCATTGTCCAATGACAGCATGGGCAGTTCGTGCCGAACCTGGGAAAACTCAGCCAGCGGTGCCGCACCGACACGCTGGGTCGGTGAATCGTGGCGCAGCAGTTCGGGGTGTTCACTTTCGAGCCGCTGCAGTTCGCGCAGCGCGCTGTCGTACTCGGCGTCTGTCGCCGTCGGTCGGTCGAGAACGTAGTAGTCGTGATTCCATTTTTCGAGCTGTCGGCGCAGCAGCGACACTTGCTCGGCCGGCGTCTTCGAACCGCTCACCGCGAGCCTCAGTGCCCGCGCGCCAGCATCCGCCGCTCGAGTTCGCGGATCTGCTGCCGGCTGTGCTCCAGGGTCTGCGGCGTGACCGCGCTGCGGGTTTCGTCCAGCACACTGCCGCCGAGGTTGCGCGCGACCGTCTGCGCCGTTTCCAGCATGTAATCGAAGGCCTTCATCATGTCCTCAGGTCCCGGCAGCGTCACGAAAAACAGCAGACCCTGCGTTTTCAGCTCCGACATACGATCGATGTCGAACACGCCCGGCTGCATCATGTTGGCAACGCTGAACTGTATCGGCCCGCGGCCCGCGGCCTGTTCGTGCCGGTGGAAGAAGTTCATGTCCCCAAAGCGCAGATCGCAGGCGAGCAGTATGTGCATGATGTCTTCACCACGGAACCCGGCAGGATCATTGCAGACCACGTGCAGCATGAACACCTCCGGGTCCGGATCCCGGGGCAGCCTGCCTTCATCCTCGGGCTCCCTGTCCTCGGCAGTGACGGGCAAGAGGTCGTCGAGCCAGTCCAGATTGGCCGGCTCCCGACGCTCCCCGCGCACGCCGCTGATAAGCCCGTCGTCCACCGGACTGTCCGCAGCTCGCGCTGCGCCCTCCCTACTGCGGGCCGCCCTGCTGCTGTCTACCCTACTGCGGTCCACCCTGCTGCGGGCCACCCTGCTGCGGGCCACCGGTTTTGCGCCGCCTGCGGACTCGCTCTGAAGGGGTGTAGACTTGCGCCTGGCGACCCGGGCACTTTTTGCGGAGGTTTCATCGGCGCTGTCATCGCCACGCGCCAGCTCCTCGGAATGCTCCCGCGCCGCGCGCGCAAGATCGTCGCGTTTGACAACGCGAGCGCCTCCATTGGGCAATTCCCGAACGACCGAGGGATGCTCGAGGGCTTCGTCGGCCGTCCCGTCGTCAGTGCGGGCGATCTTTACCCGTACCCGTTCACTGCGCTCGCGGCGAACACGTCGCCAGGCATCCACGAGCACCGCCGCTATCAACAGCACGCCGATGATGACCATCCAGTCCCGAATCGTTAAATCCATAGTCCGCGCCCGTTCAGCATCAACTCGCCGCAAGTTCCGCGGCCTCTTCAACGTCTACGGAAACGAGGCGTGATACCCCGGGTTCGTTCATGGTGACACCCAGCAGCTGGTCCGCCATTTCCATCGTGATCTTGTTGTGCGTGATGAAGATGAACTGCACCTTTTCCGACATTTCCCTGACCATGCGAGCATAGCGCCCCACGTTGGCGTCATCCAGCGGTGCGTCGACCTCGTCGAGCATACAGAACGGCGCAGGATTGAGTTGAAATATCGAGAACACGAGGGCGATGGCGGTGAGCGCTTTCTCGCCGCCGGACAACAGGTGAATCGTACTGTTTTTCTTACCCGGGGGGCGCGCCATGATCGAGATGCCGGTGTCCAGGAGATCGTCACCCGTCATTTCAAGCGTCGCGCTACCGCCGCCGAAAACGCGCGGAAACAGATCCTGCAATCCCGCGTTGACCTGATCAAAGGTGGCCTGAAAGCGACTGCGCGTCTCCCGGTCGATCTTGCGGATGGCCGATTCAAGCGTATCGAGAGCGCTGACCAGATCATCATTCTGCGCATCCAGGTACTGTTTACGCTCTGACTGCTGACTGTACTCATCGATCGCCGCCAGGTTGATCGGTCCGAGGCGCGCGATACGCGCGGCCACTCTCTCCAGCTGCTGCTGCCAGGCATCGCGCGCCGCTTCGGGCGGACTGTCTGCAAGCACAGCCTCCGGCGTCTGCTCCATTTCATCCAGTTGCCGTTCAACAGCCTGCTGCTGGACCTGGAGGGTCTGACGCCGCAGGCGCTCCTCCTCCAGCGTCGCGCGGACGCTTGCCGCGCGCTGCTCTACAGCTGCGCGCTGCTGCTCAGCATCACGCAGCTCGCGTTCAATGTCGGCGACCTGTTGGCGCGCCGCAGCGAGATCAGACTCACAAGCCAGGCGCAGCTCCAGTTGCTGTTCGAGCTCTACCCGCAGCGCCGCCACCGGCGATTCAGACTCGCTCAGCCCGTTTCTCAGCTGGCTCTCGCGCTCGCGCAGCTGCGCTACCTGCGTTTCAGTGCGGTCTATGGAACTCCGAATCGTCTCTATCTGGGTCTGTAAACCGCGCTGGCGCATGGCCGCCCGATTCGCGGCATCGCGATCGTGGCGCGCCTGCTGACGCGCCTGATCGAGACTTGAACGCGAGGCATCACGCGCGGACAACAGCTGCTCGCGCTCGTCTGAATCGGCCTCCAATTGCTCGATCGCTTCGGCCAGAATCTGTCGCGCCTCGGCAAGCGACGCCTGCTCGGCGGCGAACTGTTCCCGCGCCTCGGCAATGTCACGGGCTACACCTTCGCGCCGCGCCTGTATCTGCTCCTGGCGTGCCTCCTGCGCCTTGAGCCTGGCGGCGATATCCGCGCCTCGCCGCGTCGCAGACTGCAGTTCACGCTGTACGTCCTGACGCTGCGTCTCGACTGTGCGCAGGACATCTTCCTGCGCCGCCAGATCCGCCGCCAGCGAGCGAGAGCGTGCCTCTAGCGCATCAATCTGCTCAACCAGCGTGTCGAGTTCCCGCTTGCGGCGCAATACCCCTCCGGCGGGATCATCCCCGCGAAACAGGGCGAGCCAATTGCGCCCCATCCAGAGACCATCCGGCGTGATAACTGACTCATGCGGTGCCAACAGCGGGCGCAGTGCATGCGCAGACTGTGCGTCCGCCGCAGTGCGTACCTGTACCAGCAGATTGACCAGCCAGCCGCCACTCTCGACGCGCGCGGCGAGACTGCCGGCCGGGGCAGGCAACTCGGTAGAGGCCTCGATCAGCGCCAGTGAGCCGCGATCGAGACCATCGCTCAGGTCGGCGAGAGATTCGATGCTATCGACACAGACCGCCTGCAGGTAATCGCCGAGCACTGTCTCTACCGCCCGCTGCCACTCATCCTCGACCGTCATACGAGACAACAGCCGCGGCGCGGTGTCGAGTCCGTTGCGCGACAGCCAGGGACCCGGCCCGTCGCCGGCATCCTCACTGGCTGCCTGCTGCAGGGCCTCCAGCGACGCACGTCGTCCCTGCAGCTGCTGCAGCTCGGAGCGTGCCTCGTCCAGCTCACCCGCCAGCGCCGTGCTGTGTCCACGGGTCTCCGCCACGCTGTCTGCCAGGGACTCCGAGCGCTGCTCGTGCTCGGAGATGACGAGCTCGGCTTCGGCCAGTTCCTCCCGCAGCAGCGCGGGATCGTCATCGCCTTCCCCGGGAGCCAGGTTCTGCTGCTCAGCGGTCAACTGTTCGACGCGCAGCTGCAGGCGCTTCAGTGCCTGTTCCAGGTGCTGTATCCGCGACTGCTGCACCTCAGCACGCTGGCGCGGCTCCGCGGCGCGCTGGTTGAAATCATCCCAGCGCTGCTGCCACGCCTGCATTGCTTCCTCGGCACGCACCAGGGCCTCGGCGGACTCCTCGTCTGTCGCCGCGAGCAAGTCAGACTCCGGCAGCAGCGTTTCCAGCTCAACTTCCCAGGCCTCGAGACGAGCACGATCCTCGCCCAGATGCGAGCGCGACTCCTCGAGATTGGTCTCAGTCGTTGCCAGATCGTCGCGCAGCTGTCGCGAGCGCTCCTGCTGATGCTGGATGCTCTGTTCGATACGCGCGACCTCGGCCCCGAGCGAGTAGTAGCGCCCCTGCACCTCGTTCAGAGCGTCACTGCGCTCGATCTGCGTCTGACGCTGTTCCTCGATAGCTGTCGCCAGCTGCTGGTGCTCGGCCAGAACCGTCTCGAGCTGCACCTCGAGCTCGCCGACCCGATGCGCGCTCGACTGCAGCTGTTGCGCGAGATCGCGCCATTCCAGGGCGTGTAGCTGCGCCTTCAGGCGACGCTCCTCGACGCGGTATTCGCCGTACTTCTCTGCCGCCTGCGCCTGTCGCTGCAGGTGCTGGAGCTGTCTATCCAGCTCTTCACGCAGATCGGTGAGGCGCTCCAGGTTTTCGAGTGTCCGCCGCATACGCGATTCGGTCTCGCGGCGGCGCTCCTTGTACCTGGATATCCCGGCCGCTTCCTCGATGAAGATGCGCAGCTCCTCGGGCTTGGACTCGATCAGCCGCGATATCATGCCTTGTTCGATAATGGCATAGCTGCGCGGGCCCAGGCCGGTGCCGAGGAAAATATCGGTAATATCGCGACGCCGGCAGCGCGTGCCGTTGAGAAAATATTCCGACTGCCCCTCCCGGCCCACCAGGCGGCGCGTCGAAATCTCGGCGTAACTGGCATATTCGCCGCCAATGCTGCCATCGCTGTTGTCGAACACCAGCTCGATCGATGCCTGACCCACGGGCTGGCGATTGACCGAACCGTTGAAAATAACATCGCTCATGGATTCGCCGCGCAGATTCTTGGCCGAGCTCTCGCCCATAACCCAGCGCACGGCATCAATGACATTGGACTTGCCACAGCCGTTTGGACCGACCACCGCACACATATTGCTCGGCAAGCTCACGGTGGTGGGATCGACAAAGGATTTAAAGCCGGCGAGCTTGATAGACTTCAATCGCATAGGACCTTAGCTTGGCTTCCCAACTGATTGTTTTTAAGGGCATTTGCGCAGAATACCGAGGACGATGAAGGCGCGGCGAGTAGTGGCATAGTGT
>CAYFVJ010000102.1:0-9616 GCA_964346555.1 uncultured Alteromonadaceae bacterium | reverse complement strand
CTGACCCGGCTCAGCGAACCGGCAAAGTCACGCGCCCGCGCATGGTGTTTCTCGACTACCCGCTGTGCATCCTCGGCAGAGCTGGCGAACAGCTCATAGTGTATATTCGCCTCGTCGACCCCCAACCCGCGCAGGCCCCGGGAAACTTCCGAAATCATCGACTCAGGGCCGCAGATGAAGTACTCGTCGAAGTCGTTCAGCGCGATCAACTGGCTGTTCAGCTCCGCTCCCTTGCGATTGTTCAGTCGGCCATTGAGCAGGTCCGAACCCTGGTCTTCGCGGCTCAGGATATTCACCCAGTGAAACCTCTCCATAAAGCGGTTTTTCAGGAAGCTCAGGGTTTCTCGAAACATGATCGTCGCGGTGCGCTGGTTTCCATACAACAGCGTCACCCGACTATGCATCTCGGTCTGCAGGATTGATTTGATATTCGACACCACCGGCGTAATGCCGCTGCCCGAGGCGATGAACAGGTAATTGCCCGCACGTTCGGCGTCCAGCGGCACATGAAATTTGCCCTGGGGCGGCATGACGTCGACCGGCATCCCGGCGCTGAGGCAGTCATTGGCATAGTTCGAGAACAGGCCGCCCTGCACCCGCTTGATAGCGATTTGCGGTGCACTGTCATAGATGCCGGAGCAGATCGAGTAGGAGCGCCGCACGGTCTGCCCATCGACTTCTGTTTGCAGCGTCAGATACTGTCCCGGCGCGTAGCTGAACGTGTCGCCCAGCCCCTCCGGAACCGCAAATGTCACGCGGATCGCCTGGTCGGTTTCCGGCTCTACGGCAGCGACGGCAAGCGGATGGAATTCTGATGCACCCATGCTGGTATCCTAAATCGATTTGAAGTAATCAAACGGCTCGGCGCAGTCACGGCACTGGTAGAGTGCCTTGCAGGCGGTGGACCCGAACTCGCTGAGCTCCCTGACATGGTCACTGCCGCAGTGCGGGCAGCGCGGAACAGCGCCACGCTCCACATCAACCGGCGGTGCGATTCCCCAATTTTCAAGTTTCCTGCTTCCCTCAGGCGTAATCCATTGCGTGGACCAGGCCGGCGACAGGCGGCTTTCAACCTGATGGTCAGCATAGCCGGCGTCGGCCAAGGTGCTACTCACGTCTTCCTGCATGACGCGCACGGCGGGACAGCCAGAGTAGGTCGGCGTAATGGTGACAACCAGAGTGTCGCCCCGCCACTCAACATCCTGCAGGACACCCAGCTCCCACAGGCTGATGGCCGGAATTTCCGGATCGGTGACGCTGTCGAGCAGGTCCCATACCTCCGGCAGGGGTGAGAGAGACCGGCGCTGTCGCCGCGCATACTCTTCCGCCGGCAGCAGCGGAATACGGTCCGTTTCAGACAACGATGCGCTCACCATTCCAGCCCCGGGTAGGCGCGCTGCATGAACTGCAGGTCACTGAGCAGGTGGCCGAGAAACTCAGTGTGCAGTCCCTCGCGGCCACCGCGCACTGACCAGTCCTCTTTCGGCACCTCTATTGTCGCCTCCGCCAGGGTGTCGCGCACGGCGCGCTCCCACGACGGCCTGAGTGCCGTGCTGTCCACCGCGACACCTGCCGCAGCGAGCGCGGATTCCAGTGCATCCGCCTCGAACAACTCCGGCGTGTAGCCCCACAAATCCTGTACTGCACGCTGCAGCCGCCGGTGACTCTCCTCGGTACCGTCCCCGAGTCGCAACATCCAGTCGCGGCTTCGCCGCCGGTGATAGCGCGATTCCTTCACCGCTTTTGCAGCGATCGAGGCAAGACGTTCATCCGCGGAAGCGCACAGCTGTGACATGAACGCCAGCCCGTATTCATCCAGCAGGTACTGGCGCGCCAACGTGAACGCGAAGTCACCGCGCGGCAATTCATGCATCAACAGATTGCGAAATTCGCGGCAGTCACGTTGATAGGCGAAGCTGTCCTCGGTCGCATCGCCGCCGGTGAGCTCCGCAGCATAGCTATACAGCATGCGCGCGCGACCGAGGTAGTCGAGAGCGACGTTGGACAGGGCCAGATCCTCCTCGAGAAAAGGCCCTTTGCTGCACCACTCGGAGAGGCGGTGGCCCAGGATAAGCGCATCGTCGCCGAGGCGCACCGTATAGTCCCTGAGATCACTGTCTGAAACGTTGGCCGACATGCGGTTTTCCTCACATGTTGTTGACTTCGGGGGGGAGCTGGTAGTGCGTGGCATGACGATAGGGCTTGTCGTCCAGTGGGTCATAGAAGCTGTCGCAGTCCTCCTCCTGGGACGCGACAATATCCGACGACAGCACCACCCAGATACTGACACCCTCACCGCGCCGGGTATACACGTCACGGGCGTACTCGAGCGCCTGCGCGTGATCCTCGGCGTGCAGGCTACCAACGTGCTTGTGATCCAGTCCCCGGCGGGAGCGGACAAAGACTTCAAACAGGCTCATGGCTGTCGACATCACGGACCTCCCTCGCGGCTTCAGGCCGCCTCGCTGGACTGGCGCTGGCGTTTCTTTGCCTCGTAGGCGGCGATGGCCTCGCGCACCCATTCACCCTCCTCGTGCGCCTGCACATGGTGGGCGAGGCGCTGGCGATTGCAGGGGCCGTCACCCTGAATCACCCGGTTGAACTCGTCCCAGTCGATCTCACCGAAGTCATAATGTCCGCGTTCCTCGTTCCAGCGCAGGTCGGGATCAGGGATGCGCAGGCCGATTGCCTCGGCCTGGCGGACGGACTGGTCGACAAATTTCTGGCGCAGCTCATCGTTACTCTGACGCTTGATCTTCCAGACCATGGATTGCGCGGAGTGGGCGGACTCGCCGTCATGCGGCCCGAACATCATCAGCGACGGCCACCAGAAGCGATCGAGGGCGTCCTGCGCCATCGCCTTCTGCTCGGCGGAACCTCGCGCGAGCGTCATCATGATGTGGTAGCCCTGGCGCTGGTGGAAGCTCTCTTCCTTGCAGATCCGCACCATGCCGCGGGCGTAGGGGCCGTAGGAAGTGCGCTGCAGGGACACCTGGTTGACGATGGCCGCACCGTCCACAAGCCAGCCGATTGCGCCCATATCCGCCCAGGTAAGCGCCGGATAGTTGAATATCGACGCGTACTTTGCGCGCCCCTCGTGAAGTGCCTCGATCATCTCTTCGCGGGTGACGCCCAGCGTCTCCGCAGCGCTGTAAAGATACAGGCCGTGCCCGCCCTCATCCTGTACCTTGGCCAGCAGGACGCACTTGCGGTGCAGGGTCGGCGCGCGCGTAATCCAGTTGCCTTCCGGCTGCATGCCGATGACCTCGGAGTGCGCGTGCTGCGCGATCTGACGGATCAGGTTCTTGCGGTATTTCTCCGGCATCCAGTCCTTCGGCTCGATCTTTTCCTCCGCATCGATCCGTGCCTGGAACAGGGTCTCATTTTCTTTCGTCTCAATATCCGTAATATTGCTCATCATCGATCTCCTCGCCACTTCATCTATTTCCCGACGCGCTCAATCACCAGCGCGATACCCTGACCGACACCGATGCACATCGTGCACAGTGCATACCGGCCATCCCGGCGCTGAAGTTCGTACAGCGCAGTTGTTACCAGACGCGCACCGCTCATTCCCAGCGGATGTCCGAGGGCAATAGCCCCACCGTTCGGATTCACCTGTGAGGCGTCGTCGGGGAGCTCCAACGCCCGCATGACAGCCAGCGACTGCGCCGCAAACGCCTCGTTCAGTTCAATGACGTCCATGTCATCCAGTGCCAGACCAGACAGCGCCAGCACTTTACGCGTCGCCTCCACCGGACCGTAGCCCATGATTCGCGGCGCAATACCACTGGTGGCCATGGCCACAACCCGCGCCCGCGGTGTCAGTCCCTGTCGGGAGGCCGCCGCCTGCGACGCCAGAACGAGCGCGCAGGCACCATCATTGACGCCGGAGGCGTTGCCTGCGGTCACCGAACCGTTGTCGCGGAATGGCGTCGGCAGTTTCGCCAGTGCCTCCAGCGAGGTCTCGCGCGGGTGCTCGTCCCGCGACACAACCACCGGCTCACCCTTGCGCTGGGGGATACTCACCGGCGTCAACTCGTCGTTCAGTCGACCCGATGCTTGCGCGGCAACGGTGCGCTGCTGGCTGCGCAGGGCGAACGCGTCCTGATCCTCACGGCTGACTGCAAACGCCTGCGCGACGTTCTCCGCGGTCTCCGGCATCGAGTCGATGCCATACTGCTTCTCCAGCAAACGGTTGACAAAGCGCCAGCCTATGGTCGTGTCGTGCAGTTTGACGTCGCGGCCGAAGGCGCTGCCCGACTTGCTCATTACAAAAGGCGCGCGCGACATGGACTCCACACCGCCGGCAATCGCCAGCTCTACCTCGCCGCAGCGGATAGCGCGGGCCGCGCTGCCTACGGCATCCATCCCCGAGCCGCACAGGCGGTTCAGTGTGACACCGGGCACGTTGTCAGGCAGACCGGCAAGCAAAAGACTCATACGCGCCACATTGCGGTTGTCTTCACCAGCCTGGTTAGCGCAGCCATACCAGACATCGTCAACCTGCGACCAGTCGACATCGGGGTTGCGCTCGCACAGGACGCGCATCGGCACGGCGCCGAGGTCGTCGGCGCGCACGCCTGACAGGGCTCCCGCGTAACGCCCGATGGGCGTGCGGATCGCGTCACAGATAAAAGCGTCCTGCATCAGTCGGGCTCTCCATCGTTATCATCCACCACATTTCCGGCGATGCGGTGCGCGTTGCCGCGAAAGAGCGCCACCCGCTCGCCACCCGCTCTGCTGACAAGCACATCGTACACGCCGGTGCTGCGCCCCTGGGACAGCTGGGTGGCGCGCGCTGTCAGCTGATCGTCAAGGCGTGCCGGCGCGAGAAACTCTATGCGTGCCCCGGAAGCGACGGTTCGACGGTTGTGCGTGTTGCAGGCGTAGGCGAAGGCGCTGTCCGCGAGCGTAAAAATAAGCCCCCCGTGGCACAGCCCATAGCCGTTGACCATGTCCTTGCGCACCGTCATTGATAACTCCGCAATACCTCTATCAATTACGTCGATCGTCATGCCCAGGGCCTGTGTGGCGTGATCCTCCGCCCACATCGCGTCGGCACAGGCCCGGGCAAGTGCGCGTCCGGAATCCGTCATCAGGCGCCCCGGTACTGAGGCGTGCGTTTTTCCAGAAAAGCCGCAACACCCTCGCGGTAATCGTGTGTCCTGCCAGCGGCGCGCATCAGGTCGCGCTCGAGATCGAGCTGTGCATCCAGCGTGTTGGTCGTCGACGCCGCCAGTGCGCGCTTGGTAAATGCAAAGCCCCGCGTCGGCTGTGTGGCCAGTTGACCGGCCAGTTCGCGGGCCGTCGCCGCCAGCTCATCGTCGTCTACGACGTCCCAGATCATACCCCAGGCGAGAGCCTGCTCGGCAGAGATTTTCGGGGCGAGCATGGCCATTCCACGCGCACGCGCCATGCCGACCAGACGCGGCAGTATCCAGGTTCCCCCGGAGTCGGGTACCAGACCCAGCCGGGCGAACGATTCCAGGAAGGCGGCCGAACGGCCGGCAATAACAATGTCACAGGCCAGCGCCAGATTAGCTCCCGCGCCCGCGGCAATGCCGTTTACCGCGCAGACGACAGGCTTTTCCATGGAGGTGACGAGCCGAATCAGCGGATTGTAGAACTTTTCAACAGAGTCGCCGAGGTCCACCGGTGCCTGATCCGCCGTGACCGCCCGGTCATTGAGATCCTGCCCCGCACAGAATCCGCGCCCGTTGCCGGTTATGAGCACCGCGCGTACCTGTGTGTCGGATGCGGCCAGTTCGAGTACCTCGCGCACCTCTGCGTGCATCGCCGCAGTAAAGCTGTTGAGCGTCTCTGGCCGATCCAGCGTCAAGCGCGCGACACCGGCATCAATCTCGAACTGGATACTGTCATAGGCCATAGTCGTGTCTCCTTGTTCGTGCACTGCCATTCAAGCGTCGCGACGTTCGACCAGCGTCAGGATATCGTAAAGCGCGACGGGCTCATCCGACTGGTTGCTGACCTCGATAGCCCACACCACCACGCCACTGGGTTTTTCGTCGCCCCGCGGCGTCTTGCTGATCTTGTTTTTCACGGTGAGCTTTGCGCAGATTGTGTCGCCAGGCGCCACCGGCTCGATGAAGCGCAGGTTCTCGAGGCCATAGTTGGCCAGCACAGGACCCTGGGCCGGGTGCACAAACAGTCCCGCGGCGGCGGAAATAACAAAGTAACCGTGGGCAACCCGCTTGCCGAAAAAGGAGTCGCGGGCAGCGATCTCGTCAAAATGCGCATAGAAATGGTCGCCGCTGAGGCAGCCGAAGTTCACGATGTCGGCTTCGGTTACCGTACGCCGATGGGTTACGAGGGTTTCGCCGATTTTCAGATCCTCGAAGTACTTGCGGAACGGGTGTATATCGTCGCTGTAGACTGTCGCACCCGGATGATACTCCGACGTGATCGCCATCAGCGTGGTCGGCGAGCCCTGCAGGGCCGTGCGCTGCATGTAGTGCTTTACCGCGCGCAGGCCGCCCAGTTCCTCGCCACCGCCGGCGCGGCCCGGACCGCCGTGCACCAGGGGTGCCAGCGGCGAGCCATGGCCCGTCGATTCACCCGCGCAGTCGCGGTTGATGATCAGCATGCGCCCGTGCCAGGCAGCGGTTTCCAGAATCACCGCCCTCGCCTCGGCATCATCATAGGTGAACAGTGACGCCACGAGACTGCCCTTGCCCAGCTGCGCAATTGTGGCGGCTTCGGCAATGCCGCTGTAGGGCATCAGGGTGCTCACCGGCCCAAAGGCCTCTACCTCGTGCGCGAGGGTTTGCGTCAGCGGTGAATTGCAGCGCAGGAGCGTGGGCGGGAAAAACGCGCCGCTGCTGTCGTCTGCGCCCACCAGCGCCGGCATCGCCTCGCCGCCACAGACAAGGTCGCACTCTGTCGCCAGCCGCGCCACATTGCTGCGCACGTCCTCCGCCTGGTCGCGCCCCACCAGCGGCCCCATACGCACACCTTCGGTGCCCGGGTCTCCCACCGTGACTTTGCCCAGCCGGGCTACCAGCGCATCGCCGACGGCCTGCAGGCGATCACGCGGCACGATCACGCGGCGTATTGCCGTACACTTCTGGCCGGTCTTGACGGTCATCTCACGAGCCACTTCCTTTATAAACAGGTCGAACTCGGGATCGTCGGGCTGCACGCTTTCCCCGAGAATGACGCAGTTGAGCGAATCGGCTTCCATGTTGAAGGGTACAGCGTTGGCAACAATGTTGGGGTGGGTGCTGAGCTTGCGCCCGGTCGACGCAGAGCCGGTAAACGTGACCGCATCCTGCTCGTCGAGCTGGTCCAGAAGATCGCCAACGGAGCCGCAGATGAGTTGGATGGCTCCCTCGGGAAGAAAACCGCCGTCGATGATGTCGCGCACCATTGCCGCCGTCAGGTAGGCCGTGGACGTCGCCGGCTTGACGATCACCGGCACGCCGGCGGCGAGACTCGGAGCAATCTTCTCGAGCATGCCCCAGCAGGGGAAATTAAAAGCGTTGATGTGCACGGATACGCCGCGCCTGGGCGTCAGAATGTGGCGACCGAGGAACGTACCGTTCTTGGACAGGCGCTCTACGTCGCCCTCCACCATCATGACATCGTTAGGCATTTCGCGGCGCACCAGGCTTGCGTACGCGAAAACCGTGCCGATGCCCCCTTCGATATCGACCCAGCCATCGGCGCGGGTGGCGCCCGTGCGGGTGGATAGAGCGTAGAATGATTCCTTGTTCTCCATGAGGCGCTTCGCCATTGCCTTCAGCGCCTCGGCGCGCTCGTGGAAAGTCATCTCCCGCAGCGCTGGGCCGCCAACGTCCCGCGCATAGCGATGCACAGCCGCGAAATCGACACCGTCGCTGCTGACATGGCAAATCGAGTCTCCGGTCGTCGGATCACAGACGCAAACACCGGCGCCGGCGCCCTCCTGCCATTTCCCCGTGACGTAGCTCTGCAGCTTCATCGCGCTTCCTCCTGTAAGCTGACGCACTTATTATCGTTGCAGGCCGCGATTCGTGACGTACCGCATGGCGCAGCAGACGTGCAACTGGTAACAACATGATACACAATTTACGCTATCAGTAAAGCATTGTGTAACACATTACTGTAGAGGAGTTTTTCGCATGCAGGACCATCCGGTCAGCTACAGGGTCGAGCAGGGCGTCGGCGTGATGATTATCGACAATCCGCCGGTGAACGCGCTTTCACAGGGCGTTCGGGCCGGCATCATGACGGCGCTGGAAACCGCGCGAAAAGACGACAGCCGGCTACTGTTAGTCCGCTGCGCAGGCAGAACGTTTGTCGCCGGCGCCGACATCAGTGAATTCGGCAAGCCGCCCAGAGAGCCGCACCTGCCGGATGTCCTGAACGCGCTGGAAGACTTTCCCAAGCCGGTCGCAAGCGCACTCCACGGCACCGCCCTCGGTGGTGGACTGGAACTGGCCATGGCCTGCCACTACCGCGCGGCCACCGCGGATGCCCGCCTCGGCCTGCCCGAGGTCAATCTCGGCCTGCTACCCGGTGCCGGCGGCACGCAGCGCCTGCCACGCCTGGCGGGAGCACCTATGGCACTGGACATGATCCTCAGCGGCAAGCCGATCAAGGCAGCGCAAGCCCTGGAGGCCGGCCTGATTGACCGGCTGCTGGAAGGCGACCTGGACGCAGCGGCTCGCGACTGGGCCCTGTCACTGGTCGAGAGCGACGTACCGCCGCGACCGACCCGCGAGATCAATGCACCGGCTCCGGAGTCACCGGACCTGTTCGACAACCGGCGCCGGGACATCGCCAGAAAGAGCCGTGGGCAGATCGCCCCGGGACACATTATCGACCTTGTAGAGCTGGCACTTCAGTCGCCGCTGCCTGAGGGCCTGGAGGAAGAGCGCAAGCGCTTCCTCGAGTGCCGGGACTCACCGCAGTCCGCCGCGCTGCGCCACGTGTTCTTCGCCGAACGCAGCGCAGCAAAAATCCCCGACATCCCCGCCGATACGCCAACGCGCCAGATTGACCGCGTCGCTGTCATCGGTGCCGGAACCATGGGTGGCGGTATCGCCATGTGCTTTGCGAATGCGGGGATACCGGTGACTCTGGTCGAGATGTCACAGGAGAACCTCGATCGCGGACTGGAAAAAGTGCGCGAGAACTATCAGAACTCGGTGCGGCGCAAGCGCCTAACACAGTCACAGGTCGATGACTGTATTGCCTGTATTCGCGGCGTCACGGAATATCGCGAGATCGCCGATGTCGATCTGGTCGTCGAGGCAGTTTTCGAGGATCTGGCAATCAAGCAGGATGTATTCCGACAGCTGGACGCGACCTGCAAGGCCGGATGCATCCTTGCTACCAATACCTCCTACCTGGACATCAACGCGATCGCCGACGCCACTGAGCGGCCACAGGATGTGATCGGCGCACACTTCTTCAGCCCGGCCAACGTCATGAAGCTGCTCGAGGTCGTGCGCCCCGAACGCGCCGCGCCGGAGGTGCTCAGTACATTCATGATACTGGCGAAGAAAATCGGCAAGATCGCAGTAGCCGTCGGTGTCTGCCACGGGTTCGTCGGCAACCGCATGCTGCAGGTCTACGCTCGTCAGGCACAGCTTCTACTCCTCGAGGGGGC
>CAYFVJ010000101.1:2174-9664 GCA_964346555.1 uncultured Alteromonadaceae bacterium | reverse complement strand
CTCAGGTCGCGTCGACTGCCGTTGTGCTTACTCGCGTACCTGCTGGCGGGCCCCGCCCAGGCCATGGAACTGCCCGCATGGGAGCAGTTGGTATTCGAGAGGAAGAGCTTCTGGGCCACCGCGCGCGGCGTGCTCACACTGAGCGAATTCACCGATGCCCGTGGCGCCAGCGAGGTCGATGCGGCGGCGGATACCGCGGAGGACAATTCGCCGCGCTACCTCTCGCTGGAAGTCAATAACTACATCGCCAGCAACAGCGAACAGATAACGCTGACGATGGACGCCGACACAGGCGCTGTACAGTTCCGCTGGCGCCTCAGCCGGGGGCGGGAATCGCGTGTGAAAATCCATGACTACCGGGATAACGCTATATTTCGCGAGCGCCGCGAGCCGCCTTCGGGTGACACCAGCGTATCTCCTTCGGACTGGCCCGTGAGCAACGAAATGGAGGTCGCACTTCCCCCTGAGGCGACGGGCAGACATATTGTCGCCACCCATGGGATTTTTCTGCTGCTGCCAACGCTGTCGGCAGATCCGCAGCGCGCCGACGATTACCTGATACATAATGACCACAATTTTTTCTATCTCGAGGCGAATCTGTCAGACAAGACCGTGATGGTGGAAAACACCCTGACCGTGAATGCCCAGGAAGTCGAAGTCGACCGGCGCTGCCAGATACTTACGCTGCGTATGCTTCCCCTGGCGAGCAATCCGGAGGGCGCCGACATCATGCTCATGGGCATGAGCGGCAGGATCCGTATCTTTATGGACCGGGATACGGGCCTGCCACTGCGCCTGCGCGGCGATGCGCCGCGCTTCGGGCGGGCGGAGCTGAATCTTATCGAGGCCAACACCCGGATTGAGCGAGACCTGGCCAGTCGCTTGCGGCCCTTACCCACGCCGTGAGCGCAGCGGGCGCCCGCATCGGCGTAATCAGCAACCCTGCCAGCGGCCACAACCGAGACCACTTCCCCGCCATCCAGTCTGCACTGGCAGCCTGTGACGCCGTCGCTGCACATACGGTGACCCGCCGTGCCGCCGACATTCCTGGCGCGCTCGAAAAGCTGGCGTCACTCGGTATAGACACGCTCGTCATCAATGGCGGCGATGGCAGCGTGTCGGCCGTTCTCGGTGCGCTGCTGCAAAGCAGCAGATTCCCGCAACTGCCGCTGATCGCCGTGCTGCCCGCGGGTACAGCGAACATGACCGCCGGTGATGTCGGCGTATGCGGAAATCTGCGCGCCGCGGTATCCAGACTCTGCCACTGGACGACGCAGCCGGAGACGCTGCGGGAAGCCGGCGAACGCAGGCAACGTCGCCTGCTGCGCCTGGAGATGAATGGCGCAATTCATCACGGCATGTTTCTGGGCGGCGGTGCGATTATCAGCGGTACCGACTACGCCCACCGCGAAATTCATGCCCGCGGCTTGCGCGATGACGCCAGTCTCGCGCTCACCACATTGCGCACTGTGTGGGGTCTGCTGCGCAAGGATCCGGCCTTCAGCGCAGGCGTTCAGGTATCCCTGTCGATTGATAACGCACCGGCGCAGGAACACGATGCACTGATTCTTGCGCTATCCACCCTGCAGCGATTGTCATTCGGTATGCGCCCCTTCTGGGGGGTGGGCGACGGGCCACTGCAGCTGACGCTGGTGGAACGCGATTGCCGCTACTTCCTGCCGAACTTTATCTCTATCATACGCGGCAGTCCCGGTCGCGGCGCCCGCCCCGACCGCGGCTACCGATCGATCAACGCCAGCGAGATGCGCATGAATATAGCCGGGCCGATCAACCTGGATGGCGAGCTCCTCGACCCCATGGGACCGCTGCGCGTCACAGCCAGTTCACCTATGACGTTTCTGCGGCTCCGGTGAAACCTTCTGAAGCGCATGTTTTTGCGTCGCTGCCGTTGGGTGACGCCGAGCAGCGCGCACTTGACGGCCTGCTGGATACCCTGGAAGTGCAGCATCACGGTGCCATCCTCGGCGTGCTCGTGTATGGCTCATGCCTGCGCAGCGGCGATATTTTCGACGGCCTGATCGATCTGTATCTGCTGTGCAGCCGTTACCGCAAGGCTTACAGCCGCGCTGTGCCAGCGGTCGCCAACTGGCTGTTACCACCCAACGTCTTCTATGCCCGGCACGCGAGCGGCGAACGCATGCTACGCAGTAAGGTCAGTGTTATCTCGCTCGCAGATTTTCAACACGTCTGTGGCCCCGGGCGCTTTGAGTCCTATTTCTGGGGACGCTTCGCGCAGCCGGTCGCACTCGCCCGGGTCGGTGACGAGCGCACGCGCGACACAATCGCCGGTGCATTGCAGAGTGCCTCGCAGACATTGCTCAGACGCAGCCTGCCCGTCCTGCCCGCGCGAGGGGCCGTCACTGACCTGTGGGTCGACGCCCTGCAGCTCAGCTACGCAACCGAGTTGCGCACGGAACGTCCGGGGCGCACGCGGGAGCTGGTCAGCGCGGCGGATGACTTCTACCTGAACGCGGCCATTCGCGCCGCCGGCACTGACGCCGTCGCAGCGTCGCTGACGATTGACCTGTCGGTATCGCCAGCGGAATACCGACACACGATGTCTTCGCGGCAGCGGTTCCGTGGGCGCCTCGCCTGGGCGTCGCGCCGTGTCCTCGGCAAGTCCCTGTCCATCGTTCGCCTGGTCAAGGCACTTTTCACCTTTCAGGGCGGGCTCGATTACATTGCCTGGAAGCTCGAGCGTCATTCAGGCGAAACCATCGAGATACCCGCGCGCGTGCGCCGCCGCCCGCTCATTCACGCCTGGGGATTCTTCTGGGGACTTTACCGGCGAGGTATCTTCAAGTGACACAGCGACCGCGGCACTGGCTGGCGCGCGACCCGGGCGCTGTCGGCCTGTACCTGTTTGCCCTGGCCGCCTTCAGCCAGCGAGCCCTTGCGGTAGTCGGCTGTCTGCTGATGCTTTTTGCACTGTGGCGTGAGCGCACTGATGCCTGGCAGGTACTGCGGGTTTCGCCGCTGTTCTGGAGCACGGCTGCCCTGGCTGTATACACCATTGCGCGCACCGGACTTGCCATTGCCGAGACACCGCAGCATGCGCTGCTACACAGCAAGGACGCCGCGCGTATTCTCTATCTCTGCACCTTTATCGCCATCGCCTGGGCCCTGCGCGGTGACCATGCACGTATCCTGCGCCTGTTCAGCCTCGCGGCCATCGGCTTTGTCGCCGCCAGGCTGTGGCATTTCGACTGGCAGTTCGACTACCCGCGGCCCTGGTGGCAGATGCGGCTCGGGCTCGGTCTGAACAGCATCCCGCTGGGCTACTATGCCGGCACGCTGCTTCTGGGGCTGATAATGTATGCACCGCGCGTCGTCGCCAGCGCGCGCAGCAAACCGGGCATGGCAGCCAGCCTCCTGCTGTTGACAGCGCTCGCCGCCGCCAGCCTGCAGTGGGTCATTGTGTCCCAGAGCCGCGCCGCCTGGCTGGCATTGCTGCCATTGCTGGCGCTCGCGGGACTCTTCACCCTGCGCTGCGCCTGGCGCCGCGGCGGCCTTCCCGGACTCGCCCTGCCGGGCGTTCCACTGCTCCTGCTGCTGACCCTGGCGGGCCTCAACACGACCACGCTGATTGAGCGGCTGTCACAGGAACAGCACACCATAGGACTCCTGCTGGAACGCAACCTGAACGCCATAAGCAGCGGCGATGAACGCGGTCGGGATCACAGTATCGGCGCACGGGTCAACATGCTGCGGGAAGGAGTCCAGCACTGGCTGGAAGCGCCCCTGCTGGGCAAGGGTCCGGCGGCGACTAAACTCACCCTGCTCGCCAGCGATGACCGCATCCTTCCAAAATTCAATGACTACCACAACGTCGCCGTAGACATTCTCGTGCGCTATGGGATGCTTGGCCTGCTGCTTTTTCTGCTGTGCGTGAAGTACACCCTGGCGGGCGGCTGGCGGGCCTGGCGCAGGGGCGACCTGCCTGCCGACACAGGGCTTTTCCTCGCCTGCGCCATGTGTCTGCTGCTGGCCAGCAGCCTGAGTAACGTCCGCCTGCTCAACTTCGATTTCCGCTACTGGCTTTTCATTATCAGCGCCCCGATGACGACCTTTACGCTGCTGCGCAGCGCCGGTAAGGAGCCTGCCGCCGGATAGGGCGGCTGTGGGCGTGGTGGCTCCCACCTTCGCCGGCCTTGCTGCCATAGCCCCCTTCTGCCGGCACGCATTGACTCCATCCTTGGTGGCTCCGCTGCGGCCTTGGTGGCTCCGCCATCGCCGGCCCTGCCGCCACATCCCCCTCCCACCGACACGCAAGGACGCCATCCATGGCAGCTCGACTGCGGCCGTCCTGGCCGCAGACGGTCGGTGGGAGGGGGATGTGGCGGCAGGGCCTACCTGTTGCGCAGGCGGCAGGTGCTAGTCGACTTCAGGCTCGGTTTGAACCGATAGGTTCATTGGACATCTAGCGTTGTTGCAGGAGTGCTTTGACTCTGGCTGCGGTGGCGGCCAGTTCGTCAGGGCTCGGCTTGACGTCGGGGCCGCCGCTGGCGCTCGCCGGCAGGCCGGCAGCGGCTGATGCTTCGTTCAGCCACTGCGCTGTGCCGGCGCTGACCAGGGTGTTCTGTATGCGAGCTACATCGCGGCGCATGCGCCGGGGGGCGACGCGCATGGCGATGCGATCGCTCAGGGGCTTGTAGCGCCAGGCGTGGGCGTGTCGCCACCAGGGCTGTGCGGGGTCGTCTGCCATGTCGAAAATATATAGCGGCCTGTTCATCGCACTGGCCTCGGCAAGCATCGACATGGACTCGGCGGTGACAATAAACGCGTCTGCGCTTGCGAGTATACCGCGATAGGGGTTCGGGGCGCCGGCGGACCAGCGGTGTACAAAGGCTGGTGTCGTGATGGCCCCGACGCAGGCATCGACCGCCGCTGTCGGCGTGCGCGGGCTGCTGGTCAGGAGCATGGAGGCGGATGAGGCGCGTACCAGGGTGTCGGCTAGCTCGCCGAGGCGCCGCCCCTTGTCTCGGTTGAAGACAATCCTGCCGCTGTCACCGCCCAGCAGTACCGCGATGCGCGGTGATGGCAGTGCGGCCAGCTGTGGCGCCAGCGCGACTGCTTCACGGGCCAGCGCTTGGGCGTCATGGTCGTGCAGCGGCAGCGTGTTGTGCTGGATATTCGAGCTGCGCGGCAGGTCGTATTGCGGCGTGGTGACAATCAGGTCATAGCTCGCCAGGGGCGCCCAGGGCCGGCCTATGTGCACGAGCCGGGTGCGCCCCCGACTTTGCGCCTGTATCCAGCGGGCTACCGGTTCGTTGCGCCGACCGGCGGTGAGCACAAGGTCGGGCCAGGGGGGAGTCAGTAGACTCGAGCGGCGGCGATCGATACCTGCGAGGGTCACGCGCAGAGTCAGGTGCGCTACCAGCTCCCACGAGCGGGCGCGAATGTGTTTCGCTGTCCACGGCCATTCAAGGATGTCTGCCAGTGCGGCCACCTGCGCGTTGTCACCGGCTTTGTAGCCGAACAGGCACCAGACCCGGGGCAGGGGCATGTCGGGAACGTCAGATGGCACGGTGATTTCCTGTTCGAAAAGATAAGGCAGGCGCATCCGGCACGTGGTCAGGCGTTTTTGACGGGGCTGTCAGCGCGTAAACTATGGCACAGGATAAACACCGGGTGAATGCCGTGAAAGCGACCGTCTTCATACACACGAATGACAAGCAGATGCTGGGCGCAATGGTCAGCCGCTACTCGCTGCAGAAGAACAGCGCCAATCCGGATGCGTTCGATGTGCGCTTTATAGAGGTCAGGGACTTCCCCGTCATGGCCGAGCACGAGGGTCGTCGCTACCTGCGTGATGGCGAGATGCGTCCCTGGCTCAATGCTGATCTGCAGTCCTTTACTCCCCTGCGTTTTGCGCCACCCCAGCTGATGAACTACGCGGGGCGCGCGGTCGTCATGGACCCGGACATTTTCGCCGTCGGCGATATTCTCGAGTTGCTGGAACGGGACATGCAGGGCGCCGCCATTCTGTGTCGCCCCAAGTCCGGCAACAAGGGCCGCAAGGGAGCCTACGCGTCCAGCGTGATGCTGCTGGACTGCGCCAGGCTCTCGCACTGGAACTTCGAACACGACTTCACCGCCATGTTCGAACCGGCACGGCGCGACTACATGGACTGGATTTCACTCAAGCTGGAGGATCCAGCCAGCATCGGCCTGTTAGAGAACTGCTGGAACGACTTCGACCACCTGGACGCAGACACAAAGCTCCTGCACAACACCAAGCGCAAGACCCAGCCCTGGAAGACGGGACTGCCCATCGACTACCGCCCGGCAGACACCTTCCAGCTGTTCCCGCCCCGCCACTGGCTGCGCCGCGCGCGGCGCGCCCTGTTCGGCGACTACAGGTTCGCCGGCACCTACGCCGCGCATCCGGACCCGGCGCAGGAAGCATTCTTCTTTGGCCTGGTGAGGGAGTGCCTGGAGCAAGGCGTCATCACCGAATCCAGGCTGCGCGACGAGATCCGGCAGGGGCATGTAAGAGAGGACGCGCTGGAGCTGGTGGGCGCCTGATAATGCCCTGTTGGGCTCATGTCCTGGCGGGACATGAGCTCAACAGGGCCGACCCCAACAAGAACCGACCTCAACGCTTGACGGACTGCCGCTTACGCCATATGCTTTGGCATATGCGTATAAAAGGGTACTCGAAATGCTCGAAACTGAACGGCACGTCCGTCTCTTCCGTAACGGGCGCAATCAGGCCCTGCGCATTCCGCGTGAATTTGAGCTTGACGCAGACGAAGCCGTGCTGCGTAGAGACGGGGATCGCCTGATTATCGAGCCGGTTCGCAAGGGAGGACTCCTGGCTGTGCTGGCGTCTCTGGAACCACTGGAAAACAACTTCCCTGACGTGGACGCCGACCTGCCGACGCTGAACGATGTGGACATCTGAGCATGCCGCTTAGGTATCTGCTCGACACAAATATCGTCTCAGACCTTGTTCGTAGACCAGACGGTAATGTTGCCCACCGGATTGTTGATATCGGAGAGACGGCGATCTGCACCAATATCGTAGTGGCTGCGGAACTACGCTACGGCGCCGCAAAATCAGATTCCAGGCAACTTCGCGAACGCATCGATCTGTTGTTGTCCGCGATCGAGATCCTGCCTCTGGAGCCGCCGGCAGACCAGCACTACGCCGAAATCCGCCAGCAACTCACGCGGCGTGGCACGCCGATTGGCCCTAACGACCTGCTGATCGCCGCGCACGCACTGGCCACAGGACTAACGCTCGTCACCGCCAATACGCGCGAGTTCGAGCGCGTTCCGTCGCTGCCCGTTGAGAACTGGTTACTGGCCTGAGCACCGGTCGCGCTGAAAAACGCCGCTCGCAGGCGACAAGTCGGCGAAACGCCGCTGATGATGCAACGCATTATGCGTATGCAGCCGCGCTCGGCAGTGTCGCAATACGGCGGGAGATTACCCTTATAACATGTACCGTGTTAAACAGCCCG
>CAYFVJ010000101.1:0-2074 GCA_964346555.1 uncultured Alteromonadaceae bacterium | reverse complement strand
TGTCGCAATACGGCGGGAGATTACCCTTATAACATGTACCGTGTTAAACAGCCCGATAGCGGACTCAAGAATTCTCGACTGGGTCGAGCGCGTAGCCATGGCTCTTCATGGGGTCCTGACCGCACCTGCCCTCTACTCCCCATAATTATAGAGAGGATGCAGCGAAGCGTTCATCTGCCGATCAATCTCGTCAACCTCGGCATCGCTGAAGTAGTCCCGGTAGCCGCCGACCTTGGCGCGGCGCACCTTGTAGCTGTCGGGATTATCCCGATCCCCCGCGCGCATTCTGCTCGACTGGAACGTTTCCGCCCCCTCCATTTTGCGCATGTTTTCAAATGACGCGTGCTCTATCGCGGCGGCCTGTTCCTCGGCGCTGGCATCCACCTGCATGAAGTTCAGTAGCCGCGACAACTCGCCGTGGGGATCGACGCGCAGATCCTCGTAACGCAGCAGGTGAAATCGCCGGACTTTCGTCGACTCAGTGGCCCAGGTATTCAGGTAGTCAATCACGACGCGCAGGCTGCCGCCATCGTTGTCACCGGTGACAAAGTCGTACACGCTGACCGGCGTATCCCGCGGCGGATAATTATTCAAGGCAACCTTGTTCGGCTTCAGGCGGAATTTCCACTGGAAAAACTGCGACACCGCAACGTCCCTCGGGTCGCGAGCCATCAGCACCACGGGCTTGTCGTAAAAGGGCGCCTTGCTGTGCGGATCCCCGGTGGCATCCTTGATGTAATTGTCGTGGGTAAAGAATATCTTGGGTATGGCCGGATCCATCTGGTTAAAGTTATCGAAGCCCAGCAACGCGTTCGCCGGCAGACCGTGGCGGATACGAAACAGGTGCGAGAGCATGACCCGCAGCCAGGTACGACCGCTCTTGCCGTATGAAACAATCACGATATCAGCTTCGCGCAGCCGCGCCACCTGTTCCCGGCCACGCAGCTCCCGTTCCGCCGCAATTGCTTCCGCCTGCGGTCGGCCTCGCATACGGAGCTTGAGCAGGCGCCGCGCCAGCTTCTTGCGCAGCACAGTGGCCGCGTGACGCATCTTCGGGAACACATACCTCACAGAGTTCTCTCTCCGAGCCTGGTGTCGTCCGCATAGCCGAATACCGGATCGAGCGTCGCCACCATGGCCGCAAGCTCCGCGCGTTGAGCCGCGTCGAAGTGCTCGCGATAACCGCCGACCCGGGCCTTGCGTACCTTGAAGGATGCCGGATTGTCCCGGTCGCCGGGCCTGACGCGCGCGCCACTGCCCTTGAAGAACTGCTCTCGCTCCATTTTCTTCATGTTGTCGTAGGCGGCGAACTCGACCGCCTCTGCAACCTGGCTTTCGCTGAGCGGTGTGCCGGTGAACTCGAGAATGCGCGCCAGCACGGCTCCCGGATCATGACGCATGTCTTCGTAGCGAACGATCAGCAGGTCGTCGAGCTGTTGGCGCGAGCGCGCCCAGTCGTTGAAATAGTCAACGATCCGCGGCACACCCACTGCCGGGTCGGTGACGAAGGTCCAGGCGTCGATATGCGTCCCGTGCGCCGGGTAATCGTTGATGAATTTCTTGCCCCGGCGCATGCGATACTGCCACTGAAAATACTGTGACACCGCCACGTCCCGCGGATCGCGCACGAGCAGCACCATCTTTCTGCCGGCAAAGTGTGCCTTGCTGTCGTAATTGCCCGTGTAGTCGCGCAGATAGTTGTTGTGGGTGAAGAACACGGCGGGCAGGCGCGCGTCGCGGCGGCGCAGGTTGTCAAAATCCAGCAGTTCACTCGCGGGCAGATCGCCGATCAGAGTGTAGGCACGCGACAGCATGACCCGAAGCCAGGTGCGGCCACTCTTGCCCCAGCTCATGAGCACCCAGTCCGCGCGCGCCAGCCTGTGATATTCCTCGCGGCCGCGCAGCCAGCGTTCGAGCCGTTTGCGCCGCGCTGCCGGCAGCCAGAGCAGAATCCCGAGCAGGCCGATGCGTCCCGCCGCGCGAAAATTATCGGCCACCAGCAACTCGGCCAGGGATGCATTGGCCATGCTGACAGGCGCTCCCGATGCACTTCACAAGAGGGGCAGGATGTTAC